>NZ_QWLA01000005.1 GCF_003574095.1 Calidithermus roseus
CGACGGCGCGGTGGAGTTCACCGCCAAGTACGAAAGGGGGAAGTTTCGGGGGCAGACCCGGCAATTCCGCAACGGGCGGCTCAGTTTCAGCCCAGGGGGCAAGCCCAAGACCCTCGAGGGGGAGTGGTTGGGCAAGGATGAGCGGGGGGAGGAAACTATTTACCGACTTACGGCTGTATGGGTGCCTAATTCAGGGATTGCGATCAATACCCAACTGATCGAGGAAATTAACAACGCTTCCAGATCGGATAGGACGAGTGGGTATAAATCCCCCTACTGGGGAAAGCAAATTGGTTCACTTGATGGTATTCCTGTATATTATAATGCGCGCGACGAAGGCAACAATAATAGAAGAAACAAACTGGAAGACTCCAATGGAAAGGTAATTTATGATTTTGGATTAAAGTGGCAATGCGTCGAATTTATCCGACGCTATTTCTACTACAAACACGGTTTCTTATTTGAGGGCCGTGGGGATGCCCACTCCTATTTTAGCGATGAAGTCAAGGACGGCGGAAATCACCGCGGGCTCAGGCAGTATGTAAATGATCACGGCTACGACCGCAGAGTAGGAAAATTTACTGGTAAAGGCAGCGTTTCAAAGCCACAGAAGGGCGATCTGATCGTAATGCACTATTCTACCACCGGCCATGTTGCGATCATCGGTGAGGTCAGCGATGACTCCATCACCATCGTGCAGCAGAATGTCGAAACCGATGTTACGGAGAGATTCCCGCTCGAGAAGGTGTTCGTCGGCGGTGAAACCCGCTGGCGGATCAACAGCACCAGGGTTAGAGGGTGGCTGAGGCCATGAAACTGCAATCCCTTGGCTTGAACTTGAAATGGCAATGGCGTGTGATTCCCGTAGGTATCGTGTTGCTCTTCATTGGCGTTGCCCTTGTTCAGAGTTCTGCAAACGGAGTATTGGGCACTAAAGGCAGCCTGATGAATACGGTGTTTTGTGGTCGATACAAATGCAAACCTGGCGAGGACCGCGGACAGTTATACACGACTATTCCCTTAGAAAGATCTTTCGGCAATAAGCATCCTCAAATAGCTAACCAAAGCATTCACGCAGCGAGAGATCAAGACTCAACAATAGTTGCGCTATATACCTTGATACCAATAGTCAAGAACATAAGGCCCGAACAAACGAAGTATATTTCCGACTTATATCAATCCCTTTTAGGTATAGACATGAGAGGGGACTTCTTGCAGAGGTGTTTATTGGCAAAGCGCAATTCAATAGGAGTAGGTGAAAAAGTGGTTCAAGAAGGTCGTCTTGCCAACAGGGTTGGGAAATACAAGTCTTTTATACTCGAGTGCAAACTCGATCTGAGTGATATCCCCTCCGATCCCGAAATTACGAACCTACTGGAGTTGAATTTCCTCGCAATGCCGTAGATCGTGGTGGGTTGAAGATTGATGAGAACAGCATTCTGGGATGACTTAGTAGGCCAGGATAACCGCGAGCAGAAGACCCCAGGTGCTGCGGTAGGAGCGCAAGGAGAAACCCAGATGGTCTCAATGCGGCGATTTCGTGCTTGATGGACGTGCCCCAAAAATACAATACCCCCGCGCCTTTGCGGGGGTATTGGCCACACCTATGCTCAAGCCCTGGGCTGCGGGTAGCCTTCGGCCTCGAGCACCTTCTGGGCAATGCGGCGGCGTAGGTCCACGAGGTCGGTGGGCTCGTGCTTGGTCAGGCGACGCACGGCGGAGGCCATCACGCGCATCTCGTCGCCTTCAGCCAGGCGGGGCAACACGCCGAGGGCGGCGGATTGAGCGCGGTCGAGAGCCTGGTAGAGGTAGAGGGTGGTCATGTCGGCGTAGACTCCGCCCCCTAAGCGGCGCGAGCGCAACAACATGGACTCGGCGGCGTAGATGTCGATGAGGATGTCGGCGGCGGTGGCCAGGATTTCCTGCTCCTCCTCGATCTTGGTGGTGTACTTCAGGGCCGCCAGGCCGCTCGTCATCAGCACCAGTTTCTTGAGGTTGTCGATCTGGGCGAGCTCGAGGTCGTCGGGCTGGTCGAAGGAGGGCTCCAAGAGCTCCTTCTGCAAGCGGGTGGCGGCGTCCACCAGCGGCAGTTCGCCCTTCATGGCCCGCCTCAGCAGCATGCCGGGAATGAGCAGGCGGTTGATCTCGTTGGTACCCTCGAAAATGCGGTTGATGCGGCTGTCGCGGTAGGCCCGCTCGATGGGGTACTCGGCGCTGTAGCCGTAGCCGCCGTGGATCTGCACACCCTCGTCCACGCAGTAATCGAGCACCTCCGAGCCCAGCACCTTGATGATGCTGGCCTCGATGGCGTATTCCTCGATGCCCGCCAGCACCGCCTCGGTGCCGCTCTTGCCCTGCAAGGCTTCGTCGATGAGGCCCACGGTGCGGTAGGTGGCGCTCTCCCCGGCATAGATGCGGGTGGCCATCTCGGCGAGCTTGTGCTGGATCAGGCCGAAGTGGGCGATGGGCTTGCCGAAGGCCACGCGTTCCTTGGCGTACTTGGCCGACAGCGCCAGGGCGTGCTTAGCCCCGCCAATGGCCCCTGCACCCAGCTTGTAGCGGCCCACGTTGAGCACGTTGAAGGCGATCTGGTGGCCCTTGCCGATGGTGCCCAGCACGTTCTCGACAGGCACCTTGACGTCCTCGAGGATCACCATGCGGGTGCTGCTGGCCTTGATGCCCATCTTCTTCTCCTCAGCGCCGAAGGACAGGCCGGGGGTGTCGCGCTCGACGAGGAAGGCGGTGAACTTCTCGCCATCGATCTTGGCGAAGACGGTGAAGAGGTGGGCGAAACCGGCGTTGGAGATCCACATCTTGGTGCCGTTGAGGACGTAGTGCTTGCCGTCCTCGCTGAGCACCGCCTTGGTCTTGGCCGCCAGCGCGTCGGAGCCGTTGCCGGGCTCGGTGAGGCAGTAGGCCGCGATCCACTCGCCACTGGCCAGCTTGGGCAGGTACTTGGCTTTCTGCTCGGGCGTGCCGAAGTAGACCAGCGGCAGGGTGCCGATGGAGGTGTGAGCCCCGTAGGTCACGCTGAAGCCGCCGGTGGGCGAGAGCTCTTCGGCGACCACGGTGGAGATGGTCTTGGAGAGGTCGAGACCGCCGTACTCCTCGGGAACCTCGATGCCCAAGAGGCCCTGCTCGCCGGCCTTGCGCATCAGGGGTACGTTGAGCTCGAGCTCGCCGTGCTCCAGACGCTCGGCCACGGGCTGGTATTCGCGCTCGACGAAGGTGCGGGTGGTCTTGATGATCTCGCGGACGGTGTCGTCGAAGTCCTCGGGAGTGAAGATGCCCTCGGGCCTCTCCAACAGCCAGCCGCCGCCTTTTTTCGCCAGTTTGCGATCTGCGATCATGCCTGTACCTCCGGGAAACTTATACCGAGTCAAAGTTTATACCAAGGCAAAGCCTAAGTCAAACCGCCCCGCCTGGAGCAGCCATTCGGAAGACTCGAGCCACGCCCTTCACCAGATCCCTTGCGGACGCGTCCGCAAGCCACCCCGACGCAACGGCCTGATGTAACGTAACGGATCGGCTATCGGCAATTTCCGCGTCTATAGAGCTACTTGGTGGGCTCGACGAGCACCTGGAGGTCTTGCTGAGTCCTTTTTCCGCTGAGCACGTCCTCGATCTCAGTGCGCAGGGTGTACTGCCCCGGCGGGGTGTTCGCTGGAACATCGAAGGCCAGCACCATGTGGAGCCCGGTCGTGAACTCGATGTTCAGGATGCTTTCCGGCAAGGTGGGATCCATCTGGGTAGGCGGGGCCAGGTCTCTGTGCTCCGCCTGAAGGCACTCGAGCACGCCCTCAGCGGAAATCAGACCCGCAGACCAGTTCCCCGGCAATTGGCGCAACACGAACCCCTCCATCGAGCGACGGGTGGTAAGGCCGGGATACGTGCAGCGAGCGAAAGGGTTGAACAGGAGTTCCCTGAGGCTTCGCTCGAAGATGGGGATTGAGGTATAGCCCAGGCTCTCGATCGAAACATTGGTGAGCTGTCCCCCCACAAGCCGGGTAGCCCTGCCACGCCAGCGCTGCTGGTCGTAGTCTGCTGCGACATACCAACGCTGGCCGGCGGTAACAGTGAGCAGCCGGCTCGAGGTCAGGTCGAAGGGCCTGGTCGAGACGCTTCCCAGCGGCACCGGGGCGCAGCCAGCCAGGGCAAGGATGAGAAGAGACAAGTAGCGAGCCATGGTTCTAGCCTGTTCAATGGGGCTCTGGCTGTCAATCGGCCAAGCGACGGACAGCCGGACATGCCCACTGGTCTTCCCCTCAGCCCAAAGCGGCGGGGCCCAGGGTCAAAGGAAGAGCGAAGATTACAGGCTCGAGTAAACCTCGAACACCCCCGCAGCTCCCATCCCCCCGCCGATGCACATCGTCACCAGGCCCAGCCCACCCCCACGCCGTCCGAGTTCGTGGATGAGCTGAGTGGTGAGCTTGGCCCCCGTAGCCCCCAGCGGGTGGCCCAGCGCGATGGCCCCGCCGTTGACGTTGACGATCTGGGGGTTGAAGCACAACTCGCGCATCACCGCCAGCACCTGCGCGGCAAAAGCCTCGTTGAACTCGATGAGCTTGATGTCCTCGAGCCCGATGCCGGCCTTGGCCAGCGCCTTGGGCACGGCCTTGATGGGCCCCACGCCCATGATGTCGGGCTCCACGCCCCCGGTGGCGAAGCTCACGAAGCGGGCCAGGGGCTTTAGGCCCAGCTCATCGGCCTTCTCGCGGCTCATCAACAGCACCGCCGCGGCCCCATCGGAGTAAGGCGAGGCGTTGCCCGCGGTCACGGTGCCGCCCTCCTTGAAGGCGGGCTTGAGCTTGGCCAGGCGCTCGAGGCTGGTGTCCGCGCGCGGGATCTCGTCCTTGGCGAAGTAGGTCTCTTCTACTTGTTTCTTGGCTCCTTTCCAGCTCACCCGCTTCACCGCCACCGGCACAATTTCTTCATCAAACCTGCCCTCGGCCTGCGCCCTGAGCGCTTTCTGGTGCGAGTCATAAGCCCAGGCGTCCTGGTCCTCCCGACTCACACCCCAGCGCTGGGCCACCCGCTCGGCGGTGAAGCCCATGCCGATGTAGGCCTCGGTCAGCTCGGGGTGGAGCTGGGTGTGGTAGCCCGACATGGGCACCTGGCTCATCATCTCCACCCCCCCGGCCAGCACCACCTCGTTCATGCCCGAGAGGATGGCCTGCGCCCCGTAAGCGATGCTCTGCAGGCCCGAGGAGCAGAAGCGGTTGATGGTGGCTCCGGTAACCTCGACCGGAAACCCCGCCCGCAGGAGGGCCAGGCGGGCGATGTTGAGGCCCTGGCTGGCCTCGGGCATGGCACAGCCCCACTGCACGTCCTCGACGATCCCGGGGTTCACCCCGGCTTTTTCGATGGCCGCCTTCATCACGGTGGCCGAGAGGTCGATGGGGTGAACGCTGGCGAGCGCCCCATCGCTCTTGCCGCGCCCTACGGCGCTGCGGACTGCACTGACGATCACGGCTTCTTTCATCTTGGCTCCTTTGTACTCGGTTTAATCTTTTCCGACTATGACGCAACACCCTTCCTGCGGATGTAGAGGGTTTTTTCGAAGGAAGCGTGGACCACGCCGTCCTTATCCACCAGCTCCACCGGGTAGACCCGGTCTACGGAGGGGTTCTGCGCGGTGAGGGCGCGGATGGTCCCCAGCTCCTCGTCGGTGAGCACGAAGCGGGCGTAGAGCGTGGCCTTCCCCGGCTTGCGGAAGCGGATGGTGGCCGCCTTGTCCCACACGATGTAATCGGGCCCCAGGACCTGGATGAGCATGAGCATGTAGATGGGGTCGATGGCGCCGTACATGCTCCCACCGAAGATGGTGCCCACGTAGTTGCGCGTGCGCCAGTTGAGCGGCAGCGCCACGTGAACCTCCTTCCAGTCGGCGGCGATGTAGGTCACCCGCCCGCCGGTGCCCCGGTAGGCCGGGAACAGGTTGAAGCCCCAGCGCCAAATGCGAGTGCGCCAGCTTTCGCTCTTCCTTTCCCCCCTCAATAAGGGGGCCTGGGGGGATTTATCCCTGACAGCCACGAACCCCTCCCTCACTCATTGGGTAAAGCAAAACAGCCTCTTGCACACCGAGATCCCTCGACTCCGCTTCGTGCCGCCTAGGATGATAGGCTCATTCACGTTGGGGCTCCGACCTTGATTCCGTGCCGCTCGAGCACCGGCGCCACCTGCCGGGCAATCTCGAGATACCCCCTGGCGTTGGGGTGCACCCCGTCCTCACTCCACAGCGCCCTGTCGTACTCCAGCGGATGCTCCCAGAAGTCGAAGAACACCGCATCGTACCGCCGGGCCAGGTCGCGGATGAGGTCGTTGGCGGTCTGGAGGTTGCGCTTCACGCGCTCGCGGAGGGGGTCGGGCAGTTCGAGCCGCAGGGTGAAGTTGGGCAGGGTCGAAGTGAAAATCCGCGCCCCGATGCTCTGGAAAGCCCCCAGCATCAGGCTGAGCTCAGCCCGCACGCTCTCGGCGCTGAAGGGCCCCTTCAGGCAGTCGTTGGCCCCGGCAATCACGCTCACGAAGTCGGGCCCCAGGCTGAGCCCGCGCTGGAGTTGCTGCGCGCGGACTTCGGCGGCGCGCAGCCCCCGGCTGGCGAGGCCGACGTAGCGCAGGCCGGGGTTGGCCGCCTGCATCCACTGCGCCAGCCAGTCGTGGGCCGACTGCAACCGAACCCCGTCCACCGGATCGCCGATCCCCGCGGTGAAGCTGTCGCCCAATGCCACGAAGTGCCGCATAACCCCATCAGTTCCGCAGCGGCTTCCCGGTCTTGAGCGTGTGGGCGATGCGCTCTTGGGTCTTGCGGGTGCCCAGCAGCTTGAGGAAAGCCTCGCGCTCGAGGTCCAGGATGTCCTGCTCGCTCACCTCGCGGGCCGGGCCGTCGCCGCCGCACAGCACGTAGGCCAGCTCGGCGCCGATGCGGGCATCGTGCTCGGAGGCTTGGCCGGCCTCCTGGAACTGCCACAGCGCGTAGCGCAGGTTGCCAATCCCTTCAGCGCCCAGGGCCCGGATCTTCATGGGCACCTGGGGTACGTAGTCGGGGGCGAGGTCGAGCACGCGCTGCTTGGCATCGGCGATGAGGCGGTCGCGGTTCATGCTGATGCGGTCCTGGCCCCGCAGGAAGCCCATGTTGCGGGCCTCGAGGGCGCTGGTGGAGGTCTGGGCCAGGGCGATCAGCTGGAAAGCCCGCTTCACGCCCTGGAAAAGGTCGGCCTCGGGGCCATAGGCGGCGAGTTCGCTGGTGAAGCGGAAGAGCATCTCCTTGGTGCCCCCGCCCGCCGGGATCAGGCCCACGCCCACCTCGACCAAGCCCATGTACAGCTCGGCGTGGGCCTGGATGAGGTCGGAGTGCAGGCTGAACTCGGCCCCCCCGCCCAGCGTCAGGCCGAAGGGGGCCGACACGACGGGGAAGGGCGAGCGGCGCAAGCGCATGGCGGTCTGCTGGAACTGGTGCGTGGCGAGGGCCATGCTGTCCCAGTCACCCTCCTGCGCCGCCATCAGCACCAGGGCAAGGTTGGCCCCGGCGGAGTAGGTGCGGGGGTCTTCGTGGGAGAGCACCAGGCCGTTGTAACCGTGGGCCTCCACCCAGTCCAGCGCCTTGTGCAGGTCGCGGATGACCCCCTCACCCAGCGTGCCCATCTTGGCGCGGTTCTCGAAGAGGGCCACCCCGTCGCCCAGGTCGAGCAGGGTGGTTTCCTTGCCCTCCAGCAGCACCTTCCCCGCCGCCTTCACCTCGGCGAGCTTGATGACGCCCTCCTGCTTGGGCACGGGATAGTAGTGACCGTCGAAGCCCAGGTAGGAGCCGTTCTTGTAGAAGCTGCCCTGGGCCTTCTTGAGCAGTTCGGGCTCGGAGAGGCCGTGCTCGCGGAAGAGCTCGCGCACGGTCTCGAGGCCCACCGCGTCCATGTTCTTGAACGGGCCCTCGCTCCAGCCAAAGCCCCACTCGAGCGCGTGGTCCACCGCCACGATGTCGTAGGCGATCTTCTCGGCGGTCTCTAGGGTGTAGTGCGCGGTCACGGCGAAGAGCTTGCGCATGAACTGGCCGTGCTTGCCCGGCAGCTTGAGCAGCCCGCGCAGCTTGTCGTGCAGCGGCGCGTCCTTGAGGGCGCCGAGTTCGGGGGTGCGCAGCTTCTGCTGCGCAACGTACTCGCCGGTGGTGTAGTCGAGGGTGAGGATGTCCTTGCCCACCTTCTTGTAGAACCCGGCCCCGCTCTTCTCGCCCAGCGCCCCCTTCTCGATGAGCCCGTTCACCCACTCGGGCAGGGCGAAGTCCTCGCCGGTGTTGTGGGCAAGCTCGGTGGAGACCAGCTTGAGCACGTCGAGGCCGGTGAGGTCGGCGGTGCGGAAGGTGGCCGAGTTGGGGCGGCCCAGCAGGGGTCCGGTGAGGGAGTCCACCTCGTCGATGCTCAGGCCGAACTCCTGCATGATGCGGATGGCCTGGATCATGCCCATCACGCCCAGGCGGTTGGCGACGAAGCCGGGCGCGTCCTTGGCGACGACGATGCCCTTGCCCAGGATGCGCTCGCCGAAGCGGGTGACGGCCTTGAGCACCTGGGGGTCGGTGTCGGGGGTGGGGATGAGCTCGAGGAGGTGCAAGTAGCGCGGGGGGTTGAAGAAGTGGGTGCCCAAAAAGCGCCTGCGGAAGCCCTCGCCGCGGCCCTCGAGCAGGATGCTCATGGGGATGCTCGAGGTGTTGGTGGTGATGATGGCTTTGGGTGCAGCGGCCTCGAGGCGGGCGTAGAGCTCGCGCTTGGGCTCGACCTTCTCGATGATGGCCTCCACGATCCAGTCGCAGTCGGCCAGCAGCTTGAGGTCGTCCTCGGTGTTGCCGAGCTGGATCAGGTCGGCCCGGGCCTTGTCCATGAAGGCGGCCGGGCGGGCCTTGAGCTGCCGCTCGAGACCCTTCTTGGCGAACTCGAGGCGGTCTTCCTTGCCGGGGATGTCGAGCAGCACCACGGGCACACCCGCCGAGGCAGCCAGCGCTGCGATGCCTGCGCCCATCGTCCCGGCCCCAACCACACCAACTTTTCGGATCTGCATGGTGGATAGTCCTCCTAAAAACTTGAACCGAGTCAAAGTTTATTACACACGGGTCGCCAGCGTCCAGTGCCCTATGGCACAGTAGGTTCGGGGGCGTGGAATCGCTTGTATTCATCGCCTTGTCAGAGCACGCTCGAGATCCGGGGGTTCGTCTCGCTGCCCATAAGCCTGTGGCCGTTCGTCACGGCCGGGGTGCTCCTCTTCGGCCTGGCTCGAGCCTTCAAGGGCTGATCCCGAGCGTCGCCCGTCCCGCCCCGACCGACCCTCTGCGACCGAAAACCAAAATCAGGGCGCCCACGAGGGGCGCCCTGCACGCTTTTCTGTAGCCGTGTAGCCTATGCCTGGCGCTACTGCTTGGGTTCGTCGGCGACCTGGCCCACCACGCCCGGAGCCATCCACTGCATGCTGTTGAGTTCGGCGACGGTCATGGTCTTGCCCGCCGGGACCCGCAGCACACCGTAGCGGTCCTTGATGGGACCGGTGAAGGGGTCGAAGGTGGGTTTGGCGCTCGACATGTTCTTCAGGAGCTCCATCACCCGGTCGTAGACCGAGACCTGCTTGCCGTTCACGGTCATCTTGGCCGCCTTGAGCGCGGGGATGAACTTGGGGTTGATGGGCATGCCGGTCTGGGCGCCCAGCTCGACCGCGCCCTCGCGCAAGAGCCACCAGTAGTCCACGTCTTGCAGGTTCTTGTTGGTGTAGGTGCCGTTTTGCACCTTCTTCAGGAAGTCGATGTAGATCTTGTCCCAGTGCACGATCTGGCCCGAGACCACGTAGTCGGGGGCGTACTTGTACATGGAGTTGTAGTGGGAGAAGCTGGGGATCTTCTTCCTGGCCGCGGTCTGCACCACGGTGGCGGTGTCCTCGGTGAAGGCCAGGATGTCGTTGCCCTCGGCGATGAGGGCCTCGGCGGCCTCGCGGGCCTTGGCCGGGTCGAACCAGGCGTTGATCCACTTGACATTGATGGTGGCCCTGGGGTTCACCGCCCGCACGCCCAGCGCGAAGGCCGAGATGTGGCGCTTGAGCTCGGGGATGGGGAAGGCGCCCACGTAGCCCACCTTGCCGCTCTTGGTGAGGGCGCCGGCCATCAGGCCGTTGAGGTAGTAGACCTGGTAGAAGTCGGCCATGTAGGTGGCCATGTTAGGGGCCCGCTTGAAGCCGGAGGCGTGAGCGAAGATCACGTCGGGGTACTTCTTGGCGGCCTCGAGGGTCTGATCCATGAAGCCGAAGCTGGTGGTGAAGATCACGTTGCAGCCATCGGCCACCAGGCGGTCGATGACCGGCATGGCCTGGCCTTCGGGCACCGACTCGACGTACCTGGTCTCGAGGCCAGGAATGGCTTTCTCCGCTGCCAGGCGGGCCTCGTTGTGGGCGAAGGTCCAACCCACGTCCCCGATGGGCCCTACGTAGACGAAACAGGCTTTGAGCTTCTTGTCCTGGGCGGTGGTGGTCCCCAGGCTCAAAAGCAAAGCGACCAGCGCAAGCAGCCAACGCATTCTCATACCGCTCCTCCCTCTCCTCGCTTCCGGCAACGCAAACCCTGCGAGCCGTTCGCTGACGCGAATATACACTCTTTCCACCGCCCCTCACCAGACGGGGAAAGGGGGACCGGGCTATGATCGACCATCGACATTCAACCTACCTCTCCCCCCGCTGATAAGGCCGCCCCAGAGCCTCCGGCGCGGCGCCCTGCACCCGGCGCAACCCCGCCAGGGCCAGCACGACGATGACCAGCAGGTAGGGCATGGCCGCGAAGAACTCGGTGGGTATGCCGCTCTGGCCTTGCAGGCGGAACTGGAGGTAGTACAGCAGGCCGAAGAAGATGGCCCCACCGATGGCCCGCAAGGGGCTCCAGCCCACGAAGATCACCAGCGCCACCGCGATCCAGCCCAGGCCCACGGTCATGCCATCGGTCCAGGAGGGACGGTAGGACAGCGAGAGGAAGGCCCCGGCCAGGCCGGCCATCGCGCCCCCAAAGGCCACCGCCAGGTAGCGCACCCGCACCACATCGACCCCCAGGGCGTCGGCAGCAGCGGGGTTCTCCCCCACCGAGCGCACCACCAGGCCCAACCGGGTATAGGCCAGTCCGAAGGCCAGCAGCAGCGCCAGCAGCACCGCGCCCAGGGTGAAGGGCCATTCGGGAGCCTGGTTGAACAGGGGAAAGCCCTCGAAGCGTTTGCCCAGCAGCCCCGCCACGCCCAGGCCGATCATGGTCAGCGCCAGGAACAGCAAGAGCCACAAGGGCCACAGTGGGCTCAGGCTCTGGCGCGTTCCACCTTCGAACAGCACCCCCAGCAGCCACGCGCCGTGCAGCAGGAAGAAGTACGGGTAGTGCTCCCGCCCGTACTCACCCCCGCCCCGCTCGAGGGCCCAGTGCAGGTTGCGGTAGGCCAGTCCCAACTCGAGGAGCCGCTGGATTAGTACGACTCCCACGGCAAAAAGCACCAGCGTGAGCATCACCAACGCAATACTACACCCTCGACGGCGAAACCTGGACCCAGAGCCAACAGCACCCCCGCTACCTTGCCCTCGACCCTCTCCAGCAGCCGCTCGAGCACGAAGAGCACCGTCGGGCTCGACATATTGCCGTAGCCCATCAGCGTGTGCCGGGAGGCTTCGTAGCTGTGCTCGTCGATGGGCAGGGCCTGACGGTAAGCGCTCAGAACCTTGCTACCTCCGGGGTGAAGTACCCAGACCCCCACGTCCTGGGCCTTCAGGCCGTAGCTCGCTAATCCATCCTTAATCAAAGCGCCCAGCCTGTCCGCGAGCAGTTGGGGGATGCTCTGGGCGAAGCGCACCTGCAAACCCGGCTCGATCACCTCCCAACCCATCACCTCGTAGGACTCGGGCAACAGCCTCGAGAATCCCCCCACCACTTCGGGGCCCTCACCGCTGCCCAGCACCACCGCTGCGGCTCCGTCGGCGAAGAGGCTGGTGGCGACCAGGTTGGCCCGGGAGAGGTCGCCCCGGATGAACGTCAGGCTGCACAGCTCCACCGCCACCATCAACACGCAATCTTTCGGGTAGAGCCGGGCCAACTCGGCAGCCCTGGCCAGCCCCGCCGCCCCGCCCGCGCAGCCCAGACCCCAGATGGGCAGCCGGATGGCCGACAGTGGGATGCCCAGGCGCTGCACCAGATGGGCCTCGAGGCTGGGCGTGGCGATGCCGGTGGTAGTTACCAGCACCACCGCTCCTATTCGCTGCGGGCTAACCCCAGCCCGCTCCAGGGCCTTGCGGCTGGCTTCCTCGGCCAGCTCGAGGGCCACCTTCTGCCACAGGCGGTTTTTCTCGGCGAAGCTGTGCTCACGGGTGAACCACTCCACGGCAGCCGAGACATACCGCGTCTCGATGCCGGTGTTCTCGAAAACCTTGATCAGCCGCTCGATGCCCTCGAGCTCTTGGAACATCGCCCTCGCCATCTGCTGCGCTTCGGACTGGCGCACCTGGTAGGGCGGGTTGGCGGTGCCAAGACCCAGGATGCGGGGATGAAAGAGGCTCATAGTCAGCCTACTGATCGGATTCGGGCGTGCGGCAGGTGTCGCGGAAGACGAACTGCGAGAGGCGTTTGCGGTGGTCCGACTTCCAGTCGATGCGGGGGCGGGGCCTTTCGGGGGGCACGTAGCCCAGCCGGTACACCGCCATGAGCTCGAGTTCCGCGGGCACTTCCAGCAGCCGCTTGACCTCCTCCCAGGCTTCGGGGATCTCCATCGGCGTGCTCACGAACTGGATGCCCATGCCCAGCTCGACGGTGGTGAGCCAGATGTTCTCGATGGCCATGCCCAGCCCCAGGAGGCTGTAAAAGCCACAGAGTTCGCCAGGGCGGTATTCCTGCTTGTCCAGCAGCGCCGCCAGCAGCAGGGGAGAGCCCGCGATGAGCTTACGGTTGTCCTCTCCCAGCATGCGCGGCACGCCCAGCCTTCTCAGAAGCCCCAGCGCGCCAGGGCTCATGATCTGGCGGGTGAAAGGCCGCAGCGGCCCCGGCAACTGGTCGATCAGGATGCCGTCGCGGCGCTCTTCCATCTCCTTCTCGCTGAAGCGGAAGTAGGGGCGGTAGCGCTCGAAGAACCTGCCCTCGGCGATGAGGCGCTCCATCGAACTGCCCCCCAGCTCGGCGATGTGGGCGATGATGGCCCTGTTCTCGATGAGCACGAAGCGCCAGGGCTGGGAGTTGAAGTGGCTGGGCGCACGCGAGGCCGCTTCCATGAGGAGGTGCTGGTGTTCCCTGGACACCGGCTGTTCGAGAAAGGGCCCGTTGGTGGTCCTGCGCTTACGGATGACCTCGAGAAACTCCATTCACACCCCCACTGCGAGCAGGTATCCCATAAGACCGGCGATCCCCAGCGCTGGATGCAGCCAGCTACCAGGCCGCGCCCTGGGGAAATAAGCCAGGCAGGCCAGGCTGAGCAGCAGCCACCCCTCCCGCGCCAGGACCAGCGCCGCCAGCGCCGAGACAGACACCGCGAAGTAGAGCACGTGGTGCCACACCCCAAAGCGCCCCAGTCGCAATTGAGCCGCCAGTCCTACGGCAAGGTTAAGCAGGTAGAGCCCCAAAGCCACCGCCAGCGCGGGATGCATCAGCCCCAGCATACCGGGGTCGCACCAGAGCACCGCAATTGGGGATACAGCGCACGTATACCCCTAGATACGCAGGAGGCGCCGGTTCTGGATGTGGGCTCAGCGCAGCGCCGATTGCAGCACGATCCCCACGATGGTGCCCAGCAGGCTCCATAGCAGTGGGATGAGCCAGCGCCGCTCCTGTACGTGGGCGATGCTGCGGGCGTGCAGGTCGATGGCGGTCTTAGTCAGCGTGGCGATCTCGTCGGGGCTCAGGGGGCGGCGGGTCACGTCCTTGTAGCTCTCGTCGCTGGCCTCGGCGACCTGGAGCTCCTGGGGCGCTCGCGGCGCTCGAGGACGCTATAGCTGCGACCGAAGCCGTAGATGCCGAAAAAGCGGCTTCCGGCATCAAGCCTCGACCAGCCTTTTGGCTTCGGCCAGAATGCTTTTTACGGCCTGCTCGCTCTGGGCCTCGCAGTAGACCCTGAGCACCGGTTCGGTGCCCGAGGCCCTGAAAAGCAGCCAGCTCCCGTCCTCGAAGAGCCACTTCACCCCATCGAGGGTGTCTGTACCCACCACCTTCTGCCCTGCGATGGGCTGGGGGCTGGAGACCTTCTCCACCACGGCGCGGATGTGGTCCATGCTGGGCAAGTGCAAATCCAGGCGGTCGTAGCTGTGCTTGAAGCCCACCTCGGCCTCGATCTCGGCGAACTGCTCGCCCAGGCCCTTACCGCTCTTGACCACGGCCTCGAGCAAGAGCAGCGCGTTGAAAATCCCGTCGCGTTCGGGCAGGTGGATGTCCACCCCGATGCCGCCGGATTCCTCGCCGCCGATCAGCACGCCGCCTTTGAGCATTTCGTCGGTGATGTACTTGAAGCCGATGGGGGTGGTGAGGAGTTCGACCCCTAGCTTTTTCGCCAGCAGTTCAACCACGCGGGAAACCGAGAAGGTCTTGACCACCCGCCCGCTCAGGCCCCGGCGCTGGACGAGGTGTTTGAGCAGCACCGCGAAGATCTGGTGGCTGTTGAAGTTGGCCCCCCCTGCCAGCACGGCCCCGATGCGGTCGGCGTCGCCATCGGTGACGGCGGCGAAGGTGGTGCCCTCCTCGGCCTTGAGCACGGTCATGACGGTGAACTGGTTGGCGGGGATGGGCTCGGGGTTGACCCCGTAGAACATGGGGTCGGGGACCTCGTGGATGCCGCGCACCTCGAGCTTGAGCCCGGCGTGCTTGGCGAAGCCCGAGATCCAACCGCCCCCGGCCCCGCCCATGCTGTCGTGGTAGAGCACACCCTCGTAGCCGCGTAGGGCCTCGATGTCCAGCAGGCTCATCAAGTGGTCGTAGTAGGGCTTGCGCACGTCGAAGCGCTCGATCTTGTGTCGGGAGGGGTCGAAGGGCTTTGCTTCGGTGCCCAGCTTCTTCTCCACCTCGGCGATGAGGGCGGGCACCGCTGCTCCACCGTAGCTGCCCTTGATCTTGAAGCCCAGGTACTCCGGGGGGTTGTGGCTGGCGGTGATCATCACCCCGCCGTCAGCTTGCAGGTGCTTGACCGCGAAGGAGAGCACCGGAGAGGGCACGTAGCTCTTGGAGAGCAGCACCTCGAGCCCGTTGGCGGCCAGCACCTGCGCGGCCCGCTCGGCGAACCTGGCGGCCAGGAAGCGGGTGTCGTGGCCCACCACCACCCGCTTCGCGCCTTGAGAGTTCAGATAATCCGCATAAGCCTGGGCTACCTTCGCCACGTTGTCGAAGGTGTAATCTGCGCCAATAACCCCACGCCATCCATCGGTGCCGAACTTGATAGCTGCCATACCTGGGACATTCTAAGGCTGCGTGAGGGCTACTGACGGTCGAGCATGAGCAGCCGATGGCCGCCTCCAGGCCCCTTGGCTCGAGGTGGGGGGGTTCAACCTGCTTTGGGTTTGATGTCGAGGGTGAGGTTGTCGTAGTTGTAGAGCGTGCCGGACTCGCAGTAGACCTGGGCCTCGAGGGTGGTGATCGCCGGGTCCAGGCTCTCCTCGGCTTTGACGTTGAGTACCGCGTTGGGGGTTTCTCCCTCGAAGGTGGGGGGCGTGAGGGTGGCGCTCAGGCCGCTGGGCAGGGAGCCGCCCGCCTGGGTGCGCACCGAGCAGATCACGGGGGCCGTGAAGTCCTTGGCCCGCTCGAGCGCCACGATGGCCGCAGAGCCGTTGGAGTCGCCACGAACGACCTCGAGCACCTTGGGGTTCACGCTGATGCGGAAGGTGAAGACGTTGCAGCCGCTGAGCAGGCCAAGCAGAGCTAGCAAGGCTAAGGTCTTGTGCATAAGAGCAGTCTACCTTCTGGCTTCCACGGGCTGTCCCGTAGCACGCACACCGCCTTACCTTTGGCCGAGGGGCAGGTGGTAGACTTCGGGGGCTGTTATGGATTTGCTTTCCTCGCTCAACGAAGCCCAGCAACAGGCGGTGCTGCACTTTGAGGGCCCAGCGCTGGTAGTGGCCGGGGCGGGCTCGGGCAAGACCCGCACGGTGGTGCACCGCATCGCCTACTTATTGCGCGAGCGCCGGGTCTATCCGGGTGAAATCCTGGCGGTAACTTTTACCAACAAGGCCGCCGGGGAGATGAAGGAGCGCCTGGAGAAAATGGTGGGCGGCCTGGCCGGAGACCTGTGGGTCTCGACTTTTCACTCAGCAGCCCTGCGCATCCTGCGGGTGTACGGCGAGTGGGTGGGGCTCAAGCCGGGCTTCGTGGTCTACGACGACGACGACCAGGGCACCTTGCTCAAGGAAATCCTCAAGGATTTGAACCTCGAGGCGAGGCCAGGGCAGTTCCGGGCGGTGCTCGACCGCATCAAGAACCGCCTGGGCGGGGTGGGTGAGTTTTTGCGTGAGGCCCCCGACTTCGTGGCGGGCGTGCCCAAGGAGCAGGCCGCCGAGGTCTTCCACCTCTACCAGAAGGCCCTGCGCGGCCAGGGGGCCGTGGACTTCAACGACCTACTGCTCCTGGCCATCGAGCTCTTCGAAGAACACCCCGAAATCCTGGCCAAGGTGCGCCAGCGTGCGCGCTTCATCCACGTGGACGAGTACCAGGACACCAACCCCGTGCAGTACAAGCTGACCCGGCTGCTGGCGGGAGAGAAGCCCAACCTGGTGGTGGTGGGCGACCCCGACCAGTCGATTTATGGCTTTCGAAATGCCGATATCAACAACATTTTGAGCTTCACCAAAGACTACCCTGGTGCGAAGGTCTTTCGCCTCGAGGCCAACTACCGCTCCACCGCGGCCATCCTCGAGGTCGCCAACGCAGTCATCGAGAAGAACACCGCGCGGCTGGAGAAGACCCTGCGCCCGGTCAAGGGCGGCGGGGAGAAGGTCAGGCTCTTCCGGGCCCCCAACGCCCGCGAGGAAGCGGCCTTCGTAGCCCGCGAGATCGCCAGGCGTGGCAGCTTCGGCCAGATCGCGGTGCTCTACCGTACCAACGCGCAGTCGCGGCTGTTGGAGGAGCACCTGCGCCGCGCGGGCATCCCGGCCAGGCTGGTGGGGGCGGTGGGCTTCTACGAGCGCCGCGAAGTGAAGGACCTGCTGGCCTATGCTCGCGTGGCCGTCAACCCGCTGGATACCCTCTCGCTGCGCCGCATCGTCAACACCCCTCCGCGCGGCATCGGGGCCAGCACGGTGGGTAAGCTGCTGGAGTACGCCCAGAAGCAGGGGATTTCAGCCCTCGAGGCCTTCCGCCATGCCCAGCAGGTCATCAGCCGGCCCCAGCAGGTCGAGGCTTTCGTCAGGCTGGTGGACGATCTGATCGAGGCCGCCTACGACACTGGCCCCCGCGAGTTCCTCAAGCGGGTGCTCGAGGAGACCGGCTACCTCGAGACCCTGCGCGCCGAACCCGACGGCGAAGAGCGCATCGCCAACGTGGAGGAGTTGCTGCGGGCGGCAGGCGACTGGGAGGAGGAGGTGGGGGGCACCCTGGCCGACTTCCTCGACACCATCGCCCTCACTGCCTCGGCGGAGGAACCGGCCAAGCGCGTACAGGACGGCAAACTCGAAGACCCCGAGGCCGGGGGGGATGAGGTCACGCTCATGACGCTGCACAACGCCAAGGGCCTGGAGTTCCCCGTGGTGTTTTTGGTGGGGGTCGAGGAGAACCTGCTCCCCCACCGCAACAGCCTCTCCCGGCTGGAGGACCTCGAGGAGGAGCGCCGCTTGTTCTACGTGGGCATCACCCGCGCCCAGGAAACCCTTTACCTGAGCTACGCCGAGGAACGCGAGGTCTACGGCAAGCGCGAGTACACCCGCGAGAGCCGCTTCTTAGCCGACGTGCCCCCGGAACTGCTCGAGGAGGTCTCGGCCTTTGGCAGTGCGGGTGCGGCGGTGGTGATCCGCCCGGCCAAGGTGGAGGAAAAGAAGCCTCTAGGCGCGTTCAAGGGGGGGGAGAAGGTCCGGCACCCCCGCTTCGGGCAGGGGACGGTGGTCGCGGCGCTGGGGGCCGAGGTCACGGTGCATTTTCCGAGCGTTGGATTAAAGAAATTGGCGGTTCAGTTCGCGGGGCTCGAGCGTATAGACTGAGTCGATAGTTTTCCTGGCTCGGCACGCGGGGGCTCGTACGGGAGTTGAACCATGCGTAAATGGCTGATTGCACTGACGGCGTTCTGCGGCATTTCCTTCGCCGGTGGGCTCGATTTCGGCGTAGGGGTGCGCAATGGCCCCTATGGCAATTTCGTGGGTAGCCTGGGCGCCTATCTCGACGGTTTTCCCCTCGACGTGCGCACCAACCTGGTCGTGGGCGGCCCCAACGGGCTGATCCTCACCGCCGAGGCGCTCTATACCCTGCCCATGGAGCTTATCGTTCGCCCTTACGTGAGCGGGGGAGTGGGGGCGGGGATCACCGTGCGCCAGGGCACCGGGGAGATCACTTTCTCACTGGGGCAGACCTGGTACGGCTTCGTCAGCGCCGGGGTGCAGTTCCCCGACCGGGGCTACCGGCCCTACCTCGAGGTGACCCAGTTCGTCGGCGCCGATGTCTTTACCCTCTTCCGAGCGGGTTTTGTGGCTCAGGTGCGGATTCTCTAGCCAACGATCGGTGGCCAGACGCCCAACGCAAGACGCTGTCCGTAAGGGCTGGCTCCCGACTTTCCCGATCTCTAGGCAGGAGAGGGGCGAGGGAATACACTGGCCTTTCGTGAAGCCCCTGGTCATCCTGCATCAGCGCTCGAGCCAGCTTCTTTCGCCCCTGCTCACGGCTACGGTGGGCCACAAGCTGCCCCTGCACGTCTACGCGGCGGAGGTGGGGAGCGGCCTGGTGGCGGCCCTGGCTGGGCTGGTCCCGCTGGGCTTTGCCGGGGCGGTGCTGGAAGACCCCCAGGTTCGTATCGATGCCCTGAAGCTGGTGGGGGCGCTCGAGCCCGAGGCCCGCGAGGCTGCGCGGGTGGATTTGGTGGTTCCCGAGGGAGCGCGGCTGCGGGGCTACTACCTCGAGGGCATGGCGCTGGCCAACTTGCTCCACCGCTACGCCTTTGGCGACCGGCTGCTGTGGCTGGGGCCGCTGCGCCCCGAACTCACCGCCGGGTTGCGCAGCGTGGCGCGGGTCTCACTGGTGGCCCCCAGCTTTCCCGAGGGCGACGCCTTCATGGCCCGCGTCCCCTCGCCCCAGCGGGGCGACGTGGTAGTGGGCCTCGAGCGGGCCGAGGCCCTGGCCCGCCACAGCGACTTGCTCCTCTACGCCGGCGGGCCGTTGCCGCTGGAGATACTCCAGCCCTACCACACGTTACTGGCCTTGCAGAGTGTGCCCAAGGAGGCCTACCGCCTCATCGGCCAGTACATCGGCCCCCAGGAGCTCCAGCGCTTTCACCTCTCGGTGATCCTCGAGGCGCTGGGCTTCGCCCTGCCGCCGGACGCCTTCGCGGTCAGTTGAAAGTCCCGTAGGGGGGCTGCCCGAAGCGTTGCAGCAGCCTGGGGCTGATCTCGAGCTGGGGGTTCTTGTGCTGCACGGCCTCGAGGATGGCCTGGGCCACTTCCCGCGCGTTGCTCAGATAGCGCAGGTTGACGGCGGCCAGCGGAAGCTTGTCGCCGAGCCGGGCCAGCACCAAGTAGCGGTTGCCGCCCAGGTCGCGGCTCAGGTCGGCCAGGTTGGGCTGGGCGAGGTCGGTATGCTGAGCCCCCAGCAGCCTGCGCTGGGTGAGCCGCTCGGGGGTGACCTCTACCCGGTCGAAGAAGAGCAGCTCGAGGCCCATCCGCAGCAGGTAAAACACCATCGCCAATACGATGACGAAAGCCGCCCAGAAGGGATCAACCCCTTGCCAGTACCCTGCGATGAGACTCCAGAACAGGAAAAGGGTGGAGAGCAGATAACCCACCCCCACCACATAAGCCGTGGGTGCCTTGCGACTACGAATGGTTTTCATCGCTCCTGAGTTTATTGCCTCGGGGGTGAGTCGTTGAGGGCTGGGAAAGGGGGGAGCGAGGGGTTACGGGTGTTGGGAGCCTCGTGGCATAGGGGTTGGTGATCGGCGTCTTCGAGACAACAAACACGTGTTCGGTTTTTTTGGCCTTCATCCGGTGGGTACACTGAAGGGGAGGAGGTGAATTCATGGCAGGGAATTCGCAGGAACCCAAAGGCAAGACCTGGGTCGAGGAGATCGAGATTTCAGGCGGCCAGCTCGTCGACAAGGTACGCGAACTCGTGCAGGAAGGCAACGCTCGCCGGGTAACCGTGTGCAAGGAGAATGGGGAGGAAATCTTTTCAGTGCCTCTGACGGTGGGGGTGCTGGTGGGTGGCGTGGTAACGGTGGCTCTGCCCGTGCTGGCGGCGCTGGGCGTGATTGCCGGGATCGTCACCCGTGTACGGCTGAAGATCGAGCGCGAGGAGGGGGCCACCACCGAGATCAGGGAGGAACCCATCACCGAAGTCAAACCCGAGGACAAGCCCCTCTGACGGGGGACCGGACGTGACCGAGGGAAAGAAGACCCGGAGCTGAGTCTGAGGAAGGGAAGCAGCAAAGCCTTGACCCTGAACGGGCGAGGAATCCTGTAGGGGCGAACCTCGTGTTTGCCCTGTTCGTCGCTCCCCTGACACCCCGCCCACCCCCTCCCGCGTGAGCCGCACACCCCGGCCGGAGCAGGGCAGTACGGCGTGAGCGCCCTTCCACTGGGAAGTGGGGCTGTAGTTGGCCTGCGGGGTGGGCACAACCCCAGTGGATGATCGATTTCAAAAGGCGTTCAGCTATCGACCATCGACTTCAGCGCCGCTCGAGCCGCATCCACAGGCCCCCTTTGGGGCGGATCGTGACCAGGGGGGCGGCCTCGACGGGCTTCGGGTCAGCAGGGCGAAGGCGGTAGCGCTGGGCGACGGTCGCGAGGATGAGCTGGCCTTCGACCAGGGCGAAGCTGTTGCCGATGCATAAGCGGGGGCCGCCGCCGAAGGGGATGTAGGCGTAGCGTGGGGGGCGGGCGTCCTCGAGGAAGCGCTCGGGACGGAAGGTTTCGGGCTCGGGCCAGACCTCGGCCTGGCGGTGGGTGAGGTAGGGGCTCAGGATCAGCAGGGAGCCCCTGGGGATGGGGTAGCCGCCGACGGTGTCGGGCCCGGTGGCGCGACGGGTGATGAGCCAGGCGGGGGGGTAGAGGCGCAGGGCCTCCTCGAAGACGGCGCGGGTGTAGGGGAGGCGGGGGAGGTCATCCATGGTCGGGGTGCGGCCTCCTAGGACCTGGGCGAGCTCGGCGTGCAGCGTGGCCTCGGCCTGGGGGTGTTGGGCCAGGAGGTGCCAGGTCCAGGTGAGGGCGCTGGCGACGGTCTCGTGCCCGGCGATGATGAGGGTGATGAGCTCGTCGCGCAGTTGGCGCAGGGTCATGGGTTGGCCGTCGTCGTCGCGGGCCTCGAGCAGCAGGGAGAGCAGGTCGTCGCGGGGTAGGCCCTGGGCCCGGCGCTCCTCGATGAGCTGGTAAACGGCCTGGTCCAGCACGCCCAGGGCCTGCCGGAAACGGCGGTTGCGCGCCGTGGGCACCCAGGCCGGGGGGCCGAAGGGGTTTTGGGCCTTGTGGATGACGTAGTCGAGGGTGGTGAGCGTGGCCTCGACCA
This sequence comes from Calidithermus roseus, assembly GCF_003574095.1. GTDB lineage: Bacteria > Deinococcota > Deinococci > Deinococcales > Thermaceae > Calidithermus > Calidithermus roseus. The sequence goes on from NZ_QWLA01000005.1 coordinate 21,644, forward strand.
TGCGCTTGGCGGCAGCCGAGAAGTCGCTGGAGAAGAGGGTGAGCCCCACGACCTCCAGGGTCATCTCCATCATCTCGTGGTCGACGTCGAGCGCTTCACCTTCGCGGGCCTTCCAGCGTTCTAGCATCCGCACGGCGGCAGCGGTCATGGCTTCGCCGAAGCCCGCGATGCGCTGACGGTGGAAGGCGGGCTGGGCCATGCGGCGCTGGCGCAGCCAGAACTCGCCGTCGCTGGTGAGGAGGCCCTGACCCGTCACCATGGCCAGGTTGGTGAACTGTAGCGTGCGCTTGGAGTAGTTCCGGGCGTTGTCTTGCAGCACGTGCTTGACGGCGTTGGGCTGGGCGATGCTGAAGATGTGCAGGCCCGGCACAGGGAGCCGCACGAAGGGGCCGTAGCGCCGGGCGAGATCGAGCAGAAACTCGAGGGGGTCCTGCTGGAACTCGCGCAGCCGGGGCAGGAGTTCGCGGGGGGTGGGGCCGGGCACAGCTTGGCGCATCCGTGCCGGATGATAACCCACCCTGCCGCGCCGACTGGGCTGCAACTCGCCGATCCCGCGGTCATCAACTCGGATCGGGTCATAGTCTTTGAAGTTCAGCCCTCTATATCATGGGCGGCATGACTGCGCGCGAAGCCTACGAGTGGCTCGAGGGCCACAGCAAGGAATCGGCTTACCTGGGGGCTTTCGGGGCCCTGGCTAATTGGGATCAGGCTACCTACACCCCCCGCAAGGGACACCCGCACCGGGCCATGATGCAGGGCACTCTGGCCAAGCTGCTGCACCAGCGGGCCACCGACCCCCGCATCGGCGAGATGCTGGCGGTGGTGGAGGGCTCCGAGCTGGTGGCCGATCCCACCTCGGTCGAGGCGGTCAACGTGCGCGAGTGGCGGCGCAGCTTCGAGCAGCAGACCAAGATCCCCGAGCGCCTTGCCGTCGAGTTGGCCCAGGCCACCGCCGAGGGACAGGCGGTGTGGGAAGAGGCCCGGCCCAAAAACGACTGGGAGGGATTCAAGCCCGTACTCAAGCGCATCTTCGCGCTTACCCGCGAGGTGGCCGACGCCCTGGGCTACGAGAAGGAGCGCTACGATGCCCTGCTTGACCAGTACGAGCCGGGGGCTACCGCGGCCCAGCTCGAGCCCGTGTTCAAGCGCTTGCGCGAGGCCACGGTCGATCTGCTGCGCTGCTTGGAGCAGGCCCCGCGCAAGCCCGATGTCTCCGTCCTCCACCGCTATTTTCCCCGCGCAGCCCAGGAAGCCTTCGCCAAGGAAGTCATTGCCAGGCTGGGCTTCGACCTCGAGGCCGGTCGGCTCGATTCGGTAGCCCACCCCTTCATGATGGGCATCGGCCCAGGTGACGTGCGCCTGACTACCCGCTACTTCGAGGACTACTTCAACCCGGCCTTCTTCGGCACCATCCACGAGATGGGGCACGGCCTCTACGGCCAGGGCTTGCTGGCCGAGCACTACGGCACGCCCATGGGCAGCGAGGTCTCGCTGGGTATCCACGAGTCGCAAAGCCGCACCTGGGAGAACCTGGTGGGCCGCAGCCTGGGGTTCTGGCGCTACTTCTGGCCCCTGGCCCAGCAGCACTTCGAGGCTTTGCGCGACGTGCGGCTGGAGGACTTCCACTTCGCCATCAACCAGGTTCAGCCCAGCCTGATCCGCGTCGAGGCCGACGAGGTGACCTACAACCTGCACATCATGATCCGCTTCGAACTCGAGCTGGCCCTGCTGCGCGGCGAACTCTCGCTGGACGACGCCCCCGAGGCCTGGAACCAGAAGTACCGGGAGTACCTGGGCATCAGCTCGCCCACCCTGGCCGACGGGGTGATGCAGGACGTGCACTGGTCGGCGGGCCTGATCGGCTACTTCCCCACCTACAGCCTGGGCAACCTCTACGCCGCGCAGTTCTTCCGGCAGGCCGAGAAAGAACTCGGGGCGCTCGAGCCCCAGTTCGAGCGGGGCGAGTTCGCACCCTTCCTGGAGTGGACCCGCCGCAAGATTCACCACCAGGGCAGCCGCTACTGGCCGCGCGAGTTGCTAAAGAACGTGACCGGCGAGGACCTGAACCCCGAGTACCTCATCCGCTACCTCCACGGCAAGTTCAGAAGCCTGTACGGGGTTTGACGTTCGGTCTTCGACAAAATATTGTGGCTGCCGTGGAAGCCATCGTGCTGGCAGGGGGACGTCCCGACGATCCGCTGGCGAAGCGTTTCGGTGTGCCCAGCAAGTGTTTCGTGCCCTTTCGGGGGCGTCCGCTGGTCGAGCATGTGCTGGAGGCCCTGGCCGCCTCGGGCCTCACCACGCTGGTGGTGGGGCCGGAGCATCCCCTCGAGCCCGCTCCCAGGCTCCAACTGCTCGACCGGGGGGGCATGCTGGAGAACCTCGAGGCCGCGCTCGAGGTCGCGCACTCGGATAAGGTTCTGGTCGCTTCGGGTGACATGCCTTTCCTGAGTGCCGAGGCCATCCGCTACATCCTGGGGCAGGCTCCCAAGGCCGGGCTGGTCTACTGTGCGGTGCGCAAGGAGGAGATCGAGCGCTCCTTCCCTGGCATGCGCCGCACCTACGCCCGGCTCAGGGAGGGCAGCTTCACCGGCGGCAATGTGATCCTGCTCGACAAACAGCTCTTCAGCTCGGCGCTGGGGCTGGCCCGCAAGGTGGTGGCACTGCGTAAAAACCCCCTCGCCTTGGCCCAGATGATCGGCTGGGGCGTGCTCCTCAAGCTGCTGCTGAGCCGGCTCAGCATCCCGGAACTCGAGGCCAGGGTCTCGCACCTGCTGGGTATGTCTGCACGGGCTCTGGTGGTGCCTTTCGCCGGGGTGGGTGTGGACATCGATAAGGAAGAGGACCTGGTGTGGCTGGAGCGAGGCGCAGTGCGGACGGGTCAGGACCTGTAGAGGTGTGGGCCAGGGCCGCTCAGGGTATTCTAGGGAAGACGACATGCGAACCGTTCGAGAGCTACGCCTTGCTGGTTTGATCGCCTACCTCGCCGCCCTCATTGCTGGAATTCTGGCTTCCGGCCTGGTTCACCTGGCCTTTGGGCGAAGGGGGGCCTTCGGCTGGGACGGCCTGAACTTCTTCGGCCTGCTCGAGGGCATCTGTTTCTTGCTGGTCTTCACCATTTCGCTGTGGGTATTCAAAAGGGCGGTGCGGGTGACCACCACCACCCTGCTCTCAGCGGGGCTTTTCGTGCCCACCTCGGCTAAGGCCCTCGCCAAGCCCATCCCCGTGCTCGATGGGCTGGGCACCGATTCGCTGGAGACCCAGCTCGCCGTCATCCGCGAGGGCGGGGTGCCCATCGGGGTGATCGGCCTCGAGGACTCCTTGGTCCCCTGGGAAGAAGCCCCCGTGGTGGGCAGCGACATCGCCGCCAACGACCTCTCGGTGATGTTCCGCAAGTACCCGGTGGTCATCGTGGCCGACGGCGACACCATTCACGGGGCCATCCGCCGCGAGGCTTACTTCAAGTACCTCGGTGCATGAAGACAACCCAGCCGGATCCCTAATATCGGTCGCTGAGAAGCTTCGGACTTCCAGATATAGATATGGCACCACCCCACATCTGCTAACGTTTGATGAGCAATTAGGTGGGGCGGCGAAGGCTTTGGTCAGGTTGTACGGGGCAGGATAATCCCCTCCAACCTCCGAAGGTCTATACTATCTCCAGCTTATATCAAGTTATTTCGCTCATTAGACTTGACAATATTACGCTCAAGTATCATGATAAAACTACTGCGACGGAGGCTTTGACATGAATTTGGAGAAGTGGACCGAACAGGCGCGTCAGGCGGTGGCTCAGAGCCAGGTGCTGGCCAGGGAGATGAGCCACTCGCAGATCGACGTGCCCCACCTGGCGGCAGTGCTGCTGCGAGACTCAGCGGGGCTTCCGGCCAGGATCGTGGCCAGGGCTGGGCTGAGTCCGGAGGCGGTGTACAAGGCTGCCCAGAGCGAGCTGGGCAGGCTGCCGCGCATCAGTGGGGCCGAGGCGGGGCAATACCTCTCGGGCAAGCTCAACGGCCTGTTTGGACGGGCCGAGGCACTGGCCGCCGAGCTCAAAGATAGCTACGTGGCAGTGGATACCCTGCTGCTGGCGCTGGCTGAGACCGGCTTCGCAGGGCTCGAGGCTGCCAGAGTCAAAGCGGCCATGCTCGAGGCCAGAGGAGGGAGGAAAGTGAACTCAGAACACGCTGAAGGGACGTACAACGCGCTCGAGCAGTACGGCATCGACCTGACCAAGCAGGCCGAGGAAGGCAAGCTCGACCCGGTGATCGGGCGCGACGAAGAAATCAGGCGCACCATTCAAATCCTGCTGCGCCGCACCAAGAACAACCCCGTGCTCATCGGCGATCCGGGGGTAGGGAAGACGGCCATCGTCGAAGGATTGGCCCAGCGCATCGTCAAGGGCGACGTGCCGGAGGGGCTCAAGGGCAAGCGCATCATCGGCTTGCAGATGGGCTCGCTACTGGCCGGGGCCAAGTACCGTGGCGAGTTCGAGGAGCGGATGAAGGCGGTGATCCAGGAAGCCGTTCAGAGCGCCGGGGAGATCATCCTGTTCATCGACGAGTTGCACACCATCGTGGGCGCGGGCAAGGCCGAGGGCGCGGTAGACGCGGGCAACATGCTCAAGCCCGCGCTGGCGCGGGGTGAGCTGCACATGATCGGGGCGACCACCCTCGACGAGTACCGCGAGATCGAGAAGGACGCTGCCCTCGAGCGCCGCTTCCAGCCGGTGTTCGTCGATGAGCCCAGCCTCGAGGAGACCGTGAGCATCCTGCGCGGCATCAAGGAGAAGTACGAGGTGCATCACGGCGTACGCATCACCGACTCCGCCCTCATCGCCGCCGCGCAGCTCTCGCACCGCTACATCACCGACCGCCGCCTGCCCGACAAGGCCATCGACCTCGTGGACGAGGCCGCGGCCCGGCTGCGCATGGCGCTGGAGTCGAGCCCCGAGGCCCTCGACTCGCTCAACCGCAAGAAGCTGCAACTCGAGATCGAGCGCGAGGCGCTGAAAAAAGAGACCGACCCCGAGTCGCGCATACGGCTCTCCGACATCGAGCGCGAGATCGCCGAGCTGAGCGAGGAGATCACCAAGCAGCGTGCGGAGTGGGAGGCCGAGCGCGAAGTGATGAACCGGCTGCGCGCGGCCCAGCAGAAGCTCGACGAGGTGCGCACGCAGATCGAGCAGGCCGAGCGGGCTTATGACCTCAACAAGGCCGCCGAGCTGCGCTACGGCGAGCTACCCCGTCTCGAGGCCGAGGTACAGCAGCTTTCGCAGCAGATGCAAAGCGCCAAGTTCGCCCGCCCCGAGGTCTCGGAGGAGGACATCGCCGAGATCGTCGCCCGCTGGACCGGCATCCCCGTGAGCAAGCTGCTCGAGGGCGAGCGCGAGAAGCTTTTGCGCCTGGAGGACGAGCTGCACCAGCGGGTAGTGGGCCAGGACGAGGCCATCCTGGCCGTGGCCGACGCCATCCGCCGGGCTAGGGCCGGGCTCAGCGACCCCAAACGGCCCATTGGCTCTTTTCTGTTCCTGGGGCCTACCGGCGTGGGCAAGACCGAGCTGGCCAAGACCCTCGCAGCTACCCTCTTCGACACCGAGGAGGCCATGGTGCGCATTGACATGACCGAGTACATGGAGAAGCACTCGGTCTCGAGGCTGGTGGGGGCCCCGCCCGGCTACGTGGGCTACGAGGAGGGCGGGCAGCTCACCGAGGCCATCCGCCGCCGCCCTTATGCCGTCATCCTCTTCGATGAGGTGGAGAAGGCCCATCCCGACGTGTTCAACATCCTACTGCAAATCCTCGACGATGGGCGCCTGACCGACGGACAGGGCCACACGGTGGACTTCCGCAACACCGTCATCATCCTCACCTCCAACCTCGGCTCGCCGCTGATCCTCGAGGGCATCCAGTCGGGCCTGAGCTACGAGGGCATCCGCGAGCGGGTCATGGGCGTGCTGCGGCAGAACTTCCGCCCCGAGTTCCTCAACCGTCTCGACGAAATCGTGGTCTTCCGCCCGCTCTCGCGCGAGCAGATCGCCCAGATCGTGGAAATCCAGCTCAAGAACCTGCGCGCGCGGCTGGTCGAGAAGCACATCAGCCTCGATCTCTCCTCCGAAGCCCTGGACTTCCTGGCCGAGCGCGGCTACGACCCGGTGTTCGGTGCACGTCCTCTGAAGCGGGTCATCCAGCGCGAGCTCGAGACCCCGCTCTCGCGCAAGATCCTCTCGGGCGAGGTCGGCGAGGGAGCCAACTTGTGGGTTGACGTCGGACCGCTGGGCTTGACCTTCGAGCTCAAGAAAGCTGTTCAGGCCTGAAGAGGGTTACACTGAGGGTAGACACTCAGCTAAGCGATAAGCGCTGAGCAGGAAGCCACAAGTTCCAGCGGTTGGCGTTAGGTGTTCGACGCATTGCGTACGGCCTAAAGGTAACCACGACAGGATGCGAACTCGAGGAGGCCTGTATGCTCAACCAGGAGAACATTCGCCGCATTCACGAGCAGATCGCCGCGAAACCCGCCCCCATGCTCTCGCTCTACGTTGACATCAACCCGGCCAACCCCAGCAACTCGGGTAGGGCCTACCTGACCAGGGCCAAGGAAGCCATGAGGGTCCTGGGAGTGCCTGAAAAGGTGCTCGACCGGGCCCTGAGCGCGATGGAGAGGCTACCGGAGGGACGTCTGCGGGCGGTTTTCGCCGGGGAAGACTGGGTAGAGGCTTACGACCTCCAGACCGAACTACCCCTGCCGGACGGGGTCGAGGCCCGTTGGGGCGAACCTTACCTCACCCCCCTGATGTACGCCCTCGACGAGTACGAGCGCTACGCGGTGGTGTTGGTGGACCGGGAAAAGTGGCGGCTCTTCGAGCTGCACATGGGGCGGGTGGAGGAACTCGAGGGAGCCTTCCGGGCGGTTGCCGCCAATGAGTGGCGCGACCTAGGAGAGGACGCTACGGCAGCCGGGGGGCGCAGCGCCGGTCCCGGAGCCGTGGGGTACGTAGGCCGGGCCTCGGGGGGCAGTGGCAAGGATCGCTTCAACGAGCGCATGGGCGAGTGGACCGAACGCTTTTACCGGGAGATGGCCCAGAGGTTGGCCGAAACCATGAAAACCAGGGGCACTAGACGGCTCATTCTTATGGGACCTGACCCCGACACCAAGAACTTCGCCGCTCACCTGCCGAACGGCCTCCCCGAACCCTACATCCTGCCCTCCATGCCGCACTCCAGAGTCGGCCCGGGGGAGGTTCTCAAGGCCCTCGAGCAGCAGTTGCCTCTGCTCGAGCGTGCCCGCGAGGAAAAGCTCCTCGATGCCATTCGCGAGCGGGGCATCTGGGGCTTGCAGCAGGTGCTGGAAGCTTTGCAGGAAGGGCGCTTGCACCTGCTGGTGGTGCCCTGGGGTCTGGAGGTGAGGGTGTTCCGCTGCGCCTCGGGCAGGGTAGAGCTGACCCGTGAGGCCGCCGAAGCCTACTGCCCTGGAGAGAAGCTGGAGGAAGTCTCCTTGAAGGAGGTCCTGCCCACCCTGGCCCAGGCCTACAACCTGCGGCTGGAGATCGTTCACGGCGAGGCTGAAGCCCGCCTGCGTGAGGAGTTTGGCGGCTTAGCGGGCCTCGTTCGCTGGTGAGGTGGCTCGCGGGGGCCCGCTTCATCTCAAGGCCAGGGTAGTCTCCTGGCCATAATTTTTTATGGTTTGCTATGGTCAATAAACTTGACAATATAACACTCAAGTTTTATTATTCAAACAGGAGGTAAACGATGGTACGCTTTGACCCCTTCAGAGAAATCGAGGAGATTCAGGAACGCCTGTTCCGCAACTTCGGCCTGACCCGCCCCGAGAACGGCAACCGCACTTATGCTCCCCTGGTTGACGTCATGGACGATGCCCAGGGCCTGCACTTCGCCATCTACCTGCCCGGCGTCGAGCCCGGCAACGTTGAGCTGACTACCGAGAACAACACTCTCAGTGTTACGGCCCAGCGGCCCTTCAACCGGCCCGAGGGGGTGCAGCAGTACCGCCTCGAGGGCGCCTATGGCACCTTTGCCCGCAGCTTCACCATCCCCAACACCTACGACCTCTCCAAGGTGAGCGCCAACTTCAAGCATGGCGTGCTCTACGTAGACATCCCCAAGGCCGAGGCTGCCCAGCCCCGCAAGATTGACGTGCAGGTGGGCTGAGTTTCGAGCCTCGAGTCCTCTATCCCGGCGACTCCTGCCGGGATTTTTGTTTTTGACCTGCGCTTGGACCTGTAAACTTGGCCCATGTTCCCCCTTTACGACATCAATCGCCCGCGCCGCCGGGCGGTTTTGGTACCCGTGCTGGTCGTCGCCAACCTGCTGGCCTTCGTGTGGGAGTGGGTACTCAACGATCCTGGGGCCATCATCTACGCCTACGGCTTCATTCCTGCCAACTTCTTCGCCGACTCCCTGGCTGAGTGGCCCACCCTTTTCACCAGCATGTTCCTGCACGGGGGGATTGGGCATCTGGTGGGGAACATGTGGTTCTTGTGGGTCTTTGGGGATAACGTCGAGGACCGCCTGGGGCGTGGAAGGTTCCTGCTGTTCTACCTGCTAGGGGGTGTGGGAGCGGCGCTGGCCCAGGGCCTCGTTTCTTATGGAAGCGACGCACCCATGATCGGAGCCTCGGGGGCGATTTCCGCAGTGCTCGGGGCCTACATCGTGCTCTACCCCGGTGCGCTGATCGTGAGCCTGCTGGGCTTTTTCCCCATCCTCATTCCAGCCGTGATCTATCTGGGGCTGTGGTTTTTGCTGCAGCTGTTCCAATCCTTTGGCGGAGTTCCGGGGGTCGCTTTCTGGGCTCACATCGGCGGCTTTGTCGTGGGCGTGGTGTTGATTCGGGTAATGGCTCCCGCCTGGCGGCGGCGTTGAGGGCCGGAAGCAAAGCACGTTGAGTTGGGTCCAGCCTCTCGCTGTGGTGGGTTGTTGCACCCGATGTTGCGGAGCAATTGTGAAATCTATACCACTGTGACTTGTGAAAAGAAGTACATTTGTTCTCGAGGGACATTTGTCCCCACACAAGAGTCCGGGGAAGGCCGCCATACTCGCACAACATTAAGCTGACGCCTCTGCCTGGATTCCTGAATGAAGGAGGAGGCCAGATGGCCGAGAAACACGTCGTCGTACTGGGTGCTGGATTCGCAGGTCTCAACGCCGTGCGGGAGCTTTCGCGCGAGCCTTCGGTGCGGGTTACGCTGGTAGACCGCAACAACTACCACCTTTTCCAGCCCTTGCTGTATCAGGTGGCCTCGGCGGGCCTCGAGGCCCCCCAGATTGCTTTCCCGGTCCGGGCTTTCCTGCGGCGGCACAAGAACGCCCGCTTCTTGCTGGGAAACGCCGAGGGGATTGACCCCAGGGCCAGGGTGCTGATGGTCGAGGGCAGGCCGGTGCCCTACGACTACCTGATCGTAGGTTTGGGCACGAGGACCAACGACTTCGGGCTGCCGGGTGTGGCGAAATACGGTTACGCCCTGAAGACCCTCGATGACGCCATGCGCATTCGTGATCGCCTGATCTCGGCTGGCGAGGAGGCCAGCCGTACCGCAGATCCCCACCGCCGTAGGGCCCTCCTGACCATGGTGATCGTGGGGGGTGGGCCGACCGGCGTGGAGCTGGCTGGGGCGCTGGGCGAGGTGCGCCGCCACGTGATCCCCCGGGACTTCCCCGGCGTGGACTTGCGTGAGGTGCGGGTCATCCTCATCGAAACCGGCAGTCGGCTACTCGATGCTTTCGCACCCTCCTCGGCCCGCTATGCCCAGCGCTTCCTCGAGCGGCTGGGCGTGGAGGTGTGGCTCGGTGAGCGGGTGGTGGAGATCCGGCCCGACGGGGTCAGGCTGGAGAGCGGCAAGTTCATCCCCACCTTCACCGCCGTCTGGACTGCCGGGGTAACCGGGCAGGGGATCCCCGGCCTACAGGTCGTGCGGGGCAACCGGGTCGCCACTACCCCTGAACTCTATGTGCCTGAGCACCCCGAGGTCTACGTGGCGGGCGACATGAACTTCCTGGAGTACAAAGATGGCCGCCCCTACCCGCAAGTAGCCCCCACGGCCATGCAGCAGGGCCGCCTGGCTGCGCAGAACATCCTGCGCGAGCTGCGGGGGGAAGAGAAGAGGGCTTTCCGCTATTTCGACAAAGGCAACATGGCGACGCTGGGCCGCAATGCCGCAGTCGCCGAAATTAAGGGGCTTCGCCTGAGCGCTTTCCCGGCCTGGGTCGCCTGGTTGGGGGTGCATCTTTACTACCTGGCCGGTTTCCGCAACCGCCTGATGGTGCTGGGCAACTGGGCTTACAGCTACTTCACCTACGACTACGCTGTGCGGGTCATGCACCACCGCCACGAGTTCCCGGCGCTAAAGACGCCTCTGGAACAACCGGCGGAGATGGGTGCTTGAGGATAGCCTCAAGCACGCCGATGGCCAGAGCGCGCTCAACGTCGCTTGGCGTTTAGGATTGAACGTCTTATGGCTACCCCTCCCAATCCGCATCGTGCTGGACGAAACGAGCGATGCCGCGCTTGCTGGGGCTGGCGAGGAAAGCGCGAAGCTCGAGCACCTCTGGGGTTTCGGGCAGATCCTCGGGGAGGGAGTTGCCAGCACGCAGGGCGCGGAAAGCCCGCTCGAGGGCCTTGTAACGTTCTCCGTTCACGCCGCTGCGCCGCAGGCCCACCGTGTTGAGCCGGTAGTGGATGGCCGGAACCTCGGTGGCCAGGGTGAAGGGCAGGATGTCCTTACGGGCGCCCGCCATGCCCCCGAGCATCGCGCCCGCCCCGATGCGCACGAACTGGTGTACTGCTGCCCCACCGCCGATCACCGCACCCTTGCCCACGCTGACGTGACCGGCCAGCATGACGTTGTTGGTTAGGATCACTCCGTCGCCAACCTGGCAATCATGGGCCACGTGACTGTAGGCCATCAGGTAACAGCCCGTACCGATGCGGGTAGGGCAGTCCTCGCGGGTCGAGCGGTGCAGGGTGACCCCTTCGCGCAGGATGGTGCGGGCTCCTACCTCGAGCCAGCTTTCCTGCCCCTTGAAGCTCAGGTCCTGGGGCTCCCCGCCCAGCACCGCGTGGGCTCCCACCCGGACCTCTTCGCCCAGGCGCACGTAGGGCAGGATTACCGCGTGTGGCCCGATCCGAACCCCGTCGCCGACCTCGCAGGGCCCCTCGATAACCGCGTAGGGGCCGATCTCGACCCTGCCAAGCAATCGGGCTTTGGGTGAGACAACCGCCGTGGGGTGAATGAGGGTGTGGGTCATGATGGCTCAGCCCTCGCTGCGCAGCACGAAGGTCAGGGTAGCTTCGGCCCGGACCTCACCCTCCACCTTGGCTTCAACCTTGACCTTGCCCAAGCCCCGGCGGTATTGCAAAAGCTCGCCCTCGAGGATCAGGCTGTCGCCGGGCGTTACCGGTTTGCGGAAGCGCGCCTCCTCGACCCCTACCAAAAACACCAGGCCCCCAGGCTTGAACTCCGGCTGCTTGGTGACCACTGCCACCGAAGCCTGGGCCATGGCCTCGAGGATCAACACTCCCGGCATGATGGGGTAGCTGGGGAAGTGGCCCTGGAAATGGGGCTCGTTGAAGGTCACGTTCTTGAGGGCCCTGAAGCGCTTCTCATCGGCCTCGAGCACCCGGTCGATGAGCAAGAAGGGGTAGCGATGGGGCAGGAATTGCAGAATTTGCGTGATATCCATGACAGGTTCACCTGGGATAGGGCATCACCCTCCTGTCCTGCGGCAAGGAGTTGAGGGCCTTGGAAAGCTCGAGGGCCATCTCGAGGGCCAGCAGGTCGTCCTCGAGGGTTACCAAGGGAGGATCGTCGCGCTGGATACGATCGACGAAATGCTTGAGTTGGCGGCGCAGCGGGTTTTCGTTGTGGATGGAGGTGCGCTCGACGTGCACGTGGGTGGGGCCGCCCAGTTCGCCGTTGCTCATGGCGCGGTGGATGGACAACTCGGTGTAGGGGTCGTTGGTGAAGTCCATGCGCACTACCTCGCCCGGCTGGGCGATGGTCAGCGAGCGCTCGGGTTGAGGAGAGACCCGACTGGCGGTGAGCACGGCCTGGGTCCCGGAGGGAAACTCGAGCACCGCGTGGGCATACTCGTCGCGCCCGTCGAGGGCCTGGCCCACCACCGTGTAGCGCATGGGCTTTTCCCGCAGAAGCAGCAGGATGAGGTCCAGGTCGTGGATCATCAGGTCGAGGATTACCCCGATGTCCCGGATGCGGCGGTTGTTGCTCACCCGCCTGGCCTCGATCACCCAGGGATTCCCCAGCAGGTTGGGCAGATCCGCCACCGCCTGGTAGAAGCGCATGATGTGTCCCACCTGAAGCACCAGGCCCCGGCGCTCGGCCAGTTGCACCAGCTCGCGGGCTTGCTCGAGGGAGGGGGTCATGGGTTTTTCCACCAGCACGTGAACGCCGGCTTCCAGGAATAGCCGCGTTTGCTGGTAGTGATGGGAAGTGGGGGAGGCGATGCTTACGGCCTGTACCTGGCCTAGCAAGGCTTCGGGGTCGGCGTAGGCGGGTACTTCGAGGTCTTGCTCAATAACCCGCCGTCGCATGGGGTCAGGATCGGCCACGCCCACCAGCTTGACTCCCGGCAGGCCCGCATAGATCTGAGCGTGGTAGGTCCCCATGACCCCCACGCCAACCACGCCAACTTTTAGCTCCATGGCCACCTCAGTAGGGGCATATCTGACATCGCCAGCATCATAACACCCACACTTCAATCCGCCAGGCTGAACTGAACCTGAAATTGTCTACACGCATATCTCGTTCCGCCTTGTGTGGCCGCGGGGGCTCTGGTAGGATGCCGTGGTTTGCAGTAGTTCTCCGGGGGAGAAAGCTGTGGCAAGAGGAACGCTGTTTGTGATGACGGGGGCCTCGGGGGTGGGCAAGGGCACCATCCGGGCTCAGGTAATGGGCTACTTGCACAGAAGCCTGCACTACTCTATTTCGATGACCACCCGCGCGCCGCGTCCTGGCGAAAAGAACGGCCAGGACTACTACTTCGTCAGCAAGGAGGAGTTCGAAGCCCGTATCGCCCGCAATGGCTTCCTCGAGTACGCCGAGTTCGTGGGCAACTACTACGGCACCCCCCGCGAGCCGGTGGAGGAAGCCTTGAACAAGGGGCTCGATGTTCTGCTGGAAATCGAGGTGCAAGGGGCCTTGCAAGTCGCCAAGCAAGCGCCCGACGCGGTGATGATCTTTATCGTTCCACCCTCGCTCTCCGAGCTGAAGCACCGCTTGCTCCTACGAGGCACCGAGAGCCTGGAGAAGATCGAGAAGCGCCTGGCCCAGGCCAGGCGTGAGATGGAAGCTGCCCACAACTTCCACTACGTGGTGGTCAATGACGAGCTGGGCAGTGCGGTGAACGATTTCATGGCGATTATCCGCGCCGAGCGCCTGCGTTATCCCCGGATGAAGGAGGCCATCGCGCAAGCCCTGACCCACGACCCGGAAATTGACGCAGAAAATGCTGTACTGGAGGAAAAAATTCGCAAGGCGGGATCTTGACAGAGTGAGGAGGGGTGGTCAAAATCGGGGCGTGGCCGAACCTGGTATTGATTATCTGCTGAGCCTGACCGACTCTAAGTACCGACTCACCGTAGTGGTGGCCAAGCGCGCCCAGCAACTGCTGCGCTACCAGTTCAAGAACACCGTCCTCGAGCCCTCCGAGTGGCCCAAGATGCGCACCCTGGAAGGGGAGAAACCCGACCCCAACGCGGTGACGTGGGCCATGCAGGAACTGCGGACTGGCCGCTTGAGCATTGGTGAGGGCCTGGTGCCCGAGGACCGCCTTTCGCGCATGCTCGACCAGATGTACCCCCGCGAAGTCCCCGAACCCGTCGCCGACCGCGAGCGGGACCGGGATTAGAGAAAACAGTAAGCGAGGGCGAGCCACCTGCTTGCCCTATAGGGGCTTTTGGCTATCGGCATATTTGTGTGAATACGGTCCGATGGGTATCGACTATCGATATCGACCGTCGGCACGTTTGTACGATGCATGACTTCTAGCAAGGAGCACTTCCTTGCATAAAAATGATGTATACTCACCTGCGCAAACCGCAGAGGGATCATTATGGCAAGCAAAGAACAGCGTCACCGGGCCATTCAGGAGATCATCTCCCAGGAGAATATCTCCACCCAAGCCCAACTAGTCGATCGACTGCGCAAGCGTGGCTATGCGGTGACCCAGGCCACCGTGAGCCGGGACATCAACGAGATGCGGCTGGTGCGTATGCCCATGGGCCGGGGTCGGCATAAGTATGCGCTCGCGGCGGTGACCCTGGCCGAGGACGTGGAGGAGGAACTGCGGCGCATGTTCCGCGAGATGGTGCACGACGTGGACCGGGGGGAAAACATCCTGGTGTTGCGCACTGCCGACGGACATGCCACGGGGATTGCCTTGCTGCTGGACCGCCTCGCGCGGGACGAGATCGTGGGGACGCTGGCCGGGGAAGATACCATCTTCATCGTGACCCGCAGCGCCAAGGACGCCGAGCGGCTTCAGAATGACCTCGAGGGCTACCTCGAGTAGGCTCACATGCTGGAACTGGCGAGCAAGGCCTTCCTGACGTTCTTCGTGGTCATCGACCCGGTGGGGGTGGTGCCGATATTCGTGGCCCTGGCGGGGAACCGCCCCCGCCCCGAGCAGCTTCGCATCGCCCGCAAGGCCATCCTGGTTGCGGGCGGGGTGATCTTGTTCTTCGCCCTGGTCGGAGGCCCCTTGCTCGAGCGCTTGGGGATCAGCCTCGAGGCCCTGCGCATCGCCGGGGGGATCCTGCTTTTCCGCATCGCCGTGGACATGGTCTTTGCCCACTGGGAGCGCGAGACCAAGGAGGAGCAGGACGAGGCCAGGGAGCGCTCGGACGTCTCGGTCTTCCCGCTGGCCATCCCCCTCATCGCCGGGCCGGGAACCCTGGCCAGCGTGCTGATTCTGGCGGGCGAGTCGCGCAGGGTCGAGTTCGGGCTGTGGATCGTGCTGGGCATGGCCGCGGTGGTGCTGGTGATGGCCTATTTCCTTCTGCGGGCCTCGAGCCGCCTGCGCTTCTTGCTGGGCCGCACCGGCATCAACGTGATCACGCGGGTACTTGGGCTGCTGCTGGCCGCCCTGGCCGTGCAGTACGTGGCCGACGGGGCACGGGCCTTTTTGGAGAGCTAGCTGCATCCTGTATTCTCTGTCCATGCGCCACAACATCCCCGGAACCTCTCCCTACGAGCCCATCGTCGGTTACTGCCGGGCGGTGCGGGTTGGCCCTTACGTGCACGTGGCGGGAACGACGGCGGTGGGGCCAGACGGCAGGCTGGTGGGCGTGGGTGATGCCTACGCCCAGACCAAACAGATCCTGCACATCATCGAAGGAGCTTTGGCTAAAGCCGGGGCCAGGCTATCCGACGTGGTGCGCACCCGCATGTACGTGCTCAACATCGAGCGTGATTGGGAAGCAGTGGGCCGCGCCCACGGTGAGTTCTTCCGTGAGGTTCGCCCGGCGGCTACCATGGTGCAAGTCGGCGCCCTCATCGACCCCGAGATGCTGGTAGAGATCGAGGCAGACGCAATCATTGCGGAGGGACTATGAAGGTGGCATTTATCGGTTTGGGCGCGATGGGCTATCCCATGGCGGGGCACCTCGCCAAGAGGTATGAGACCTTGGTCTACAACCGCACTCCGGCCAAGGCCCAGCAGCACGCCCTCGAGTTCGGCAGCAAAGCGGTGAGCCTCGAGCAGACCGCCGAAGCCGACATCATCTTCACCTGTGTCCCCGTCTCCAAGGACGTCGACGACCTGGCCCGCGCGCTTTTACCGCACTTGCGGGCAGGAACGCTGTGGGTGGATCACACCTCGGGCGAACCCGAGTTGGCGAAGCAGACTGCTGCCCTGTTGGCGAGCAGGGGTGTGAGCTACCTCGACGCCTGCCTGTCGGGCGGGGTGGCCGGAGCCATCAACGCCAGGGCTACCGTGATGTGCGGCGGGAGCGAGGCCGACTTCGAGCGGGCCAAGCCCGTGATGGAGAGCTACGCCGCCAAGATTGTGCACGTGGGGCCGTTGGGGGCGGGCCACGCGGTCAAGGCGGTGAATCAGGGCTTGCTGGCGGTCAACCTTTGGGCCCTGAGCGAAGGCATGGTGGCCTTGGCCAAGCAGGGCATCAAGCTGGAGCTGGCCCTCGAGGTCATCAACGCTTCCTCGGGCCGCTCCAACGTCTCGGAGAACCTCTTCGGGCAACGGGTGCTCAGCCGCGAATTCCCCAACACCTTTGCCCTGGGCCTGCTGGCGAAGGACATGGGAATCTGCGTGAAGGTGCTCGAGGCCGCCGGCACGCCCGCCCCCTTACTGCGCCAGCTCCGCGAGTTCTTCGAGATTGCCAAACGCGAGGTGGGCTCAGCCGACGTCGACCACACGGCGGTGGCGAGGCTGCTCGAGCGGTGGGCAGGGGTGGAGATTAGGTAGTACTAGACAGGGTGAGCCTCAGTTCGCTGCACTTCTCCAGCCTGGTCCCCGCACGACTTGTCCCGGCGTCGCTCCGGTGTGCTGGCCTCCCTCGAGCACCCGCACCCCATTGACCCACACCTCCTGCACGCCCACCGAGAGCTGGTGGGGGTCTTCGAAGGTGGCGCGGTCACTGATGATGTCGGGGTCGAAGAGGACGAGGTCGGCCTTGCAGCCGGGGGCGATACGGCCACGGTCGAAGAGGGAGAGGCGGTTGGCGGGCAAGGAGCTCATCTTGCGCACCGCCTCCTCGAGGCTCAGCACGCCTTCCTCGCGCACGTAGCGCCCCAGCACGCGGGGATAGCTGCCATAAGCCCTGGGGTGGACCGGCCCGTAGGCGCTGGCCCACTCAGGGTCGAAGCCGCCCGCATCCGTCGAGACCATGGTCCAGGGCTGAGAGAGCTCGAGCCGCAGGTTGTCCTCACTCATGCTGAAGTAGATGGTGCTGATGCGCTGTCCCTCCGACGCCAGCAGGTCGAAGACGGCCTCGAGCCAGTCCTGGCCGCGCATGGCCGCGATCTCGGAGAGGCGCTTGCCCACGTAGACCTGATTTTCGGGTCTCTGGAACCCCACGGGCATGACGTGCTCGGCGCGGGAGCGGGTGTCCACGTTGGGGTTGGGGCCCTCGAGTTCAGCCCGGATTCGCGCCCGCACCCCCGGCTCGCGCAGCTTCTCGTAGAGCCCGCCCCCCTCCGCGACCCAGTTGGGCAGCATGGCCGTGAGGCCGGTGCCGCTGGCGGTGTAGGGGTACACGTCGGCGCTCACGTCCTGCCCGGCCTTTCGGGCCTGGTTGATCCGGGCAATCACCTGGGCCATCTTGGGCCAGTTGTCCTCGCGGGAGGCCTTGAGGTGGTAAATCTGTACCGGCAGCTTGGCCCGCCGCCCGATCTCCAGGGCCTCTTCCACAGCCTCGAGCAGCCGGTCGCTCTCCGAGCGCAGGTGGGTGATGTAGAGCCCGCCGTGCTCGGCCACGACCTTGCAGACCTCCACGATCTCCTCGGTGTCGGCGTAGTCGTCCGGCGGGTAGATGAGCGCGTAGGACACCCCGAAGGCCCCGTCCTCCATGGCCTCGCGCACGACGCGGCGCATGGCTTCGAGTTCGTCCCGGCCAGCTTTTCCCATGCGCATCCCACAGGCGTACTCCCGCAGGGTGCCCCCGCCCAGAAAGCTTCCGACGTTGGGCGATACGCCGTGCTCGAGCATGGCCTCGAGCCAGTCCCCCAAGCGCTCCCAGGTTTTCATGCGCTCGTTCCACGCCTCGGGCACGTAGGGCGCGAGCTTGCGTGGGGCGATGTGCCCGCCCTGGGGGGCTGGGGTCCAGGCCTCGCCCATGATCTCGGTGGTCACGCCCTGGGTGATCTTGGAGAGGCAGCGCCCGTCGCGCATGAGGGGCTGGATGGAGTGGGAGAGGATGTCGATGAAGCCCGGAGCCAGCACCCGGCCCTCGGCCTCGAGCACCTCCCTGGCTTCACGGGTCGAAAGCTGCCCTGCCGGGGTGATGGCCGCGATCTTTTCTCCTGCGATGGCCACGTCCCCGTAGAACCAGGGATTGCCGCAGCCATCGACCACCTTGGCTTTGCGGATGAGCTGGTCGAAGCGCACGCGGTCATTGTATTGGGTCGTACGCAAGACGCCGAAAGCTGATAACCACCAGCCCCCAGCCCTCGAACCTGGAGGACTCTTTGGTTCATCTTCACAAACACTGTGCCTTGTTTTGTTGATCGCAGCTCCCGAGGGCGCCTACACTGAACCATGGCAACCACCGCAGGGAAGTTTCCTTGGCTCCGCCTCTCCGGTTTGGTCCTGGCCGGAGTGGGCCTGCTGCTTACGGGGTTTTTCGCCGGGCGGCTCTCGCAGGGCTCGAGCGCGTTCGTTGTTGCCTCTTCTGCTGCTGAATTTGCCCGGCCCGTTCAGTTGCAGTTCCCTCAGACCCCGCCGGATCAGGGAGCGCAGGAGTTGATCCCGCTGCCAGGACCGGGCCGGGGCAACCAGCCAGGGCAGGGCCAACAGCCCCAGCCGGGTCAGGGGCAGCAGCCACAGGAGTGCCCCATCTTCATCTATCAGGACGGGCGGCTCTACCAGCTTCCGCGTCCGGGGCAGGAGCCGCAACAGCAGCAGCCCGGTCCCGGCCCAGGCCCGCTGCCCGGCTGGCCTGGAGGTTCGCCCGAACTCATCCCGCTCGATCCCGTCAACCCTGGTCCCACCATCCCAGCCCCGCTGCCCGAGCCACCCAGTCCCCAGCCAAACAACCGCACCTGAAGCGGTCTGGGGGATTGACACCTGAGTCACCTTTGGCTCACCCTCCACGGACGAAGATTCTGCGTAAACTTTCCCCCCTTTCGCGCGATCTCCAGGAGGATTATCTGATGGATAAGCCGATCACCCCCCTCGAGCCCCAGGCCGTGATAGATGCCTCGTCGAGGCTGCGCACCCTGCTCTTCGAGGTCAAGAAGATCATCGTAGGGCAGGATCTGATGCTCGAGCGCATGCTCGTGGCTTTGCTCGCACGGGGGCACATTCTCATCGAGGGCGTGCCAGGGCTGGCCAAGACCCTGGCCATCAAGACCCTCGCCGAAGCCATCGGCGCGAGCTTCAAGCGCATCCAGTTCACCCCCGACCTTGTACCCGCCGACCTCATCGGCACCCGCATCTACAACCCCAAGGAGGCCGCCTTCGAGGTCGAGCTGGGGCCGGTGTTCGCCAACTTGATCCTGGCCGACGAGATCAACCGCGCGCCCGCCAAGATCCAGTCGGCGCTGCTGGAGGCCATGCAGGAGCGGCAGGTGACCATCGGCAAGGAGACCTACAAGCTCCCCGATCCCTTCTTGGTGCTGGCTACCCAGAACCCCATCGAGTCGGAGGGCACCTACTTCCTGCCCGAGGCCCAGGTAGACCGCTTCATGTTCAAGGTGGTGGTGGGCTACCCTGGCATGCACGAGGAGATCACGGTGGTCGAACGGGTTTCCGCGAAGTTTCCCCCGGTCGAAGTACAACTGAGCCACCAGGAACTGCTCGAGCTGCAAAACATGGCCGACCAGGTCTACGTCCACCCGCTGGTCATTGAGTATGCCGTCAACCTGGCGCGGGCCACCCGCGAGCCCGGCGAGGTGGGCCAGCCCGAGCAGCGCCGCTACATCAGCTTCGGGGCCAGCCCCCGCGCCAGCGTCAACCTGATCCTCGGAGCCAAGGCCCTGGCTATCCTGCGCGGGCGTGAGTATGCCTTGCCCGAGGACGTGCGCGACCTAGCTCCGGAAGTGCTGCGTCACCGCATCATCCTCTCCTACGAGGCCCTGGCCGATGGGGTGCAGCTCGAAGCTCTGTTGGCCAGGCTCATCGCCGCCGTGCCGCTGCCCCGTGTCCACCTGGGTGATCCCCACCGCGACGGGCGTCTGCTGAGCCAGCCCAACAACCCCACTGCCTGAGCCCAGAGGTCTTGTGATGCTCAGACGGTTCAGACGTCCTTCCACCCTGCCACCCCCCAGGGCTAACCCCTCGCCCTCCTCGGGCCTGCGGGTAAAGCCACCGGCTGCCGAGTTGCTGCGGCGCTTGCAGTTCACCGTGCTGCGACGACTGGACGGCTTTTTGTTCGGGGATTACAGCGGGGTGTTCTACGGCCCCAGCCTCGACCTGGCCGAGGTGCGGCAGTACCAGCCCGGCGACGAGGTGCGCCGGATTGACTGGAACGTGACCGCCCGCACCGGCACTCTACACGTGCGGCAGTACCGCGAGGAGCGTGAGATCACCGCCTGGCTGGTGGTGGACCGCTCAGCCTCGATGCAGTTTGGCACCCGCCGGGTGCTCAAGAGTGAGCTGGCGCTGGAGTTTGCCGCCATCGCCGCTTCCATCGCGATCCGTCACGGGGACAAGGTGGGGGCGGTGGGCCTGGGCGATGGCCGCCTTCGCCTGATCCCCCCGCGCAGTGGCCGCCAGCAGGCCCTGCGCATCCTGGACTCGCTGATGAGCGAGCCCTCCCTCGAGGGAAGGCGCTCGAGCCTGGGTGAAGGGCTCGAGCACCTCAGCAAGAGCCTGCGGCGACGGGCTTTGATCTTCGTGATCTCCGACTTCCTCGACGAGGATAAGAGTTGGGAGAGCGCCCTGCGCCGCCTGGCTCAGCGTCACGAGACCATCGCGGTGCGCATCTTCGACCCCGCCGAGCGGGAGCTGCCCAAGGCCGGCGAGGTGCGCCTGCGCGACCCCGAGAGTGGCGAGGAGGTCTGGCTCGACACCGACGATCGCAGGGTGCGCGCGGCCCACGCGGCGCTGGTCAAGCAGCGTGAGGACAGCCTGCTGCGGGCCTTCAGGGCTGCCCGAGTGGATCACCTCGAGCTTTCCACGGCCCAGGAACTGGTGCAACCGCTGCTGAAGTTCACCCTGCGCCGCAAGGGGAGGAGGTCTGTATGAGCTTCACCTGGCCTGCGCTGTTGCTGGCGCTGGTGCTGCTGCCCGTCACCGCCTTGGTGCTGTGGGGCCTCGAGCGCCGCCGTGAGCGCACCGCCCAGGCCTTCGCCGATGCACATCTGCTGGGGAGCGTGCTGCGCCCGGCCTCCAGGGCTCACCGCCGCTGGCCGCTGGCCCTCCAGCTCCTGGCTTTAGGGGTGCTGCTCTTCGCAGCGGCCCGGCCCGTCGCCCTGCTGCCCCTGCCGGTGAACAAGGCAGCGGTGGTGCTGGCCATAGACACCTCCCGCTCTATGCTGGCCAGCGACCTCAACCCCAACCGCCTCGAGGCCGCACGGGCCATCGCGCTGGAGTTCGTCAATTTGGCTCCTCCATCCACCCAGATCGGGCTGACCAGCTTCTCCGACGTGGCTACGGTGCTGGTGCCCCCCACCACCGACCGCGAGCGCCTGCGCGAGGCTATCTCCCAGCTCAAGATCGCCCAGAACACCTCGCTGGCCTCGGCGGTGGTGACCGGGGTGCGCATGCTGCCCGGGCGCAAGGACGTCAGGCCCCCCGAGGAACTCACCCCGCGCATGTTCAGCCTCCCTGACGTCCAGCCTTCCACCCCGCCGACCCTCCAGCCCGAGAAGATGCCGCCAGGAGCCATCCTGATCATCTCCGATGGGGTCAACAACACCAGCTCCAACCCGGAGATCTCGGCCAGCGACGGCCTGCGCATCGCCACCCGTTTCGCCTCGCAGTGGAAGGTGAGGGTCTATACCGTGGGCGTGGGGCGCGAGGGCGGGGCCATCATGCAGCTCAACGGCCAGAACTACTTCGTGCCCTTCGAGCCCCGAACCCTGCAAACCCTGGCGCAGGAGACCGACGGCAAGTACACCTATGCCCCCAGCCGGGAGGCGCTGCGGGAGGTCTTTGCCGAGCTGGGCACGGTGATTCGCTGGGAGCCCACCCGCACCGAAGTCTCGGCCTTGCTGTCGGGTGTGGCCCTGATCCTGCTGGTGCTGGCCGGTGCGCTCAACCTGCACTGGCAGCGCAGGGTGCCCTAGAGGTGGGGGATGGGTTTTCTCAGCCCATGGGTGCTGTTGGCCTTGCTGGGGCTGCCCCTGCTGGTGCTGCTGTACCGACGGGGCGTGCTGGGGCGCTCGAGGGCCTTCGCCACCTACCCCGACACCCGGATACTGGCTGGGGCACAAGAGCAGAACCCGCGCGCGATGCATCTTCCGGCGCTGCTGTACCTGGGAGCGCTCGTCCTGGGGCTGCTGGCTCTGGCCCGTCCCACCCTCATGCTCCTGGCTGCCGACAACCTGGCCGGGGTGATGTTGGCCATCGAGACCAGTTGGTCCATGCGCTCGACCGACATCGCCCCTAACCGCCTCGAGGCCACCCAGACCGCTGCCCGTGCCCTGGTCGAGGCCTTGCCCGCAGGCATCCCCGTGGGTATCGCCGTCTTCTCCAACTACGGCACGCCCATGCTACCCCTCACCACCGAGCGTGAGCGGGTTTACGAGGTCCTGCAACTCCTCGAGCTGGGCGGTGGCTATGCCTTCACCTACGGCCTGCTGACCGCGCTCGAGGCGCTGCCCGAAGCTACGCCGGGCACCCCCCCGGCGTGATCGTGCTCTTTTCCCACGGCCACGACAACTCCGGCAACGACCCGCTCGAGATCGCCGACCAAGCTGCCAGGCGCGGCGTCCGGATCCACACCATCGGAGTGGGAACCCACGGCCATAACTTCGACGACGACGTGCTCAAGCAGGTGGCTGATCGCACCGGAGGCCGCTACTACCCCATCTTCTCGGCCGGTGATCTGCGCGACGCCCATCGCGACCTGGGCCGGGTCATCGCCCTTCGGCCCAGGCCGACGGAGGTGAGTGGAATGCTCTCGCTGGCCGCCGCCGTGCTGCTGTGCCTCAGCCTGGGTACGGCATTCTCTCGCAGAAGGGTGGTGTGAATGAGCCTGACCTGGCCCTGGGCACTGTTCTTGCTGGCGCTGCTGCCGCTGTTCGTGTGGGTATATCGCCACAACCTGCGCCGCAGGGCCGAGGCGGTGGCCCTGTACCCCGACCTGACCTTGCTGGTGCGGGCCACAGCCGGGGGCCGCCGCTGGTCGCGCTACCTGCCAGCCTTGCTGTACCTGGCCTCGCTGGGCTTGCTGATTGTGGCCCTGGCCCGTCCCAGCCTGGCCGTTCCCCAGGCCAATCCCAGGGCCGGCGTGATGCTCGCCCTCGACGTGAGCCGTTCGATGGCTGCGGGTGACGTCAAGCCCAACCGCTTCATCGCTGCCCAAA
This sequence comes from Calidithermus roseus, assembly GCF_003574095.1. Lineage (GTDB taxonomy): Bacteria > Deinococcota > Deinococci > Deinococcales > Thermaceae > Calidithermus > Calidithermus roseus. The sequence goes on from NZ_QWLA01000005.1 coordinate 44,820, forward strand.
ACGCGGTGAAAACCTTCGTGCGGGAGTTGCCCGAGGGAGCGAGGGTGGGCCTGGTGATCTTCGCCCGCTATGCTCGCTTGGTGGTTCCGCTCACCAGCGAGCACCACCGGGTGATGGAAGCGGTCAACCTGCTGAGCATGGATTATGGCACCACCATCGGCGACGGCATCATGGAGAGCCTGCGCGCCCTGCCCAGCCTCGAGGAGCGCCTGGCTACGGGTGAGGACCCCCGCAAGCTCACGACCATCATCCTGCTCTCTGACGGACGCAACTTCGGCGGCATGGACCCGCTCGAGGCCGCCGATGAGGCCGCGCGGCAACAGGTCGTGGTGCACACCGTCGGCGTCGGCACGGCTAGCGACGGGCCGATTGAGGGAATCGAGCCTCGCCTGTGGTGGGCAGCCCGCTTCGACGAGGAAACGCTGCGTGCAATCGCCCAGAAGACCGGCGGTAACTACTACTTCGTCGATTCTGCCGACAAGCTCAAGCAGCTTTACAGCGACCTCAGCCATTCGCTGGTGTGGCATTATCGCCGCGACGAGGCCACCGGCTACGCGGTCATCGCGGCAGCGCTGTGCCTGGTGGCGAGTTTGCTGCTGAGCGAGGTGCGGCGAAGGGTGATTTAACCCCAGATGAGGGAAAATCAAGTGGAGGGCACTTAGTCAAAAGCGCGTCGGTGCTCGGTAGTCGATAGCTACGCGCGTCCAGCGTACGACCTAAGCCATTCGACTTATGCTCCTACACCGCGATGAGCCTGGAAGCGCTGGCAAAAGCCCCATATACTCTGGGCACAAACGGATATGCGCTTTATCATCCTTTCGCACTTCTGCGCTACCTGGGCGCTGGTGGGCCTGATCTGGGCACTTCAGATCGTGTACCTGCCCCTCTTTGCCAAGGTGGGGAAGGATGATTTTTCGGCCTACGAGGCCAACCACAGCCTGCTCTTGCCTCAGGTCATGGGGACGCTGATGGTGATCGAACTCCTCACCGGAGCCTTCTTGCTGATCTTTCCGCCAGGCTGGATTCCATCGTGGGTATTTGCCCTGGGAATGGCCCTGCTTGCGCTGATCTGGGCATGGGGCCTGCTGGTGCAGGCTCCCGTGCAGAAAAGACTCGCCCGACGCTTCGATCCTCGAGACCTCAGCCTGCTCATACAGGCCAACTGGGTTCGCACCTTTGCCTGGTCGGCCCGGGGGCTGCTGATGGCCTGGGCTATGCTGCGCTATGCGATGTGATGTCTTCAGTGTTCGGCGTTTTGCACTTGGTTGGCCTTCGGTGTAAAGCGGTAAGCTAGAACCAGGTTTATGCTTCAGGCACCTGCCTTGCCCGCTCGAGCCGCCACGCAGCTAGCCGGGGGCAGCCGGGCCATGATGCGTGCCCTGAGCTTCTCCCCCTCGCTTCCCCGCTACGTCTTTGCCAGGCTCATGGGCCGGCGCTATCCCGTACGGGGCTTGCCGCTCCACCTCGTTCACCTGCCCGAACCGATCCCTCCGCGGGGCTTCGAGCGGCTTAAAGTGCGCCTGGCCGGCATCTGCGCTTCCGATCTGGACCTGATCTATGGAAGGACTTCCCTCGCACTCTCGCCCTTCTACTCCTTCCCAGCGGTGTTGGGGCACGAAATCCTGGCTGAGCTGGGTGGGGTGCGGGTGGTGGTCAATCCCCTGCTGGCCTGCCTCGAGCGGGGCCTGCCCGACTGCCCGGCCTGCGCCAAGGGCGAGGACCACCGCTGCCGCAACCTCACCGAGGGAAACTTCCGCTCTGGCATGCTAGGTTACTGCTCCGACCTGCCCGGCGGCTGGAGCGAACGCATCGTAGCCCATCGCGAGCGGATTTTCCCCATCGCCGAGAGCGTCCCGGATGAGCGGGCAGTGCTGGCGGAGCCGCTCGCGGTCGCCGTGCACGGCATTCAGCAGGCCCTGGCGAAGGACTGGCCCGAGGAAATCCTGGTGGTTGGAGGGGGAACCATTGGCCTGCTCTCGATCGCGCTTTTGCGGGTGCTGGGCTTCGAAGGCCCCATCCACGCGGTGGTCCGGCGCAGCCACGCTGCGCAGTGGGCCAGGGCTTTCGGGGCCAACGTGACCTATTCCTCGGTGCGTGAGGCCCAGAAAGCCCAGAAGTACCAGAGTTACCAGGGAATGCTGGGCCGGTGGGGTTGGCGTGGCGGCTTCGGTGCGGTCATCGAAGCTTCCGGCAACCCTGCGGCCTTGCAGGAGGCGAGCTGGGCCGTAGCCGAAGGAGGCCGCATCCTGCTCCTGGGTTCACCCGGCAGCGCGTTGCACGACTTTTCGCCCTACTGGTTCCGCGAGGTGCGGCTCATGGGCAGCTACGCCTACAACTGGGATGCCTTCGCCACGGCAGTCAAGCTGCTGCCCGAGCTGGAAGGCATCGAAGCCCTGGTAGGCCAGCAGTTCGGCCTCGAGGCCTGGCCCGAGGCCATCCGTGCGGCCAGGCGCGGGGGGGCCAAGATCGTGTTTAAACCCTAGCCCTACTGGACCCCCTGGCTGGGGCTGGCTCGAGCCCGCCGCGAGGTGGAAAAGCTGCGGCAGCGGGCTGGGGGAGAGGTGCTGGCCCTGCTTCCGGCGGGGTAGGGGCACGTCCCGGCGACTGCAAGGGCATGACCGGCAGGCGGGTAGAATACCCCCATGTTTCGCTACGGCATGCTGGTATTCATTCCGCTGGCCCTCGTGCTCGAGTTCACCCACGCCCCGGCGGTCTGGATCTTCCTGGTCTCGGCGCTGGCGCTGCTGCCCCTGGCGAGTTGGATGGGCCAGGCCACCGAGGAGCTGGCCGCTCGAGCCGGGAGCACGGTGGGGGGGCTGCTCAACGCCACCTTCGGCAACGCCGCCGAGCTGATCATCGCCGTCGTGGCCCTGCTGGCGGGCAAGCTTGAGGTTGTCAAGGCCAGCATCACCGGCTCCATCCTCTCCAACTTGCTGCTGGTGCTGGGGTTATCCATCTTCCTGGGGGGCCTGCGCTACCTGCGCCAAAACTTCAATGCCCACGCCGCCGGGCTTTCCGCCTCGCTGCTGACCCTCACCCTCATCGCCTTCATGCTGCCCACCCTCTTCGATCTCGCCGAGCGCAACTTCTTCAAGGTGCTCGACCCCACCCTGCCCGACGAACTCTTCAGCCTCGCCACGGCGGGGGTGCTGATCCTGATCTACCTGGCCAACATCTACTTCACCCTGCGCACCCACAAGGACCTCGTCAGCGGCCTCGACGAGGCTCACCCCGAGGAACACCCAGCCACCTGGAGCGTGCCGGTGGCCGTGGGCGTGCTGGCCGCGGCCACGGTAGGGGTGGCGGTGATGGCCGAGTTCCTGGTGGGAAGCCTCGAGGCGGCCACCGAGGTCCTGGGGCTGTCGGAGTTCTTCGTGGGCATCATCCTCATTCCCTTGGTGGGCAACGCCGCCGAGCACTTCGCGGCGGTGGTCTTCGCCATGAAAAACAAGATGGACCTGGCGGTGCAGATCGCGGTGGGTTCCTCCCTCCAGATCGCCTTGCTGGTGGCCCCCATCCTGGTGCTGGTGGGCTACTTCGCCGGGCGACCCATGGACTTGGTCTTCCACAACCCCCTCGAGCTCGCCGCCCTGGCCGCCAGCATCCTGGCGACCAACGCGGTGGTGCGCGACGGGGAGAGCAACTGGCTCGAGGGCTTCTTGCTGCTGGGTGTCTATGCCCTGCTGGGCTTTGCCTTCTTCTTCACACCGCGCTAATGCGCCAGGAGACAATGAGTACGTCCGATCGGCTATTCGCCTGTCCACCGAGTGGTTGTTGAGTAAGCTCGCTGACATACTACTGAGGCTGAAGTGTTATGTTACAAACCTAAGCAGTACCTCGAGGAGGATGAGAGTGAAGAGTGTCTTCACGCTGTTGATTGCTCTGGGGGTGGGCCTTGCGCTGGCCCAGAAGGGCCCCATTACCATCGGCTCCAAGATCGACACCGAGGGAGAGGTGCTCTGTCAGATGGTCAAGCTGCGGCTCGAGGCTGCCGGGTTCAGGGTCAACGACCGCTGCCGTACCGGCACCACCAACATCGTGCGCAGGGCCCTCACCTCGGGCGAAATCGACCTCTACCCTGAGTACACCGGCACCGCCCTGACGCAGTTCTTCCCCGAAGCCCAGATCGACGCGGCCCTTACCCGCGACGCCAAGAGGGGCTTCGACAAGGTCAAGGAACTCGACGCAAGGAATGGCGTCGTCTGGCTCAACCCGGCCCCGGCCAACAACACCTGGGCCATCGCCGTGCCTAAGGCCCTGGCCGAGAAGGAAGGCCTCAAGACCATGGCCGACTTCGCCCGCTACGTCAACGCCGGCAAGCCGGTCAAGCTCGCGGCCAGCCAGGAGTTTGCCGAGCGCGACGACGCGCTCAAGGCCTTCGAGCGGGTTTATGGCTTCAAGCTCAAACCCGAGCAGATCCTCATCCTGCCCGGCGGCGATACCACCCTCACCGAGACGGCTGCGGCACGGGGCACCAACAACGTCAACGCGGCCATGGCCTACGGCACCGACGGGGCCATCGCCACGCTGGGCCTGGTGGCCCTCACCGACCCCCAGGGTGCGGTCGCGGTCTACCAGCCGGCCATCACCGTGCGCAAGGCGGTCTTCGACAAGTACCCTGAACTCGCTACCCTCATCAACCCCCTCTTCGCCACCCTCACCGAGGAGGTGCTCTCCGACCTCAACGGCCAGGTGGCCTTGGGCAAGAAGGCTGCTGACGTGGCCGCCGAGTATCTCAAGAAAAAGGGCCTGATCAAGTAGGGGCGCTGTGTGCTGCGTCTGCGTGAGCTCAATCCGGTAGCCCTGCTGGCTGCCGGGGTGGGCTTGCTTTCTCTGGCGCTGCCCTGGATCACCCTCAAGCCCAACCGATTGCTCGAGGGAACCGGGGTGGGGGTGTGGGGCCTCGAGCCCGGCCTCGCCGCGGCCCTGGCCGCAGGCTGGCTGGCGCTGCCCTGGCTGCGCCGTGCGGCCTACCCGCTGCTGTTGGGCCTGCTCACGCTGGGCTGGGCTGTGCTGGCTGGGGCGGTGGCTGGGGACTTGCTCGAGGGGGAGTCCGAGGTGGCGCGGGCCAGCCTGGCTGCGGGCTTCTGGCTGACCTTGCTGGCGCTGTATTCGGCCTCGGTGGGCGCACCCCCTCAGGCCCGGCGCTGGATTCCCCTGACCCTTCCCCTGGCGCTTCTGGTGGCCTTGCTGACGGGAAGCTTCCGGCCCCTGGCCCCGGTGGTCGAGGGGGCGGCCTATGGGGAGCAGTTCGGCCTCGAGGCCTGGCGACATCTGGCAATGGCCTCGAGCGCGGTGGTGCAGGCCCTGCTGGTGGGTATTCCCCTCGGCGTCCTGGCCGCCCGCAGCGCCCGCTTTGGCTGGGTGCTGAGCCTGAGCGGTTTCTTGCAGACCATTCCCTCGCTGGCCCTTTTCGGCTTGCTGCTGCCCATCCTGGCCCAACTCGGGCAGGAGGTGAGCCTCGGGCTGGCCCTGGGGGTGATCGCGGCGGGGCTGTTCCTCAGCCGGCTGTTGTGGGCTACCAGCCCCTCGCTGGGGCTGGTGGTGGCCTTCCCGGTGGGATTGCTGGCCTTGGTGCTGGGCGGAACCCTGCTGTTCAACCTGGTGGGGCCTGAACCCCTGCGGCTGGAGCTATCCCAGCCCCTGGCTGCCGCCGGGGTGCGGGGTATCGGGGCGGCCCCGGCGGTGCTGGCCCTCAGCCTCTATGCCCTGCTGCCGGTGGTGATCAGCACCTACACCGGCCTGCGGGCGGTCCCCGAAGCCGCGCGGGATGCGGGCTGGGGCATGGGCATGAGCAGCCGCCAGCTTTTCTGGCGGGTGGAGTTGCCCCTGGCCTCGCCGCTGATCCTCGAGGGCATCCGGGGAGCACTGGTGCTCACCATCGGCATCACCACGGTGGCTGCGCTGATCGGGGCGCGGGGGCTGGGCTATTTCATCCTGCAAGGCGTGCAGAGCGGAGCCAGCGACATGGTGCTGGTGGGTGCGCTGCCGGTAATCGCCCTGGCGCTGCTGGCGGATGGGCTTTTGCGGGGCATTGGGCTGGCGCTACGCCGTCGTCTGGGGCTTTTGGCATGATTCGCTTCGAGAATGTCGTCAAGCGCTACGGGGACTTCGAGGCCCTCAGGGGGGTGAGCCTCGAGGTCGCCCAGGGTCAGGTAGTGGTTTTGCTGGGGCCATCGGGCTGCGGCAAGACCACCCTGCTGCGCACGGTCAATCGTTTGGTCGAGCCCAGCGAGGGAACGGTCTACCTGGGTGGGGAGGACGTGCGGCGGCTGAAGCCCGAGGAACTGCGCCGGGGGATCGGCTACGTGATCCAGAGCATCGGGCTCTTCCCCCACATGAGCGTGCTGGAAAACGTGCTGGTGGTGCCGCGCCTGCTGGGCTGGGAGCGCTCGCGGCGCGAGGCGCGCGCCCGCGAGATGCTGAGGCTGGTGGGTCTGGAACCGGCGGTCTTCGCCAGCCGCTACCCCCGCGAACTCTCCGGCGGGCAGGCCCAGCGGGTGGGCCTGGCGCGGGCCTTGGCAGCAGATCCGGCGGTGCTGCTGATGGACGAGCCCTTCGGCGCGGTGGACCCGCCCACCCGCGAACGCCTGCAAGACGAGTTCCTCAGGCTCCAGGCCGACCTCAAGAAGACCGTGCTGTTCGTGACGCACGACCTCGAGGAGGCGGTCAAGCTCGCCGACCGGATCTGTCTGATGAACCACGGCAAAGTCGAGCAGTACGACGAGCCCGAGACCCTGCTGCGCGACCCCAAGACCCCCTTCGTGCGGGAGTTCATCGGTCCCTCGCGCACCCTGCTGCGGCTTTCGCGCATCCCCCTCAAGGGGCTGATCGAACCCCTCAACGGCAAGGTTCCGGCGGCTTCGGTTCCACTGAGCGCCATGGCCCGCGAAGCCTTCTCGGTGCTGCTGGCCCAGGGAGCCCGCAGCGTTGCCGTGACCGATGAGCAGGGCAGAGCGGTGGGGCAGGTGCGGCTGGAGACCCTGCTGCGGGTGGCCTCGGAGGACTGAGCATGCTCGAGGCCCGCTCCCTGAAGCGAAGCGCCGCGATCGCCCCCCTGGTCGCCCCGGTGGTGGCCTGGGGGTTGTTGATGGGGTTGTTCGCTTACCAGGACCTCTGGAAACGAACCCTGGCTGCGCTGTTCCCCAACCAGACTCCGCTCTTTGAGCGCCAGACCCTACTCAACTTGGCGCTGGAGCACCTCGCCATCACCGCCACCGCCGGGCTCTTCGTGCTGCTGGTGGGATTGCCGCTGGCGATCTGGGTCGCCCGGCCCTCGGGGGCGGCGTTTCGGCCCCTGGTCGAGAACCTGGTGGCCGTGGGCCAGACCTTTCCCCCGGTGGCGGTGCTCTCCTTGGCCCTGCCCTTCGTAGGCTTCGGCTCGAACGGAGCGATTTTGGCCCTGTTGCTCTACGGGCTGTTGCCGGTGGTGCGCAACACCCTCGAGGGGCTTGCTGCCGTGCCGCCGGACGTGCTCGAGGCGGCCAGCGGCATGGGTTATTCCCCTCTCCAACGCCTTTGGCGGGTTGAAATCCCCCTGGCCCTCCCGGTCATCCTCTCCGGCATACGGACCAGCGCGGTGCTCATCCTGGCCACGGCCACGCTAGCCCCGCTGATCGGCGGGGGAGGTCTGGGAGTACCGATTGTGGCGGGGCTGGCGGTCAACAACCAGGCTTTCGTGAGTGAGGGGGCGATCGCGGTGGCCTTGCTGGCCGTCCTCCTGGACTGGACCTTCGCCCGGCTGGAAGCCGTACTCACGCCCTGGCGGGCTATAAGGGCCTGACGACTGATGCTTGTCCCCTAGCTGCTCGATATCTGCTGAGCACTGCCTATGACGATGAGGCTCAGGGCGAGCAGGAAAAAGAGATCGGTCATCCTGAAGTCCAAGCTTCCGGGGATCAGCACGAAAGCCCCCCGCGACAGCCCTATCGACACCCGGCTGGAGTTGAGGATTTGCAGGCTGCGGCCAATGCGGCCTCCGGTCAGGATCAGCGCGTTCGATGAACAGGGTAGCCAGAAACAGGTTCATGAAAAGGAACAGGATTTGCTGGTCGGAGACGAAGCGCAGGGGGTATGGGTTGAGGTTAAATTGCAGCCACCGCGAAGGGGTGAGCTATCAGTTTATTGGCTTCCTTAACCTTTTCCTCGCTGCTGATCACCGCCAGCGCGGCCTCGCCCGAGAGGTACTGCTGGGCTACCCGGCGCAAATCCTCCGGCCTCACCTGCAGCAGCCGCTCCTTGTACTGCTGTTTCTTTTCCGGCGTGTACCCGGCTAGGTCGTCGAAAAAGCGGGTGCGGCCTTTGGAATCGGGAGAGAGCAGGGGGTCTACGTCGCCCGCCGCGCGCAGGATGGCCTCCTTGACCTTCTGGGCCTCGATGTCTTGGGCCAGGAAGTCGTGGATTCCCGCGAAGACCTCGAAGGTGCGCACGATGTGAGGGTCGCGGTAGGAGAGCAGGCCGAACAGGCCGCTCTCGGGGTTGAAGACTGCGAAGCCCCCGTAAGCCCCGCCCTTCTCCCGGATTTCCCTGTGCAAGTACTCCGAGCGCAGCAGGTTGGCCAGGGCCTGCAGCGCGGGCGCGTCGGGGTGAGTGTAGGGCACGGTCTGGAAGAGCTTGGCGTCGTAGGCCACGGCTACGGCGGTGGTGCGGGCTTGGGGGGACAGGTTGCGGCCCGGCAGGCTGCGCTCGCTTTTCGCTGGCTCTTCCGCTCCGTCAGGCAAGGCCGCCAGAAGTTCCTCCAGCCGCCCCTCGAGCTCCTCCAGCACCGGCTCCTCTGCCGTCACGCACACCCGCAGCCCACCGCGCCGGAACAGTTGCTGGCGAATGGCCTCGAGGTCGTCGAGCAGGCGCTCCAGGCCGGCTTCGTCGAGGGTGGCCAGGTGCTTGAGGGTGGCGAGCTGGGAGAGGCCCTCCAGCCGCTCGCGCAGCGCCGCCACCCCGCCGAACTGCTGCGCGGCGAGCCGCATGGCGTAGGCGTGCCCCGCCTGCACGATCTGGGCCTCGTAGCTGGCCTTGAGCTGGCCCAGCAGGTTCTTAAGGTGGGCCCTGTCCCACCTGAGCTCGCTGAGCAGGTCGTGCAGGATGGCGAAGAACTCGGCGTGATTGCGGTAGAGGGCCTTGCCGGAGAGGCCGAAGGACTGGCGGAAGGCGTTGTAGTCCTCCGGCAGCGAACGCAGCGAGGCCCCGGCGCTCAGGCCCCCGGTGTGGGCTTCGATGCGGGCGGCCATCTCGAGGTAATCGCTCCTCCCTCCACCCATGCGCGTCAGGGCGAAGGCGAAGAGCGGCAGCAGGTCGAGGTGAGCATCGCTCAGCCCGGAGAGGTCGAAGCTCAAATCCAGGTAGCTGATGCCGTTGGTGGGTTGGGGGAAAAGGCCCACGGTCGCTCCCTGCACGATCTTGAGCGTGTGGGGCACGTCCTCGAGGCTCATGGGGATGTCGGAGAGCTCGAGCGTCGGCAGCACCGAGCGGTCCTCTTTGGCCTCCTGCCGCAGCTTGAGGGTCCTGGCCTCCTCGACGATCCGCCGCACCTCGGCCTCGCTTAGCGTGGCCCGGACGCGCTCCAGCTTCTCCCGTTCCTCGCGCTCCTGCCGCTCGGTGAGGGACTGGTCGGGCTTGAGCACGATGGTTGCTCGGTGGGGGTTGTCGAGGAAGTGCTTGCGGATGAGGTTTTCGAAGAAAGGCCCCCTGGCGCGCTCGGCCTGCAGGCGCTCGAGGGCCGCGTCGAACTGGAGGGCCAGGTAAGGGTCGCCCCCGTGGAGATAGGGCCCCGCCATCTGGAAAAAGACCTTGAGCGCGTAGGGGAAGCCCTGGTTGGAGACCTCGCGCGACTCCAGCTCCATGCGATGAATGGCCGCGTCCACCATGCTCTGGTCCACGCCGCCCTGCACCAGACCGCGCAGCGTATCCAGGATCAGGTCCTCGATGGCCTCGGCGTCCTCGGGGTTGACCCCCTTGAGCCCGGCGGCGAAAACCGCCTCGCGGAAGACGGTGTTGAAGCCGGTGCTATCGGCCAGGGCCTCGCCGAGCTTGCTCTCCAGCAGCGCCTTGCGCAGGGGCGAGGCAGCGTTGGCCAGCAGCACCCGTTGCAGTACCGAAAGCCCCAGCACCTCCACCACGTCCCCCACGAAGGTAGTGAGCCAGGCTACCAGCACCTGCGACTTCTTGTGGGGGTTCTCGCTGGGGGCCAGGGGGTAGGTGGCCTCGTGCCGCCGGGGCGCACTGAAGCGCACCTGGTCGAGGATGGCGGTGCCAGGGTCAATGGGGCTGAAGCGCGAGAGGGCGTAGCGCTCGATGTAGCCCAGCGTCTTTTCCAGCGGCAGATTGCCGTAGGTGTAGAAGTAGGCGTTGGAGGGGTGGTAGTGCCGCGCGTGGAAGGCCTTGAGCGCTTCCCAGGTTAGCTCGGGGATGTGGCGGGGGTCGCCGCCGGAGTTGTGGGCGTAGGTGAGGCCGGGGAAGATGGCCTGGCCCAGGCTGCGGAACATGACGTTGGTCGGCGTCGACATCGCGCCTTTCATCTCGTTGAAGACCACCCCGCTGTACTGCAAGGGCGAGGCCGGGTTCTCCGGCTCGGCAAAGCGGTAGTGCCAGCCCTCCTGACGAAAGGCCTCGTAGTCGATGCGGGGGAAGAAGCAGGCGTCGAGATAGACCTCGAGCAGGTTGTAGTAATCCTTCTCGACCCGTGTGGAGAAGGGGTAGCTGGTGCGGTCGGGGAAGGTGAGCGCGTTCATGAAGGTGGCGAGCGAACGCGGGATCATGCTGAAGAAAGGGTCGCGCACCGGGAAGCGCTCCGAACCCGCCAGCACGATGTGCTCGAGGATATGGGCGATGCCGGTGGAGTCTTCGGGCACGGTGGGGAAACTGACGCAGAAGGCGTTGTTGTCGTCGGGAGTGGCGATGTGGATGTGCTGGGCCCCGGTGGGTTCGTGCTCCAAGCGGATGTACTGGCCCTGGAGGTGGGGGAGGGGTTTGACCTCCAGAACCCGGTAATTGCCGATCTTCTGGCTTGCTTCCAGTGTGATCATGCCGTCAAGCCTAAGCGATTTGGGCTCGAGGAAAAAGGGAGCAAAACAGCAATGCCCCGGCTATGGGCCGGAGCATTGCCGGTGGGAAGCTTAGCTTACTCGCCTTCGGCAGGGGCTTCGGCGGCGGGGGCAGGGGCCTCTTCAACTTTGCCACCCAGGCGGGCGCGGTCGGTCTTGATGCGTGCAGCCTTGCCGCGCAGGTCGCGCAGGTAGTAGAGCTTGGCCCGGCGCACCTTGCCGTAGCCGGTGACCTGAACGGAGTCGATGAGGGGAGAGTTGAAGGGGAAGACCCGCTCCACGCCCTCGCCGAAGGAGATCTTGCGCACGGTGAAGGAGGAGTTGAAGCCGTTGCGCTTGATCTTGATCACTACGCCTTCATAAGCCTGAATGCGGGTGCGGTTGCCTTCGCGCACCTTGTAGTTGACCCTCACGGTGTCTCCGGGGCGGAAGGCGGGGATGTCGGTGCGGGTGTACTGCTTTTCGACGACTTTGAGAAGGGCACCACGGTTCATGGTCTGCTCCTAATTCCCAGCGGAACCTTTGCTTGCGTCGCAAGGGCGACGGGTTCTTGGGTTTGTGGGCCTCGAGCGTGCCACGCAGGGCGCGACACTCGGCACAGCGGCTTGAAAGTATAGCAGCAGCGAACGGGAGGAGTCAAACGGAAGGTGTGACCCTGACCCTGACCCTGGACCCTCACCCCTCCTCCTCGAGCCACGTCAGATCCTTCGCCGTCAGCTCAGCCCGCTCCAGCAAGTCGGGTCGGCGCTGCTTGGTGCGCAGCAGGGCCTGCTTGCGCCGCCACTCGGCGATTTTGGCGTGGTGGCCTGAGGTCAGGATTTCCGGCACGACCAGGCCGCGGAACTCGGGGGGGCGGGTGTAGTGGGGGTAGTCCAGCAGGCCCTGGGTGAAGGAGTCCTGCTGGTGGCTCTGGGCTTCCTTGATCACGCCGGGGACGAGCCTCGAGGTAGCTTCCAGCAGCACCAGCGCGCCCAGCTCGCCGCCCATCAGCACGTAATCCCCGATGGAGACCTCGCGGCTGACGAAGTGCTCGACCCGTGCGTCGATGCCCTCGTAGCGGCCACACACCAGCACCAGGTGTTCCTTGCTTGCCAGTTCCTCGGCCATGCGCTGGTTGAAGGTCTGGCCCGCGGGGGTCAGCAGGATCACCTCGTCGGCGGGCCCGGCGGCCTCGATGGCCTTCACCACCACGTCCACCCGCATCACCATGCCGGCCCCGCCGCCGTAGGGGGTGTCGTCGACGGTGCGGTGCTTGTCGGTAGCGTGCTCGCGGATGTCGCGCACCTCGACCTCGAGCAGCCCCCGCTCGATGGCCTTGGCGATGAGCGACTCCTCGAGCCAGGGGCGGATCAGGTTGGGAAAGAGGGTCAGGATGGTGTATTTCATGGTGAAGCCCTAAGCCGCCCCTTAGCTTACCGCTCAGGGCCCGCGCCGGTAATCTCGCATCATACACCCGGCGGTGGGGGTTTGTATATGTTATTTACATAACCCAGAACCGGTGTTATACTCCACCGGATGGACCGCATCATCGTTCGTGGAGCGCGGGAACATAATCTCAAGAACATTACCGTTGAACTGCCCCGCGGGCAGTTCATCGTCATTACGGGGGTCTCGGGCTCGGGCAAGAGCACCCTGGCCTTCGACACCATTTACGCCGAGGGCCAGCGGCGCTACGTGGAGAGCCTGTCGAGCTACGCCCGCCAGTTCTTGGGGGTAATGGAAAAACCTGACGTCGACAGCATCGAAGGGCTCTCCCCGGCTATTTCCATCGACCAGAAGACCACTTCGCACAACCCCCGCTCGACGGTGGGCACCGTGACCGAGGTCCACGACTATCTGCGCTTGCTCTTTGCCCGCGTGGGCACGGCCTTCTGCCCGCACTGTGGGCGGCCCATCGAGCGGCAGTCGGCCTCGGAGATCACCGACCGGCTCTTCCGCCGGCCTGAAGGCACCCGTGCGATCCTGATGGCCCCGGTGGTGCGCGGGCGCAAGGGCGAGTACCGCAAGGAGTTCTTGCAGCTTCAGAAAGAGGGCTATGCCCGGGTGCGGGTGGACGGGGTGATCTACACCCTCGAGGAGGCCCTGGGCCTCAGGCTCGAGAAGTACGAGAAGCACGACATCGACCTGGTGATCGACCGGGTGGTGCTCAAGGCCGAGGAGCGCAGCCGCATCGCCGAGTCGGTGGAGCTGGCACTGCTGCGCGGCGAGGGATTGATGCGGGTGCTCTACCCCGACGACGCCAGTGAGGAACTCTTCTCCGAGAAGTTCGCCTGTCCCGAGCACGGCAGCGTGCTCGAGGAGCTCGAGCCGCGCATCTTCTCCTTCAACGCTCCCTACGGCGCCTGCCCCGACTGCTCGGGGCTGGGCTACAACCAGGTCTTCGACCCGGCGCTGGTGGTCAACCCCGAGCTCTCCCTGGCCGAAGGGGCCATCATCCCCTGGTCCAAGGGCCGTGACAACGGCAAGGGCTACCTCTGGGACCGCCTGCGGGCGCTGTCGGAGCACCTGGGCTTCGACATGAAGACCCCCTTCAAGGAACTGCCTCCGGCGGCGCAGGAGGCGGTGATCTACGGGCTGAGCGAGCCCTTCGAGGTGGTTTTCCGCCGGGGCGGGCGTGAGATGCTGCGCTTCCAGGTGCACTACGAGGGGGTCATTCCCTGGCTCGAGAAGCGCTATCAGGAAACCGAGTCGGAGGGGCTGCGCGAGGCGCTGGAGGCCTACATGACCCTCCAGCCCTGCCCGGCCTGCTCGGGCACGCGCTACAAGAAGGAGGTGCTGTCGGTGCGGGTGGGGCTGTTCAACATCGCCGATGTCTCCAACCTCCCCGTGCGCGAGGCCCGGCAGTTCTTCGAGGCGCTGGGCCACAACCGCGTGATCGAAGCCTGCGAGCGCCTGAAGGAATTCCGCATCCCCATCGAGGGCCTGGCCGAGCCGCTGGAGAAGCGCGACCTCAACGAATTCCAGGTCCAGGTGGCCGCCCCCATCTGGCGCGAGATCACCAGCCGACTGGGCTTCCTCGAGGATGTCGGCCTCGACTACCTCACCCTCGACCGCGCCGCCAACACCCTCTCGGGTGGCGAGGCCCAGCGCATCCGCTTGGCGACCCAGGTGGGCTCGGGTCTGACCGGGGTGCTCTACGTGCTCGATGAGCCCTCCATCGGCTTGCACCCCAAGGACAACCAGCGCCTCATCGGCACGCTGAAGAAGCTCAGGAACCTGGGCAACACCCTGCTCGTCGTCGAGCACGACGAGGACACCATGCGCGAGGCCGACTGGATCGTGGACATGGGGCCGGGGGCCGGCATCCACGGCGGGCACATCGTGGCCGAGGGGGTTTTGCAGGACATCATCGACAACCCCAACAGCCTCACCGGGGCCTACCTCAAGGGCACCCGCCACATCGAGGTGCCCAAGACCCGGCGCAAGGGCAACGGTAAGAGCCTGGTGGTGCGCGGCGCCCGCGAGCACAACCTCAAGAACGTCGACCTCAGGATTCCGCTGGGCCGCTTCGTGGCCATCACCGGGCCCTCGGGCTCGGGCAAGAGCACCCTGGTGCACGACGTGCTCTACGCCGCCCTCGCCCGCGACCTGATGCGGGCCAAGACCATCCCCGGCCGCTTCGACAAGATCGAGGGCTTAGAGCACCTCGACAAGGTCATCGAGATCGACCAGTCGCCCATCGGGCGCACCCCGCGCTCCAACCCCGCGACCTACACCGGCATCTTCGACGAGATCCGCGACCTCTTCACCAAGACCCCCGAAGCCCGCAAGCGCGGCTACCAGGCCGGGCGCTTCAGCTTCAACGTCAAGGGTGGGCGCTGCGAGGCCTGCGGCGGCGACGGCACCAAGAAGATCGAGATGCTCTTCCTGCCCGACCTCTACGTGCAGTGCGAGGTGTGCAAGGGCAAGCGCTACAACAAGGAGACGCTGGAGGTCAAGTTCCGCGGCAAGTCCATCGCGGACGTGCTGGACATGACCGTCGAGGAGGGCCTGGCCTTCTTCGAGAACGTGCCCACCATTGCCCGCAAGCTCCAGCTCATGCTCGACGTGGGCTTGGGCTACATGAAGCTCGGCCAGCCCTCGCCCACCCTCTCCGGCGGCGAGGCCCAGCGCATCAAGCTGGCCACCGAGCTGGGCCGCAAGGCCACGGGCCGCACCCTCTATATCCTCGACGAACCCACCACGGGGTTGCACTTCGAGGACGTTTCCAAGCTGCTCAACGTGCTGCACCGCCTGGTAGACGCTGGAAACACCGTGGTGGTGATCGAGCACAACATGGACGTGGTCAAGACCTCCGACTGGGTGATCGACCTGGGCCCCGAAGGGGGAGCCCGTGGCGGGGAGATCGTGGCCGAGGGCACCCCCGAGCAGGTGGCCCTCACCAACAGCCCCACCGGCGCCTTCCTGGCCCGCATCCCCGAGATCGCCCAGAAGGTACAGATAGCGGCAGATTGAGCTGGGACTGACCGGAGGCACTCGTGCGGGTGTACACTAGGCCCCTGTAGCTGCGGCTACGCCTTATGGCTCGAGCCAAACCCCAACTCAACTCCTTCGTGCGCTGGCTGCTGCAGGGCCTGCCCCAGCAAAGCACCGAAGGCTTTTACAGCCCCGAAGCCCCCAAGACCGAACCCCAGCATACCCACCCCTGGTACCGGGTGATGTGCCTGACCGGGGTGGACTACTTCTCCACCTTGGGCTACCAGCCGGGGATCGCCGCTCTGGCTGCGGGCGCGCTCTCGCCCATCGCCACCTTGGTACTGGTGCTGGTCACGCTCTTCGGAGCCCTGCCCATGTACCGCCGGGTGGCGGGGGAGAGCCCGCACGGCGACGGCTCGATCTCCATGCTCGAGCGCTTGCTCGAGGGCTGGACGGGTAAGTTCGTGGTGCTGGTCCTGATCGGCTTCGTGGCCACGGGTTTCGTCATCACCATCACCCTCTCGGCGGCGGACGCGGCCAAGCACATTATCGAGAACCCCTTTGTGCCCGCCTGGATGCGCCATCAGGTCTCCCTCACCCTGCTTCTGGTGGCCCTGCTGGGCGGGGTGTTCCTGGTGGGCTTCAAGGAAGCTATCGGCATCGCGGTGGTGCTGGTGGTCTTCTACATCGGCTCGAGCCTGGTGGTGGTGCTCGAGGGCTTCCGCCTCATCCTGGCCGATCCCTCGCTCATCACCAACTGGACCGGACACCTCAACGCCGACTACACCTCGGTGGGTGCGGTGATTGGGGCTTCCTTGCTGGTATTCCCCAAGCTGGCGCTGGGCTTGTCGGGCTTCGAGACCGGGGTGGTGGTGATGCCCCTGGTGCGGGGCTATCCCGACGACGACCCCCGCTACCCCAGGGGGCGCATCGAGAACTCGCGCAAGCTGCTGACCACAGCCGCCCTGATCATGAGCTTCATGCTCATCACCAGTGCCTTCGTCACCACGCTGCTCATCCCGCCCGAAGCCTTCCAGCCCGGCGGGGAGGCCAATGGGCGGGCCCTGGCCTACCTGGCCCACGAGCACCTGGGCGAGGTCTTCGGCAGCTTCTACGACCTCAGCACCATCCTGATCCTGTGGTTCGCGGGGGCTTCGGCCATGGCCGGGTTGCTCAACATCACCCCGCGCTACCTGCCGCGCTACGGCATGGCCCCCGACTGGGCCAGGGCCACCCGCCCCCTCACCCTGATCTTCACGGCCATCTGCTTCGTGGTCACCCTGGTTTTCCGCGCCGACGTGGACGCCCAGGCCGGGGCCTACGCCACGGGCGTCCTGGCGCTGATGACCTCAGCCGCCATTGCCGTCACCCTTTCGGCGCTGCACAAGAAGCAGACCTGGGCGGCAGTGGGCTTCGGGCTGGTGAGCCTGATCTTCATCTACACCTCGTTGGTGATCGTGCTGGGGAACCTCAGCGGCCTCCAGATCGCCTCTTTCTTCATCGTGGGAGTGATGGTGGTCTCGATCATCTCGCGCATCGTGCGCTCGACCGAGCTGCGCGTGGAGCGGGTAGAGGTGGACGCCGAGGCCAGGCGCATCATCCGCAACCTGGCCCAAGGTGAGATCCGCTTCATCGCCAACCACCGCCAGCGGGGCGATATCGGGGAGTACTCTGCCAAGGAGGCCATTGTGCGGCGGCTCACCCACATCCCGCCCAAAGACCCCGTGGTCTTTCTCGAGGTCTTCGTGCCCGACGCCTCCGACTTCTCCGACGTGCTCAAGGTCTGGGGAGTCGAGGTGGGAGATTACCCTATCATCCGCATACAAAGCCCCTCCATCCCCAACGCCATCGCCGCCTTCTTGCTCTACGTGCGTGACCAGACTGGCAAAATCCCCCACATCTACTTTGAGTGGAGCGAGTCCAGCCCCATCTTCAAAGCTTTCACCTTCCTGGCCTTCGGCGAGGGCGACGTGCCACCCATGACCCGCGAAATCCTGCGCCAGGCCGAGCCTGACCCCTCCCGCCGCCCGGTGGTGCACGTGGGGGGCTGAGGGAGCGCGCACCGGCGGCCTTGATGTATAATCACGCTCTCTGGACGCATAAGTGTGCGTTCGCCCCGGAGGCACCTTGTGGTTGAAACCCTCAAACCTGTGCAGAGCTTGAAAGGCCGCGACTTCCTCTCCAACCTCGACCTCTCTCCCGAGGAGTACCGCGCGGTGCTCGACACCGCCCACGCCATGAAGCGCGGTGAGTTCAAGGGCCAGCGCCCCCTCGAGGGCCAGACCCTGGCCATGATCTTCGAGAAGCCCTCCTTACGCACCCGCACCACCTTCGAGGTGGCTATGAACCAGCTCGGCGGGCACGCGGTGAACCTCACCAACGCCGAGATCGGGCTGGGCACGCGCGAGCCGGTGCGCGACATCGCCCTCAACCTCGAGCGCTGGGTGGAGGGCATCATGGCGCGGGTCTACTTGCACTCGACGCTCGAAGAACTCGCCCGCTACTCCTCTAAGCCCGTCATCAACGGCCTCTCCGACCTATTGCACCCCGTGCAGCTCATGGCCGACTACCAGACCATCGAAGAGTCCTTCCCCGACACCAGAGGGCTGCGCGTGGCCTACATCGGCGACGGCAACAACATGGCCAACGCCCACATCCAGTGCGCGGTGCTCTCGGGGGCCAAGCTCACCATCGCCACCCCGCGCGGCTACGAGCCCAACGCCGTCATCCTGCTCGACGCCCTGCAACGCGGGGCCGACATCACCCTCACCCACGACCCCCTCGAGGCCGCCCAGGGCGCGCAGGTGCTCTACACCGACGTGTGGGTGAGCATGGGCCAGGAGCAGGAGGCCAGTCAGAGGCGCAAGATCAAGGACTTCGCCGGCTTCCAGGTGACCCCGGCCATGCTGGATCTCATTGCCCCGGAGGGCATCTTCCTGCACTGCCTGCCCGCCCACTACGGCGAGGAGGTGGTCGAAGAGGCCACCCTGCACCCCAAGAGCCGCGTCTTCGACCAGGCTGAAAACCGCCTGCACGCGCAGAAAGCGCTGCTTTACCATCTGCTTGGGTGAACCGTGAGCAAACCCAAGGTCTTCATCGACGGCGAGGCCGGGACCACCGGCCTGCAAATCCGGGGGCGGCTGCTGGGGCGCGACGACCTCGAGCTGCTCTCCATCGACCCGGCCAAGCGCAAGGACGAGGCCGAACGCAAGCGCCTGATCAACGAGGCCGACGTGGCCATCCTCTGCTTGCACGACGACGTCGCCAAAGCGACGGTGGGCCTGGTGGAGAACCCCCAGACCCGCATCCTCGACGCCAGCTCCGCGCACCGGGTGGCCGAGGGCTGGGTTTACGGCTTCCCCGAGATGAGCCCTGCCCAACCGGAGCAAATCCGCCGGGCCCGCTTCGTCTCCAACCCCGGCTGCTACCCCACCGGGGCTATCGGCCTGCTGCGCCCGCTGGTGGATGCTGGGCTCCTGCCCCACGACTTCGCGGCTTCGGTACAGGGAACCTCGGGCTACAGCGGCGGCGGGCGACAGCTCATCGAGGCCATGGAAGGCCGTGGCGAGCACCGCCTGGCCGGGGATTACCGCGCCTATGGCCTCGAGCTCACCCACAAGCACGTAGCCGAGATGACCCGCTACTCCCGCCTCGCCCACGAACCCATCTTCACCCCGGCGGTGGGCCGCTTCGCCCAGGGCATGCTCATCGTGATCCCGGTGCACCTGTGGGCCCTGTCGAGGCGGGTTAAGGCAGCCGAGCTGCACGCGGCACTGGCCGAGCACTACCGGGGCCGGCGCTTCGTCACGGTGATGCCGCTGGAGACCTACGGCGCCCACAACCCCGTGCTCGACCCCCAGACCCTCAACGGCACCAACCGCATGGAGCTTTTCGTCTACACCAACCCCCAGCGCGAGCAAGCCCTGCTCATCGCCCGCTTCGACAACCTGGGTAAGGGGGCCTCGGGCGCGGCGGTGCAGAACCTCGACCTGATGCTGGGGCTCGAGGGCGAGCGTAGCTATGAATACTTTGGCGATTGAAAGTGAAGAACGCCAAACGCAAGACGCCAAACGCAAAACGCAAAACGCAAGATGCAGGAGGCTAGAGGTCGTACGTCCTACGCAAAGCGCATCGGCTATAAGCTATCGACATGAGATTACCCATTGGTTTCCGCGCCGGGGCCACCCGTGCAGGCATCAAACCTTCCGGCAAGCCCGATCTCACCCTCGTCGCCTCGGGAAGGCCGTGCGCTTGGGCCTTCGTGGGCACGCTCAACCAGGCTGCCGCCCCTTGCGTGTTGCGCGGGCGCCGGTTGCGCGAGGCCGGAGGCTCCTTGCAGGCCATCGTGGTCAACGCCGGTAACGCCAACTGCGCGACGGGGGAAGCCGGATTCCAGGCCGACCGCCGCATGGCCGAGCTGGCCGCCGCACGGCTGGGCATCGCCCCTGAGGCCGTGCTGACCGCTTCCACGGGGGTTATCGGGGTGCCGTTGCCGCTCGAGAAGATCGAAGCGGCCCTGCCCGATCTGCGGCTGGACCTCGAGCTCACCCCCTTCGCCGAAGCCATCATGACCACCGATCTGACCATGAAGACCGCCGAGGCCGAGCTTCCCGGCGGTATCCGCGTGGTGGGGGTCGCCAAGGGCAGTGGCATGATCCACCCCAACATGGCCACCATGTTCGGCTTCGTCTTCACCGATGCCGCCGTGTCACAGGAGGAACTGCGGCGTGGCTGGAAGCGTGTGGTGGACCACAGCTTCAACCAGGTCACCGTCGATGGCGACACCTCCACCAACGACATGGCGGTGATCCTGGCCAACGGTGCCGCGGGTGAGCCCGACCTCGAGGCCTTCTGGCAGGCCGTGGAAGCGGTGTGTGTCTCGCTGGCCCGACAGATCGCCCGCGACGGCGAGGGTGCCACCAAGCTCATCACCGTCCGGGTCACAGGAGCCCACAGCGAGGACGAAGCCCGCGACGCCGCCCGCACCGTCGCCGCCAGCCCGCTGTGGAAGAGCGCGGTCTACGGCAACGACCCCAACTGGGGCCGCATCATGATGGCCCTGGGCCGCTCGGGAGCGCGCTTCGATCCCTCGAGGGTCCACATCAAGCTCCAGGGGATGCCGCTCTACGCCGGGGCTGCCCTGCCCTTCGACCGCCGCCAAGCCTCCGAGAGCATGAAAGCCGAGGAAGTGCTCGTAGAGGCCGATCTCGGCGCGGGAAACGCGCAGGCGATGGCCTGGGGATGCGACCTGACCGAGGGTTACGTCAAGATTAACGCGCTCTATACCACCTGAACTAACGCCTGAATAACGTTCACATGATAGACTCAGAATCAGGAGGTGACAGCGTGAAGAGGTTCAAGATTCTTGTAGTGACTTCGGTGCTTTTCGTCCTCAGCTCCCTCGGTTTGGCCCAGTCGGAGGGTTTTGGCGTTTACTCGGGCTGGCCCGAGTGGCTGGGTATTCAGTATCAGTCCAGTAGCCTCCGCTTTGGGGGCGGCATCTCCTTCCTCGGCCTGGGCGCTTCCGCCGACCTTATCATCGGTGAGAACCAACTCCCGGTGACTGGGGGCAACGAGTTGAGCTGGTACTTTGGCGCTGGCGCAGGGGCGGGCTTCTGGGCTTTCCTGGGAGGCGGCTTTTACGTCTTTCCGCACGGTCTGATCGGCATCGAGTACAAGCTGGCTGGCACCACCTACAGCTTCTACGGGGAAGCTCAGGTAGGGGCCAGTATCGTCTTTGCAGGTGGCGGGACAGCCATTGGACCCGATTTTGCCACCAGGGTTGGTGTGATCTTCCGATAAAACCTTGGTAACTGAGATGGTAAGGGCGCAGTTTGGCCCTTGCCATCACTAATTTTGACCTCTCGACTTGACAATTTTCCGCATTTTCTGTATATACTCCAGACTGGAGGAATGAGTATGAAGAAACTCCTCGTTCTGATAGTCGTTTCTGTGCTCACCGGTGCCTTTGCCCAGGGGCGGGTATTCGGTGAGGCGGTTTCCGGTCAGATCTCCGTCACGCCCGCCTTCGGCGTGAGCCTGGGGCTTCAAGCCGGCATGGAAAACCTCCTGGGGCCCCTGACCCTGCGGGGCGGTGCTACTGTTGCGGTGGGGAATGCGGGCGGGACCGCCGCTACCCTCTTTGGCCTTACCACTGACGTGCTGCTGCCTTTCACGCTGCAGGGCCCTAACCTCTACGCTGGTTTGGGCGGTGGCCTGGTGGTGGCTGCCGCCGGCGGCACCAGCGCGACAGCGTTCCAGGTTCGCGGCATCCTGGGCCTCGAGTTCCCCGTGGCCGGGAAGTTCAGCCTGCTCACCGAGGTGGTGCCGGGCTTCACCTTCGCGGGCGGTAACTCGGCGTTCGGCCTGGGCATCAACCTGGGCCCGCGCCTGTACTTCTAAGCCTGGGTTGTTAGGATGGAGGGGATGCGTTGGCTCCTCTCCATTTTTCTTTTGTTCGCACTGCCTGCTTGTATGCGCAGCAACGACACCCTGGCTCCCCTGCTCTCGGTGGTGCAGCCGCAGGGCGGGGTGTTCAAGGACCGTAGGGTCCGGGTGGTGGGCTACGCCATGGACGACACGGGCCTCAGCAGCGTGCGGGTCAGGAGCAACATTCAGAAGGAAACCGAGCTCCTGCCGCAGAAGGAAGTGGGGGACAGGCTTTACCAGTTCAGCTTCATCGTCAACACCCCACAGTCAGGCCAGGTCGAGCTAATCATCACTGCGACCGACGTGAATGGTCGCAGCCGGGAGATGAAGCTTCCGCTGGTGCTCGACGCCCGGCAGCCGCAGGTTCGCCTCGAGCGCGTCGAGCCCATCGTCGAGTACGTCACCCGTACCATTGCGCCTCCAGAGGGCTCGGAAAACCAAGAACCCACCGTCGAGCGGACGCCCGTCAACAAGGGGATCCGCATCACCGGGCGAGCGTTGGACGATACCAGCGTGGACAAGGTGGTCGTGCAGTACCAGCAGGGCGGCAAGACCCTCTACAACGCCCTTTCCTTGCCCAAAGGCAAGGAGGTTCCCTTTTACGTCGAAGTCCCCGTCCGCTCCGCGACAATCATCGCGGTAGACGCAGCAGGGAACCGCATCAGCGTGCAGGCGCGGTAGGGAGAGCGGGAAGCGATAAGCTGTAATACCAGATTCGGTCAGTTCGTTCCCGAATGGGGACGAACTGACCCGACCGAAGGGAGTGCTCTAGGATTCAAA
This sequence comes from Calidithermus roseus, assembly GCF_003574095.1. Classification (GTDB taxonomy): domain Bacteria; phylum Deinococcota; class Deinococci; order Deinococcales; family Thermaceae; genus Calidithermus; species Calidithermus roseus. The sequence goes on from NZ_QWLA01000005.1 coordinate 67,484, forward strand.
AAGATAGCCTCTGAAGGTCTTTGGTTTGGGTGATTATCTTTTTGAATCCGGTATAAGCCGTCAGCAAAAGGTAGGGGCCTGTGGTGTAGAAGAAACCCCTCCCCACGCGCGGAGAGGGGGTATCCCCCCAGCCCCCCTTGCTAAGGGGGGAACAAGGCGTCTTGCCTCTTGCGTACGACGTAGGACGTACGACGCACGGCCCGCGTTTTGCGTTTGATCATCGGCTATCAGCTATCGACTATCGACCCTCCTACGGCCTTTCTCCCGCCAGGACCGCGCCTCGAGCCGTCAACCTCAACCCGTGGGGGTCGCCCGCGATGAGCCCTTCGCGCTGGGCCCACTGCTGGGCCTGGGCCAAGAAGGCAGGGCTCCAGCCGAACTCCTCGAGCACCTCCCGCACCGGCACGGGCCGGTCGTGGTGGGCCAAGTGGGCCAGCAGCAGCCGGGCGGCGAACTCCCGCTGCTGGCGGGCACGGCGGCTACGGGCGGGGATCACCCCGTCCACGGGCGAGAACAGCCAGGCCAGGGCGAAGAGCAGCCCGGCCACCGTGGCCATCATTCCCGCGATCGAAGCATCGAGCAAGATGGCCAGCACGTAGCCCGCCACGCTGGAAACCGCGCCCACCAGCACCGCCAGGCCGATCATCACGGGCAGGCGCTGGGTGAGAAGGTAGGCTGTGGCGGGCGGGATGATGAGGAAAGCCACGATCAGGATAGCCCCCACCGACTGGAAGGCGCCCACGGCAGTGAGGGAGACCAAACTCATCAGCGCGTAGTGCAGCGCTCCAGGAGCAAAGCCCAAAGCCGCAGCCAGCCCGGCGTCGAAGGTCGAGAGCTTGAGCTCTTTGTAAAACAGCAGCACGAACAGCAGGTTGAGCAGGGCCAGGGTGCCCATGATCCACAGCGACTCCGGCCCCAGGTTGAGGCCGAAGGCCTCGAGGGTGTTGAAGGGTGCATAGGCGATCTCGCCGTAGAGCACGGCGTCGAGGTCGAGGTGGACGTTGCGGAAGTAAAGCGACACCGCCAGCACCCCTAGGCTGAACAGGGCAGGGAAGACCAGCCCGATGGCTGCATCGTTCTTGATACGGTTGGTGCGGCTGAGCCACTCCACCAGCGTCACGGTCAGCAACCCGGCTGCCGCCGCGCCCAGCAGGGCTACCGCGGTGGCCCGCTCGCCCCCCGAGACCCAGAAGGCCAGCACGATGCCGGGAAGGACGGCGTGGGAGATGGCGTCGCTCATGAGGGCCATGCGGCGCAGCACCAGGAAGCTGCCCAGCAAGGCCGAGGCGGTGGAGACGAGAATGGCGGTGAGGATGATGATCACATCGGCGCTCACGATGCACCTCCCATCCCGCCCCCGACCAGCGGCCCCAGGGTCTTGGGAAGCACCCGCATGGCCTGCTCGAGCCGGTGGGCTTCGGCGTGGCCCCGCTCGCTAAGTTCCCAGTGATCGTTCCGCTGCACTACCCAGCCTTGGGCAGCGAGTTCCTCGAGCTCGGCTTTGGCCCTGGCCGGGGTGCTTCGGCGGCGCTGGGCCAGGCTTAGGGGGGTGAGCTCGGCGTGGTTGTGGAGCACGTGGGCGTCGAGTAGCAGCCGCTCGAGGCGGATGCGGCGGCGGTTGGCGCGGGTGCGTTGCCAGTCCCACACCAGCCCGCGTTCGGGAGCCAGCAGCAGCGAGAAGAGGCTGATGAGGCTGGCGGTGAGCACCACCAGCGGCCCGGTGGGGAGGTTCTCGCGTGTGGCCGAGATCAGCGCGCCTAGCAGGCCCGAAAGGACGCCAAACCCCGCCGAGAGCCAGATCATGCTGCTCAGGCGGTTGGTCCACTGCCGCGCTGCCGCCGCCGGGGCGATGAGCATGGCGGCCATCAACACCACGCCCACGGTTTGCAGCCCGATCATTACCGCGACGACCGTGAGCGAGGTCAGCAGCGTGCCCAGGCCGCGTACGGGCAGGCCCAGGCTCGCGGCATAGGCGGGGTCGAAGGAAATGAGCTTGAACTCCTTGTACAAAAGCCCCACCAGCAGCAGCGCGACGCCGCCCAGGAGGGCCATGGTCGCCACGTCCTCGCCTACGATGGTGGCGGCCTGCCCGAAGATGAACTTGTCCAGCCCGGCCTGGTTACTGTTTCTGCTGTGTTGGATGAAGGTGAGCAGGCCGATGCCGAAGCCGAAGAAGCTGCTCAGGATCACCCCCAGGGCGCTGTCTTCGGGCAGGCGGGTGGTGCGCAGGATGGCCAGCATCAGCAGCGAGGCCAGCCAGCCCACCGCGCCCGCGCCCAGCAGCAGGACCAGGGGGGCCTTGACGCCCGTGAGCAGGAAAGCCAAGCAGATGCCCGGCAGCGAGGCGTGGGCCAGCACGTCGCCCAGCAGGCTCTGGCGGCGCAGGGTGGCGAAGCTGCCCAGCACCCCGCCCACCAGGCCCAACAGGGCCGCCCCCAGCGCGACGTTGCGCAGGGTGTAGTCGGTGAAGATCGCCAGGAAAAGCTCCACGGCCTCACCTCCCCAGGCTCATGCGCTCGCCGTAGGTGGCCTTGAGGTTTTCCGCCGTAAAAGTCTGTTCCAGCGGCCCGCTGGCGATGACCTGCACGTTGAGCAGGGTGAGGTGGTCGAAGTAGTCGCGCACCGTCTCGAGGTCGTGGTGCACCACCACCACCGTCTTGCCCCGCCCCTTGAGCTCGTGCATCACCTGCAGGATGGCCTCCTCGGTCACCGCGTCCACCCCGGCGAAGGGCTCGTCCATGAAGTATAGGTCGGAGTTTTGCGCCAGGGCACGGGCTAAGAAGACCCGCTGCTGCTGCCCGCCAGAAAGCTGGGCGATCTGGCGCTGGGCGAAAGCAGCCAACCCTACCTGCTCGAGGGCCCGCATGGCCTCCTCGCGCTCGGCCCTGCCGGGCCGCCTGAACCAGCCCAGCCGCCCGTACAACCCCATCAGCACCACGTCCAGGGCGTTGGTGGGGAAGTCCCAGTCTACCGAAGAGCGCTGGGGCACGTAGCCGATGTGGCGGCGGACTGCTTGTAGGGGTTGGCCGAAAAACTGCACCGTGCCCGAGGCCCTGGGGACCATCCCCAGCACGGCCTTGAGCAGGGTGCTCTTGCCTGCCCCGTTGGGGCCGACGATGGCGCAAAGCTGTCCTTCGGGAATGACGAGATCCACGTCCCACAGCACCGGCTTTTCGCGGTAGGCCACAGTAAGGTCGCGCACCTCGAGGGGAGCCGGGCGCAGGGATATGGGAGAGAACTGGTCGCTGGTCGTGGGTCTGATCATGGATGTTCGCCTCCGAGCAGAGCCGAAACGATGGTTCTGACGTTGTGTTCGACCATGCCGATGTAGGTGCCTTCGGGGGTGCCGGGGTCCCCGGCGGCGTCGGAGAACAGCTCACCGCCGATGTGCAGCTCCTTGCCGCGCGAGCGCACCGCTGCCACCACAGCCTCCACCGAGCGCCGGGGCACGCTGGACTCGACGAAGATGGCCCGGATGCCGCGCTCGGCTAGGAAGGCCGCCAGGTCCTGCACGTCGCGGGTCCCGGTCTCGGCCACGGTAGAGACGCCCTGCAGGCCCCGCACCTCGAGGCCATAGCGCCGCCCGAAGTAGCTGAAGGCATCGTGAGCGGTCACCATCACCCGCTGTTGGGGGGGAATCCGCTCGATCTCACGCTTGACCCACGCGTCCAACTCCCGCAGCCGGGCCTGGTACTGCTGGGTGCGCTTGGCGTAGTAGCCAGCGCCCGCCGGGTCCACCCTGGAAAGCCCATCCCGCACAGCCTCGGCGGTGTAGGCCCACAGGCTCACGTCAAACCACACGTGGGGGTCGTAGGTGTAAGTGCCCTCGAAGCCACCCTTCGGTGCGATGAGCAGCTCGCGGGGGATGGTGTCGGTGACGGCGATAGCCTTGGGCATCTTCTCGAAGAGTTCCACGAGCTTGCCCTCGAGGAACAGCCCGCCGTAGAAGACGATGTCGGCCTGGGTCAGCTTGCGCACGTCCCCGGCGGAAGCCTTGTAGAGGTGGGGGTCCACGCCGGGGCCCATCAGGCCCGTGACCTGCGCCCGCTCCCCGCCGATCTGCTGCACCAGGTCGCTGACGAAGTTGGTAGTGGCCACCGCCCGCACCGGGCGACTTCCGTCGATGGGCCTGAGGGCGAATTCCTGGGTCTGGCAGGCGCTCAGCAAGGTGGCGAGCGTGAGGAGCACGAAGGGTAATCGCATGATGGATTCCTAGAACTTCACCATGAAGGCGGTAAGGTACATGACCGCGACCCCGGCCACGAAACCGCCGAGGTTGACCCAGTTGAGGGTGGGAAGCTCGAGCCGGGCGCTGTCTTTGGCCACCAGCCTGCCCACCTCCCACACCACCTGCAGGATGGCTCCGACCCCGATGGCCAGGAAGAGCGCGGCCAGCACCGGGTTGAAGGCGAAGCCCCCGATCCAGGTGCCCAGGATGGCCGGCCCCCCCGCCAGCAGGGCCAGCAGCGCGAAGTGCTTGAGGCCGGGGTTCTGCCGCACTATGGGAGCCACGATCCCCACCCCTTCGGTGATGTTGTGCAGGGTGAAGCCCAGCACCAGGAAGGTGCCCAACGCCGCTTCCCCGGCAGAGAAGGCCGCGCCAATCGCCAGGCCCTCACCCAGGTTGTGCAGGCCGATGCCCAGCGCGATCTGGTAGGCCAGGCTCAGGGGGCTGCGCTCGCCCGAAGCGCCCGGTCGGCGGTTGCCCACCACCAGGAGCACGCCCAGGGCGATCAGGGCCACCAGGATCACCGCCGGAACCCCCTGCCAGAAGGCGGGTAGCTCGGCGGCGAACTCCTGCGCGTCGAGCCAGGTGCCCACCGCCAGGTAGACCAAGAGCCCCACGGTGAGGGAGAGGACGAAGCTCATGGCCCGCCTGCCCAGGCGGCGCATCCAGGGGTACCACAGCATCCCCAGCACCACCGGCACGACGCCTACGTACAGGCCCACCAGGCCAAAGCGCCAGAACAGGCCGGCGTCGAGTCTTGGAGTCTGCACCGCCGCCGGGATCTCCCCCTCGAAAGTGGTGCCCAGGCGGGTGATCAGGGTGACGGCGTGGGCCTCCTCCGCGACCCAGGGGTAGGGGATGGTGAAGGTGGCCCGCCCCAGCCGGGGAATGGTCGTGGAGGGTTCGGCGCTGAATTCCCAGTAGGCCTCGTCCACCAGCACTTGGGGGATGGTGACCGCTTGCGGGCCGTCGTTGACGACCTCCACCTTGATCACGCCGGGCTCGGGCAGGGTGATGCGCTCGATGGTGACCTTCTCGAGCGGAGGCCCGGCCAGCTCTCGCAGCCCACCGCCCGTCGTCACCAGGTAGGCCAGCACCAGGCCCAGCAGCAACAGCGGCACCAGCGCCAGCGCCCAGCCAAAGCCTCCCTTGCCTGCGGGGGTGGTATTGCGCTCGACGCTCACGCCTGCTCACCCCTTTTCCAGGGCACGATGCTGCCCTGGAGGCTCTTCTGATCCCAGGCCGCATCGAGCCCCACACTCTGCAAGGCCTGGGCGAAGTCTTCGGGCTTAACTACGTTGAAGTGCCCCATCCAGCCCAGTTCGGTGAACTCCGAGACGTGGGGGTGGAACATGTACATGCCGGGGAATTTGTAGCGGAACTCGATGATCCCCCGCTGCCCCTGCACCTGGGAGATGGTGTCCACCCGGCGCAGCGTGGGCTCGAGCGTGGTGCCGTGGTCGTAGTAGTCGAACATGTTGGCGTGCAGGTGGAAGGTGTTGAGGGGGTCGAACTCGAGCACGTTGATTAGGTAAATCCGCACCAACTCGCCCAGCTTCAGCGGGATGGCCCGCCGGGCGTACTCGAAGGCCACGCTATTGACCGCATAGACCTCGTTGCCGCCGTCGAAGTTGGTGTCGAAGGCGTTCATCACCATCACGAACTCGCGCGCGGGCGGACGACCTCCCTTGGGATCGACGATGAAGGCACCGTACATGCCCTTGTGGATGTGGCGCTTGAGCGAGAGGGAGTGACAGTGATAGAGGTGGCAGCCAAAGGGCTCGGCGGTGAACTCGTAGGTCAAGCTCTGGCCCGGCTGGACCAGGCCGCCGTTACCGGGCAGCGGCGTGCCGTCCATCTCGGCGGGGTGGATGCCGTGGAAGTGGATGGTGTGGGGGTGGCTCGAGCTGTTGGTGAAGCGCACCCGGATGCGGTCACCCTCGGTGCAGCGGATGGTAGGGCCCGGCACGCGCCCGTTGTAGGTCCAGGCCGGGAAGAACACTCCAGGGGCGATCTCGATCTCCTTCTCCTGGGCCACAAACTCGTACTCGCGCAGGGTCTGGCCGCTGGGCAGCATGCTCACCTTGCCGTAATCCCAGTCCACCAACAGCCGCAGAGGGTCGAAGCCGTTGGCCTGATGATCGACCACTCCCACGGTGAGGTTGTTGCCGTGGCCCATCTGCTTGGGATCGGCGGCACCCATGTAGTGACCGCTGTGACCACCGACTTCGCCCTGAGGAGCCGGTTTGGGCCCCTGACCGAGGCCCAAGGCCGCCGCACCGGCCACACCGGCAACCCCGCCCAGGCTGCGAAGCACCTGGCGGCGGGAGAACAGCTTAGGAAGAAAGCTCCTCATATGCACCTCTTGTTGCCTATTGCCGATAGCCGATGGCTAAAGGAGGCTTTTAGCTATGAGCTATCCGCGGGTTGTTCACCCTCGGCTACCCACAGCGCCTGAGCCAGGCTGATGGGCAGCAGAAAGCGTTCTTTGCCGATCTGGATGCGCACTCCCTGCTCGAGGCGCTCGAGTACTTCCACCCTGGCCCCAGGCCGCAGATGCAGGTGCGCGAAGAGGTTGAGGCTGTCCTGGTCCTGCGTGGCCACGCGGGTCACCATCCCCCATTCACCGCTCCCGAGGGCAGTCAGTCGTCTGGAGGGTTGGGAATCGGGCAGCTCGAGGTGGGCGGTGGGGATGGGATCGCCGTGGGGGTCGTGCGAGGGATGGCCCAGCCACTCGGCAATGCGGGCCTCGAAGTCCTCGGAAATGTGGTGCTCGAGCCGCTCGGCCTCGGCGTGCACTTCCTCCCAGCCGTAGCCCAGGGCCTGGTGCAGGTAGGTCTCCAGCAGCCGGTGGTGGCGCAGCACCTCCAGCGCCACTTTGTACCCGGCCTCCGTCAGCCGCACGCCCTTGTAGGCTTCGTATTCCACCAGGGCCAGTTCGGCCAGCTTCTTGAGCATCCCCGTCACCGAAGCCGGTTTGACCTCCATGCGTTCGGCGAGTTCCTGGGTCGAGACCGAGTTGGTGCGCTCGAGGGGGCTCGAGCCCTCCGGCGCGCTCCCCAGCAACAGGATCTGCTTGAGGTAGTCCTCCTGGGCCTCGCTCAGCACGGGGCGGGACAGCGACGAGTTCACAGGCTCCACCCCCTCAGGCGGTAGTACCGCTCCTTAGGCTCGGCGCTGAGCAGGTGGATTTGGTTGAGCCTGCACCAGGTGAAGTGGAACCCCAGGCTAGCTCCCATCATCCCCAGAACCCAGACCAGAGCCCAATTCCCCACCCAGGCCGACAGCAGCGCGGTAATGCCGAAAAACACCACCATCTTGGTCAAACGTCTGGCCACAGGGGTCTTAATCTCGAAGTGCCCCAAAAGTACCGTTCCCAGCGTGTACAGCATCCCTGCAATAGCAAGGCTCATCCACATGATGCCCTCCATATTTAGGCATACCTACTTAAACATACACTGATAGTTTAGGTGAACCTAAAAACCATTGTCAAGCCTCGAGCCACGCCGCCAAGTTGTGCTACAATCTGCAAGCGTGTTTTCGGGCGCCCGTAGCTCAGTTGGATAGAGCGAAGGTTTCCTAAACCTTAGGTCGCAGGTTCGAGTCCTGCCGGGCGCACCAGTCCAGGACGCGAAAATCCGGGGTCGCGCAGGCCCCGAAAACTTGTTTCTACGGTGCGTTTACGGGAATTGGACTCAAGCTTTAGCCCTGAGTTGCAGCAAGTCCTCGGGGTCGATCACCCAGCCCTGCCGCTCGTGTTGGAGCAGGTGACGGTAAACCCCGAGGGTAACATTCGGGTTGGCGTGACCCATCCGCTCGGCCACCAACTCCAGGGGGGCACCGTTGGCCAGCAGGTGGGAACCGTAGGAATGCCGCAGGTCGTGTACCCGCAGAGGAGTAATACCCAGCCTTGCCACGATGCGACGCAGGGCGTGACCCGGTGCGTTGTAGTCCAGAGGCTTTGCCGGGTCGTTGCCGGGGAACACCCACATGGTGCTGAGTGGGTTCTCTCCAAGCTTTTGTGTCCACCAATCGCAGTACTGTCTTAGCCGCATCAGGGTGGCATGAGGGATGGGCACGGTGCGGGCACTGGTGGGAGTCTTGGGGCCAGTGAGTCGATAAGCACTATAGGCCCGGCAGACAGTGAGGGTTCCGGCCTCAAAATCCAGATCACCCCACTGCAACCCTAGCGCCTCTCCTAACCGCAATCCACAGGCCAGCATCAACCGCAGGGCCAGGGCAGTACGTGGGTCTTTGTGGCTGTCCAGGGCAGCGAGCAGGGCTTGCATTTCGTGGGGCTCCAAGGCTCGGCCCGCTTTCTGCGTGCGCTCTCCGCGTGGGGCCTTGATCACCACCGGCGCAACTGGATTGCGGTGGATCATTCCAGGCGCAGGGCTTCCTCGAAAAGGTGCGCCAACCGTTGACGCACGTGCCGTATGGTTCTGAGGTCGTAGCGCTTGCTCAGGTCGTCAATCAGGGCGCGGATGTGGGCAGGTTTGACCTCTTGCAACTTCCTCGAACTCAAACCCTCATGGGCCTGAGGGTTTTTGAGGGAGGGCAGGGCCAGTGATAGCTCGCGGTGGTAGGCGGCGAGGGTGTTTGGGCGAACCTCGCGGGCCTTGCGCTCCAGCCACCGCAAGGCCCATTCCTGAACGGTGATGCTCGAAGGATCAGCCAGCAGGCCCTTAAAGTTGAGTGCGGCTTGCTCAGCCAGCCATCCCTCGGCCTCGCGGCGGGTAGGGAAGTAGCCACGCACTCTTAATGGCTTACCATCAGGCTTGCGACCCACCTCAAGCTCAGCACACCAGCGGCCTGAGCCCTTATGACGGTAAATCGTGCCAGCGCCTTTACCCCTGCGCTTTCTCATCGCCGCTCCTTAGCATCGCCCAAGGATGAAGTGCTGCATACTCTCGGGTCATCTCTTCTAGGTCACCTTTGCTCAGACGTTTGCCTGCGATGAAGTTGTGGCGATAGTCCAAAATGTAATATTCACCTAAATCCCAGTAGGCCCTTTGGCTCCGTGTCTTTCGGATGATGCGGTTTTCATCACGAAGCAAGCCTGCGATTTAAGCAGGCTATCAAGGCACGAAGACTGACCACCGGAACACGTTGCTCGTTCATGGTAACTGACTGTATGTGCACTTGTGTAGATGTGTGAATGTGTGTAGAAAGCTACGGCAAAGAGAAAAGCATAGCTTAGGCTTAGTCGCCCCGTGTGTCTACCACGCGATGCCCCGCTCGGCAAGCGCCTTTTTGAGTTCATCCAGGGCCTTGTGCTTGTCGCCCCAACCCCACACCGGGATGCGGTCTTTCACCTTGATCCTCCCGCTGTGTACGTCGAACATCCAGGCCATCACGCTCAAGTCCTCGGGGGCACCGGGAAGGTAGCTCTTAGCCACCGCGAGCCAGTCGGGGGGAAAGTGCAGGCTGGTGACCACCTGCCCGTCCTCGACCCCGATGGAATCACAGTTGAGGCGACTGGGAAGGTAGAGGCTGAGCCAGAGGATCATAGCTGACATTCTAGTGAACCCCCAACTCCCTGAGCACTTCCCCCACTGCCTTGCGGTTGGCGTGCCCGGCTTCGATGAGGGAGGGGCCGAGGGGCTTTTTCCCCATGAAGAGCCCACCCAAATCCCCCACCCCGCTCACCCAGCCGTAGAGCTTTTCCGGGTCACTTTCCGCCAGGGTGCGGTAGGGTTCGAGGAAGCGCTGGAGGGCTGAGGAGGATAGGCCGCGTATCCGCATCGATTCGATGTCCCCTTTGAAGCGATCCTTACGGTAGTGATTCCACTCCGGCGTGTCGGGGGCCAGGAAGAAGTTGGCGTGGTCGCTCAAGGAGAAGTCGAAGTCCCAGCGCCGACCGTACTGATCTAGCCCCCAGTTGCCCCCCTTGCGGTCGATGTCCCCCAGCAGCTTGCCCAAGCCTACCTGTTGCCAGTAGTTCGGGATGTCCTCCGGTCCTTCGGGGCCAAAGCGAAAAGGGTTGCGGTCGTTGAAGCCTACGCGGGGGTCGTGCCGCAAAGCGGGCACACGCAGCGAAGCCGCCCATATCTCATCCCCTTTGTCTACCGCCATCGCCGGGGGCACCAGTAGCCCCAGGCTGCGGCCTACCACACTGGCGATGATCTCGTTGGCCACGGCCTCGTCACTCGGTTTGAGCACCCAACGCTCCGCGCCAAGTCGCCCCACCGTCACCGGCCCGTCGCGGCCAAGGCCGCCGCGCTCAAAGTCGCTGAAATCCTCGAAGCGTCGTCGCTCGGGCCATCGGGTGAGCCAGTCGGGAGGGAGCACCGAGCCCCGACCCCTGGTATCTCGCCGCGTCTGCATCGAGGCCATGCTACCAATCCGTCGCCAGCGCCGCTTGTGCGGATCAACCTTTGAGGGCTTGAGGGCGTAGCCTTCCCTGCCCTTGATCGAGAGGATTTTACGGGCAGACGCCACAACTTTCGGCTGCATATCCCTCCAAACAAACCAAACAAATCACCCCGGCAGGGCCGGGGTGGGTGAAGCAGCGGGGGCTATTTCCGCTCCCGCTTTCGCCGCTCCTGCTCCTCGATCACCCGCTTGAGCGCTTCTACCTCGTCGTCGTCGAGCATGAAGGCGTTGGCGTAAAGCTCCAGCGACTCGTAGCCATCGGTAGTGACCATCTCGCGGGGTTTATCCCCTACGGGAGTGAGTTTCTTGTAACGTTCTTCCATATCCTGATCCCGAGTATACAAATTATGTGCCTTGCCTTTCGCTTACCCCAGCTTCCGCTACACTGAGGCCGGGGCAGACGAGAGAAATCTGCCACTACACGCATACTTAACAGCTATACATATTTTGTATGCAATTCCAGGAACCTCAAAGCTGAGAGGGTTGAAAGAGAAGCTTGAGAGCCTGCACCTTGCCCCCCAGCAGGCTGCGAGTGTGGTCGCTCTCGGCGCTCGTCCCGGTGGGCAGGTGAATCACCCGCACCACTCAGGTGTGCGGCCAGACGGCGCATGGCCTCCTGCACCTCCACCCGAAGCTCGGCGGGGTCTACCACTGCTCCGGCACCCCCTCCTCATCCCACCACTGCAAGGTGGGGTTGTTCACCTCGATCTCCCCACGGGCCAGGGCAATGAGCCGATCCAGGGGCCAGCCCATCTCGGTGTTGGACTTCAGAACGGCATCCAGGCTCCTTTTGGGCGGCATCTCGAAGGTGGCGAAGTCGCGGATGGGCCGGATGGTCGCCCGCAGCCTCCCCAGGCTGGCCCGCATCGCGCCAAGGCTGCCGGGGCCGCTAGCGGGGTAGCTGCTGTAGCCCCAATCCCCGTTGCCGTTGACCCACAGCACCCGCAGGGGACCATTCCCGATGTTGGCGTAGGGGCCACGGGCGAAGGGAGAAGCGTACACCCGAGAGCCGTAGACGGCCACCCAGCCGCCCACCTTGAAGGGCACGCGGAACTCGGGGGCGTAGAGGCCCTTGTCCCACTTCGTATCGTCCGGTTCCTCGTCCGTCCAGTTTGGGGGTAGCCCGAAGGCCTTCTGCTCGTAGTCCAGCCCGTAGCGGGTGTACAGCGCCTCCTGCGCAAACTCTTGGTTGAGTTCTTCGATGTCGAAGCTCCAGGCGATGGGCTGCATCAAAAGTCTGGTTTCTTCGTCCATATCCCTCATTGTAGCCGCGTAGCCGCGCTGCCCGGATTTATAGACATCATCCTCGGCCACCTCGGAGTAGCCGATCCACCGTGCGATGTCGGGGTCTACCAGGATGCGCGGGCCGGGCTTGCCGGTGTCGTGGGAGATGTAGTGGACGCCCTCGGGGGTGGCGGTGAGGCGACCCCACTGCCAGCCCTCGCCCACCTCGTAGTTGCCCCGCACGTCGGGCTCGTACCATCCAATGGGGGCAATCTTGTCGCCCATCTGCCAACTCTCGCGGTGGAGTTGGGCTTCTCGGTTTTGCAACCGCCGGAGCGCACCTCGCGACTTATAGTAAATCTTTCTGCCCCACTTCCCCTTGGGGATGTTCCCCAAATCCCGTATATACGGCATCACACGCGGCCATACGCGCCCGATCTCCGCAAGCACGGGCTCTTTCTGTTGGGCCAGGGGAGCCTCCTTGCGGATGCCCCGGTAGTATTCCCGCGCAAACTCGGCCTCCCGGCCCGGCGGAGCAGCGACCACCAGGCTGGCCTCGGGGTTGATGAGGATGGTGCGACCCCCCACATCTACCCGGCGTTTGTCCTCCTCCGGTGGCCCCCACTCCCACTTCCACTCGAAGGCCGAGGTGCGGGGGATAGCTCCCAGGACGTGCCCGCCCAAGCGCCTGACCCACCGCTCGACCTCGGGAGCCCACTCCTCGAAGCTGCCTTTCTCGGTGTCAAAGGTGTCGGTGAGCAGGGGGCGGTCGCTCCGCGCCAGCCACTCCATCAGGGCCAGATGATCCGGCCCGTACTGCCCGGCAGAGGTCTGGCCCGCCTCGATGAGGCGCAACAGGTCGTTGACCCCGCCGATGCCCTGGGCTTCGATTCGCTGGAGGGGCCTAGCAGCAAGCGCGATAGAGTTGCACTGGAGTGGGCGGCTCGGCTGAGGGAGATCATCGAGGAGCGCCCGAGCATCCTGCCCAAAGGGTTGAAGCTCTGGCTGCCTGCTAGGATGAGAGAAGAGGTGGAAAAGCTATGACCCATCAGGAATACCTTGAGAAGTACGGGGAGGACGGCTACACCCGATTCCTCGACCGCAACGACGCGGCCAACCCCGAGCGCCTGGATGAGCAGGTTGCCCTGGGCCGCCTAGCCGCCTTCGCTCCACCGCAAGGGGATAGGCGGACGAGTGAAGCGCTGTTCTGGTGCCCGCACATCGAAAAGTACCCCTGGTGGACGGCAACCATTCGTTGGGCGGAAGACCCCACCCCCAAGCTGCCC
>NZ_QWLA01000050.1 GCF_003574095.1 Calidithermus roseus
CTCCCGCACCGCCCCCTCCATGTACCCGTTCCACACCGCCGCCGTCTCGGCACTGGCCCAGTGGAGGCGCCCGATGGGCTGGCGCAGGGCCTCGCCGTAGGCCGTCCAGACGCTGGGGCCGAAGTGGGCCCCGTAACAACCCCTGGCCCAGGGCTCGTCCATCCAGTCCTTCTCCACGTACAGCTCGTACTTCGCCGCCTGGGGACCGAAGTAGCGCACCAAGCAGGCGATGGCGGCCCGCTCGCGCTCGGCCCGTGAGAGCCGGTGCATCCGGCGCCCGTCCTCACCCTCCATGAAGCCCAGCAAAACGCCCGGCGTGCCGGAGGGCGGGGAGTTGTCGAAGGTGACGCGAACGGGGCCCCGGTCGCTGTAAGCCTGTCCGGTCAGGCCCGCCCTGCGCCAGAAGGGCTCGGGGTAGACCACCATCAGCTTGATCACCGAGCCCACGGGGGCCTGCTGGGTGAGCTGGTCGCGCAGACCGGGCAGCGGGGGGTCGTAGACCAGGCGGCCCGCCAGGGTGGGGGGCAAGGCCACGATGCAGCGCTGCGCCAGCAGGCTCAGACCCTCGGCCTCCACGCGCACCGAGCTATGGTCCTGGGCGATCTTGCGGACGGGCCGCGACAGCAGCACCTGCTCGCCTAGCTCCTCGGCCATGCGCTGGGCGAGGCGTTGCGAGCCGCCCACGATGCGCTCGGCCTGGGCACCTCGGTCGACGCTGATGAGGTTCTCCAGGCCGCCGCCAGACTTGAGGTAGAACAAAAAGTGCAACAGCGACATCTGGTTGGGCTCCGCCGAGAACACCGCCTCGCTGACGAGTTCAAAGTAGCCCCGGCCATGGCGGGTGCGGGCCTGGCGTTGCAGCCAGGTGTGGAGGGTCTGGCTGTCGTACTCCAGGGCGCGGGGATGGGTCCAGGGGGCCTCGAGGTCGAGTTCCCGCGCCATGGTCTCCAGCCGCCGCGCCACCCGCAGGATGTCCAGCAAGGCCCACAGCGGGAATTTGGGGGCCGCGTTGCGGGTGGGGGCCATGCGGCTGGCCCTGCCCGCGAAGTGCACCACGTGCTCACCCTGGTTGTAGGTAGGGAAGGTCTCTAGGCCCAGCTCATGGCATAGAGCGTACATGTGCTCCTGGGTGGGGCCGATCCACTGCCCGCCCAGTTCGACCACGCTGCCGTCGGGGAGGGTGTGGCCCAGGACACGCCCGCCCACCCGGTCCTGGGCCTCGAGCACCAGCACCGAATGCCCCGCCTGCGCCAGGGTTCGGGCCGCCATCAGCCCGGCCAGCCCCCCTCCCACGATCACCACGTCGCAATCTCGCATACCACCTCCTTCGCGCAAAACCCAGCCTGGCTCCAGAGTAGCCCAATTCCGACCCCGGCCCCAGGACCCGCCAGGCGCCCCCGTCCATCTGAGCAGTTTTTGGACTGGCGGGTGAGCAGTGAGGCAGAGCACCATGGGCGCAGTGCCCGCGGAGGGTCCGCGAGAAGGCGAGCAACCCCATGCCAGCTCAAACTCCCCCACCCCTCGAGCGCCGCTACTGGTGCGCAGGGCTCTACCTGAATTTCCTGGCCGAGGCCCCCGACACCGGCGGCGACTTCACGCTCATCGAGGGCGTGGTGCGGGGGGGCACGGAGCCCCCGCACCACGCCCACACCTACGAGGACGAGGCGTTGTTGGTGCTGGAAGGGGAGCTCGAGGTCTGGTACGGCGGTCGCCACGTGCGCCTAGGGGCCGGGGACTGCCTCATGCCCCGGCGGCAGGAGCACTATTTCCGCTGCCTGACCCCCCAGGTGCGGCTGCTGGTGAAGCTCTCGCCGGGCGGACTCGAGCGGGGCTTCAAGGCTTTCGGCGTTCCGTTCAGCGAGTCGCTGCTACCCCCACCCCCCGAGCGGGTCCCCGACTTTCCCGAGATCGCCCGCATCTTCGGCGAGCTAGGGGTATATTTTGACGTAGGTACGCGGACAGCTATTCGATCTGGCGAGTGAGGAATATGCACAGCCTCGAGACCGCCTGGGTATTCGAAAGCCCGCTCGAGCCCCTCTGGAGTGCTTTGATCGAGGTGGGGCAGTGGGGGGGCTGGTGGCCCGGTCTCGAGCGCTGCGAACTGCTGGAACCCGCCGACGAGTGGGGGGTGGGAGCCCGCTACCGCCAGGTCTGGAGGCTGACCCCTTCGCGGCGGGTGACGCTCGAGGTGCGGGTGAGCGAGGTCATCGCGCCGCACTTGCTCGAGTTGCACACCACCCACGGCTTCAGTCGCTGGGGGCTGACGGAGGAGGACGGCCTCACCCTGGTACACCATACCTGGGTCGCGGAGGACCCGGCGGCCTGCACGGTGCTGCTGTGCGCAGGGGCCAGGGGGCTGGCCCGGCACCTGGGGCTGTGCCTCAAGGAGCAAGGCAGTTGGCTGAGGCCGCTGAACGAAGCCGACGGATTCCCTCCTTGGAGTTGAAGCGCGATGAAAACGACTGGTTCGCTTACGGACAGCTGGGCGAACCCATGCGCTTGATGTCGGTCAGAAGCCGATCTCCTCGAGCCGCCAGCATTGTTGAACGCCTTCGACAGGCGCTAAGGTAAGGCTCGTGGATGTGGCTTCGATCCTCCAACTCTACGCCCAGGGCTATTTCCTGATGGACAACGGCGACGGGCTGCAGTGGTACTCTTCCCGCCGTCACGCGCTGATCCCGCTGGACGAGCGTTTCCACGTGCCCCGCAGCCTGCGCCGCGCGCTCAACTCGGGGGCCTTCGAGGTGTACGTCAACCGGGACTTCGCGGGGGTGGTCGAGGGCTGCGCCAGTGCGCACAGGCGCGAGACCTGGATCTCCGACGAGCTGCGGCAGATTTACGCGGTGCTGCACCGGGCGGGCCACGCCCACAGCTTCGAGACCTGGTACGAGGGGCGGCTGGCCGGGGGCATCCTGGGCATCGCCATCGGCGGGGCTTTCATCGGCGAGAGCATGTTCTACTACGTGCCCGAGGCTTCCAAGGTGGCGATGGTGCGCCTGGTGGAGCATCTGCGCAGGCGGGGCTTCGCGCTCTTCGACGCGCAGGTGCAGAACCCGCACCTCGAGCGCTTCGGCGCTTACGAGGTCTCCGAAGGCGAGTACCGGCGGCTGCTGCGCCAGGCGGTGGGGCTGAAGGTGCGCTTCGCCTGAGCTCGAGCCTCCGTAACGCTGTTGTAACCGCATACCGCGCATAATGGCTGTAGAAATCCCACTGCGTCGCCGCGACCGGGGAAAGCTGGTCTGATGTGGTATGTAGGGGGTTATATGACCGATTCCAATCACGCCGTTAGCTTGCGCAACGGAAAGTTCAGCCCCGACCCGGCGGACCACACCACCAGCCTGCAGGACCTCGAGGGCCTCTTCGCCCACCTCACCAGCCACCCCAGCCGCCAGACCCTGGTGCTGCACTTTCACGGGGGCCTGACCGACTTCCACAGCGGCCTCGAGGTCATGAACCGCCTCAGGCCCCAGTACGAAGCCGCGGGGGCTTACCCTGTCTTCTTCCTGTGGCAAACCGGCATCTTCGATGCCTTAGAGCAGGCCCTACCTGGCGTGTTGGGGGAGGGAATTTTCAAGCGGCTGCTCGAGCAGATCCTGCGTGGGGCGGTAGGCAAGCTCAGCGGCGACGAGGGCGGGAGGGGACTCGGCGACGCCGACCTGCCGGATTTGGTCGAGGTCAAGGCCGAGTTGAAGCAGCCCGAGGCTTACCCCAAGATGAGCGCCACGCCCAGGACCACCCTCCTGACCCCCCAGGAGCAGGCCGAATTTCAGAAGCTGCTCGAGCACGACCCCCTGCTGCAAACCGAGGTCGCCGAGGTGATCAACGGCCTCGAGGGCCTGCCACCCGACCGCGGGCGGGACGTGGGGGTGCAGGAGAGCGTGAGCAGCCGGCTGGACGAAAGCATCAAGCAGGAGCTCAGGGAGGCTGCCATGTCGCCGGATCGGGGGCTGCTGGACTTCGTCAAGCCCATCGCACTGCGCGGAGCGCTGGTGCTGTTTAGGGTCATCAAGCGGTTGCTCGAGGGCAAGGACCATGGCCTGCACGCCACGGTGGTCGAGGAAATCCTGCGCGAGCTGTACGGCGGGGCGGTCGGAGGGGCGGTATGGGGCAGCATGAAAGACAGCAGCCTCAACAGCTTCGGGGACGACCCTCAGTGCGGGGGCACGGCTTTTCTGAAAAAACTGCGGGCCTACCTCGAGCAGCACCCCCATACCCGTGTGGTTCTCGTCGGCCACAGCGCGGGCAGCATCTTCATCTGCAACCTGCTCAAGGAGGCCGCCAGGCTGCAATACCCGCCTGACTTCAAGTTTGACGCGGTCTTTCTGGCGGCGGCGTGCGACTTCGGGCTCTTCGCGCAGGCCCTGGAGAAGGGCAATCTCCGCTCCTTCCACAACTTCGGCCTCAGCGACGCGCTGGAAAAAGCCGATGCGCTGCTGCGTCTGTCCCCGGTACCCGACTTCCTCAAGCACCTCTACCCCCACTCGCTTTTGTACCTGGTGAGCGGGCTCTTCGAAGAGCAGGTCGATCAGCCGCTGGTGGGGATGCAGCGCTTCCACAGCGGCTATGACAGCCCAGTCGTGAAGAATGCCCTGGCTCGGCTCCAACAGATACACAGCCGCATGATCTGGTCGGAGGGCCCCGCCATGCCCGAACCCAGCGCCGCGCTCCTCAGTACCGCCGACAACCACCCAGCCTTCGACAACGACGCCACCACCATCAAGAGCCTCCAGTCCATCCTGGCGGTCTGAGCACAGCTCACGCATAGCCTCGAGTGACGTTATGGCGAACGATGACTATGCCCTCTTGGTCGGGATCAACCGCTATCCCGACATCCGTGACCTCGAGGGGCCGGAAAACGACATCCAGGCCTTTTACGACTGGCTCATCGACCCCAACGGCGGAGGAATCGACCCGGCTGAGGCCAGGCAGCGCATCAAGGTGGTGCGCTCGAGCGACTTCAGCGACCCAAGCCACCCCACCGAGAACGAGATCGACGACCTGCTCAAGGACTGGGTGAAAAAAGCGGCCAACGAAGAGAGGGTGGGCCGGCGATTGTACCTCTACCTCGCCGGGCACGGCATCGAGATCCGGGAAAACCCCGCCGCACAGGTCATCCCCAGGGCCTCGCTGCTCACCGCCAACGGCAGCCGCCTGCGCCCGGGAGCCCACATCCTGGGCGCGGACTACGCCGCGGCCTTCCGCAATAGCTGGGCCTTCGACGAGGTGGTGCTGTTCATGGACTGCTGCCGGGAGGACATCGGCGCGGTGGAAAGGCGGCCCTTTCCCTTCATCCTGCCGCCACAGGGCTCCATCGCCGAGACCAAGCCGCTGTTCATGGGCTTCGCCGCCCTCAAGGGCAAGAAGGCCCGAGAGGAGGCGCTGGGCGAAGGGGGCAAGGTGCACGGGCGGTTCACCTGGGACCTGCTGCGGGCCCTGCGCCACGCTGCTGGGCCCGGTGGCAAGGTCACGGCCAGGGCTTTGGTGAACCTCATGCACAACCAGAAGCTGCCCAACCCGGCCCTGGGCGACCAGATCCCCAAATTCGACCTCTCGCCCACGGGAGCCGACCTCGAGCTGGGCCTCGCCGCCAGCGGTTTCAGGGTCACCCTCGAGATCGGCGCCCAGACGCCCGCGCCCGTCGAACTCATCGACGGCAACCTGAACCCACTCGAGGCCCTGCCGGGCGACAGCAAACGCACCCTTTCCCTCGCCAAGGGCCTCTACGGCTTGCGTCCACAGGGGTTGGAGCTCAAACTGTTTCAGGTGACCCAGCCAGAGCAGCTCGAGCTCGAATGGGAAGGAGGGGCTCGTGTCCGAATCCAAATCCAAGCTGAGGGTGCTTGACCTCGAGCCTGGCGCCGAGATCTTCGTGGTCAACCACCGCCTCGAGCGTATCGAGAAAGCGGTCTCGCCCGGCCCCGGCGGAGCCCTGGAGTACGAACTCGAGCCCGGCATCTACAAACTGCGCTTCCGAGCGGGCTACTCCATGCAAGACCACCTCGTGGCGCTGGAAGGGGGCCAGACCCTGGAGTTCAGGGCTCCGCGGTTAGCGTTCAATAGTGCCGCCCCCCTCCAGGGCACCGCCGACTTCGCCGGGCCCCAGCGCCAATCAGCCCACCGCATCAGCCAGCAGACCCAGCGGGAACTGGGGCAGGGTGGGGGATTTTTTCTCTACATCAGCGACCCCGACCGGCGGGGCCGCCGCCCGCTGGCTGAAGGGGTCAGCCTCCACGACCTCCAGGGCCAGCCCATCCTGAACGTACCAAGGGCCGGAAAAACCTCGCCCCGCTCGGCCCCTGAGCCCTGGTTTGCCTTGAGTGCCAGCTTAGAACCCGGAAGCTACCGCCTGCGCGTGACCACGGCGCAGGGAAAGCTCGAGCAGAGCGTGGTCGTCTGCCCCGGCTGGCAGACCCAGGTCTTCCTGCGCCGCACGCCCTTCTGGCATAGCCAGCGCTCCCAGCGGGCCCCCAACCTCTTCGAGGCCTCGGTGCTGATGCTGCGCCTGGGTGAAGGCTTCCGCCCGGAGCGCCCCGACCTGCGCTGGACCGAGCTGGCCCGCCAGGGGCTCTCCAGCGGACGGGCGGTGCTCGAGCCCAGTCTAATCGAGCAGTTGCTGGATCAAAAACTGGAAAATCCCATGCTGGGCCTGCTGGGCGGCCACCTGCTCCTGCTGGGCAACCCCGAGCAGGGTCGCCTGGAGCGAATCGTCTGGCGGTTGCGCGAAATCCTGAACTACCCCCACCCCGACGTGGAGGCGCTGGCCCTGAGGGCCGGGCTCGAGGTGCAACCCCTGAGCACACCCCCCCTGCTGCGCAGTAGCTGGGCGCTGTGGTTGCAGGGCAGCCTCAATCACCCCGAGCTCATCCCACTGGGCTCCTTCCCTGAACGCATCTCCACTGCCATCGCCGGCAGCGGAGCCTGGCTGGTCTGGCAGTACCGGCCCCAGCTGGATCAGCCCGCTCCCAGCCCAGGCCAGGATCCCGTCTACCGCCAGATGAAGGCGCAGGTCTCGGGCTACCTCCACCGCCTACAGCAATACACCCAGCTCACCCAGTCCGAGCGCTCCTCTCTACCCCAAAGCCTGTCTCAGCTGGCGCAGCAACTCCCCCCCGACCCCCTCCGGCCCGAGATGTCCTCAGCTCAGCAACTCGCCCGCGCCACCGGCCTGCCGCTGCAAAGCGTAAAGCGCATTCTCGAGGAAGAGGAACAGGCATAGGGCTATATTGCAAGCGAGATGACGATGAGCCAAGACGTATGGGCCGCAGGCGACTTTTACGAGCCTTACGTCGGACGCTGGAGCCGGCTGCTGGCGAGGGAGTTCCTCGAGTGGCTGGCCTTGCCGAGGGGGTTGGACTGGATCGACGTCGGGTGCGGGACTGGGGCCTTGACCCAGGCCATCCTGGAGCACGCAAGCCCGAAGTCGGTAAAGGGTGTAGACCCATCCCCCGGCTTCATCGAATATGCGAAGATGCATGTTGCCGACGAACGCGCGAGCTTTGAAGTCGGAGATGCCCGGTCGCTGCCCTTCGATACCACGAGCACCGATGCGGCAGTGGGCGGCCTCGTGCTGAACTTTGTGCCCCAACCGCTACTGGCGGTCAGGGAAATGGCGCGTGTGACCAGGCCCGGCGGTACCATCGCGACATACGTCTGGGATTACGCCGGAAAAATGGAGTTGATGCGTTACTTCTGGGACGCAGCGGTGGCGCTGAACCCTAAAGCATACGATCTCGACGAAGGCCGCCGTTTTCCACTGTGCCAGCCTGAGCCGCTGAGGGAGCTTTTCTCCCAGGCGGGGTTGCATGATGTGGAAGTGCAGTCGATGGAGATTCCCACCAATTTCCGCGATTTCGACGATTACTGGTTCCCCTTTCTTGGCGGGCAAGGTCCCGCGCCGGGCTATACGATGTCGCTTGACGAAGCCCAGCGAGACGCCCTCAGAGAGCAGATTCGAGCTGAGTTGCCTATTGCAGAAGACGGCGCGATCCATCTGATTGCCCGCGCGTGGGCGGTACACGGACGCAAGCCACCTTCGTGATGCCCAAGGACGACTCCACCTGGCAGATCGTTCACGGGCACCGGTCGGCGGTCCCCGAAAGGAAGGCGGCCTGTAATGAAACAAGTGACTTTAATAGCTCTTTACGGCGACAAACCCAAAGACCTGGAATTGGTCATCAAAAAATGCTGGGATCTCATTCAACAGTCAAAATTACATAAGATCTTCAAGCCTTACGATATCAGGCAGATACACGGCACCCTCATTGGGCTTGAGAAGCGTATGGGGTTCAGTGCGCCTTTGAATGCAAATTATTCGAGGAACCACGGCAACATGGCAGCTATGGACTTTGATTGTCTGTTGCGGAGCGTCAAGGCCAATCTTCCAATTCAAGTGAGGATCGGTGGTTTTAGTCATCTCTATAGCGAGTTTAAGAGCAAAAACAGCCTACCCTATATTCGCTCATTTCAGATCCAATGGGAGAACAAAAAAGTCGTGCTGATAGGCTGGCCCTATCATCGCGAGGAAGGCAAAGATGACTTCGCCTCTCGCAAAATCCTCTGGGATTTAAGAAGTGGCTTGGAAAGGCAATGCTACATTCAGCATAAGTATCCGAATGATAATGATCTGTTTATGGTAATCGGTGAAATTGCGGGTTTTGAGAATCGCAGCGATGAAGAATTGGAGGAACTCGAAGCACAGTGCGGTCGAGTGGAAGGTGCAGTTCGTGAATTTCTCTCTCGGACACCCATCGAGATAACGATTGGTGAAGAAAATACTTTCGTTGCGCAGTACGTTGAGGAAACCTTACCCTTATCTTCCACCAACGTGTACTGCATCCAAGACCGCTCGGTCACGGGAGATTTTATTTCAGGACTGTATTGAATGATTGAATGCTCGACTTCAAATTGGGTGACGCGCCCATCAGTATTACAAGATTACAAGCCGATTGACGCCCGCTGTGGGCTACGCGCTGCTCATCAGGAAACCTGAAGCTCGAGCCCCTCTCCCTTCACCCCAATCCTCAGGTTCCCGCCATTCTTCAGCGGCCCGAACAGGAGCAGGTCAGCCAGAGGTTTCTTGATGCGCTCCTGGATCAGGCGGGCCAGGGGGCGCGCGCCCATCAGGGGGTCATAGCCCTTCTCGGCCAGCCACTGCCGGGCCTCGGGGGTGATGGCGAGGCTCACCTTGCGCTCTTTTAGCTGGGCCTCGAGGGCCCTGAGGTTCTTGTCCACGATCTGGCCCATGATCTCGGGGGAGAGGGGGGCGAAGTGCACGATGGCGTCGAGGCGGTTGCGAAACTCGGGGGTGAACAGCCGCCGGATGGCCTCGTCGGCGGCCTCGGCCTTGGACTCGCGGAAGAAGCCGATGCGGGCTTCGCTGGCCTCGGCGGCTCCGGCGTTGGTGGTCATGATCAGCACGGTGCTGCGGAAATCCACGGTCTTGCCGTTGTGGTCGGTGAGTTTACCGTAGTCCATGACCTGCAAGAGGATGGCGTAGAGGTCGGGATGGGCCTTCTCGATCTCGTCCAGAAGCAGCACACAGTGGGGGTTTTGCAGCACCGCGTCGGTGAGCAGGCCGCCCTGCTCGAAGCCCACGTAGCCGGGGGGTGCGCCGATGAGGCGCGAGACGGTGTGCTTTTCCATGTACTCCGACATGTCGAAGCGGATCAGCGGCACACCCAGCTTGAGGGCGAGCTGGCGGGAAAGCTCGGTCTTGCCCACGCCCGTAGGCCCGGTGAAGAGATAGGCCCCGATGGGCTTCTGGGGATCGCGCAGCCCGGCGCGGGCCATCTTGATGGCGCTGGCCACCTCCTTCACGGCCCTTTCCTGCCCGTAGATCTCGGCGCAGAGCTCGGCCTCGAGGTTTTGCAGCACCGCCTGGTCGTCACGCGATAGGGACTTGGGCGGGATGCGGGCCATGCGGGCGACGGTGGCCTCCACCTCGGCCACCCCGATGCGGCTCTTGCGCCTGCTGCTGGGCTTGAGGGCTTCGCTGGCCCCGGCCTCGTCGAGCACGTCCAGGGCACTGTCGGGCAGGCGACGGTCGGAGAGGTGGCGGGCGGCGAGTTCGACGGCGCGCTCGAGGGCCTGGCGGGTGTAGGTGAGCTTGTGGTGGGCTTCGAGCTTGGGCTTGAGCCCCTCGAGGATCTGGATGGCCTCCTCGTGGGTGGGCTCGAGCACGTCGATCTTCTGGAAGCGCCGGGCGATGGCCCGGTCCTTCTCGAAGGACTTGTACTCGGCGAAGGTGGTGGCCCCGATGCACTTGAGCTTGCCGGTGAGGGCGGGCTTGAGCAGGTTGGAGGCGTCCACGGTGGAGCCGGTGGTCGAACCGGCCCCCACGATCATGTGAATCTCGTCGATGAAGAGAATGGCCCTCGGACGGGACAAAAGCGCCTTCACCACCGCCTTGAGGCGCTCTTCGAAGTCGCCGCGGTAGCGGGTTCCGGCCAACACGGCCCCCAGGTCCAGGGCGAAGATCTCGGCCCCGGCCAGCCCCTCGGGCACCTCGCCCCCCACGATGCGCTGGGCCAGCCCCTCAACCAGGGCGGTCTTGCCCACGCCGGGGTCACCCACGAGCAGGGGGTTGTTCTTCTGGCGACGCGAGAGCACGGTGAGGATGCGCTCGAGCTCGGCCCTGCGCCCCACCAACGGGTCGAGTTCCCCGGCGCGGGCCCGCGCGGTGAGATCGGTGCAGTAGGCCTCGAGGGGGTTCCTCGCCACTCCCCCCTCTTCCAAGTCGGCGGGGATGCCCTCCTCCTGGGGCTCCTGGCTGGTGCCGGTGGGCGGCGCCTCGCGTGAGATGGCGCTGGTGAGCTTGTAGCGCGAGAGCCCCAGGTCTTCGAGGATGCCGTAGACCCGCGACTGCCGCTCGTCCATGATGCTCACCAGCACATTGGCCCCGTTGGCCTGGTCCCGCCCCGCCGAGCGCATCTGGGCCACTGCCCGCTGCAACACCCGCTGGAAGGCGGTCGTGGGAACGGGCTGGACGTTGGGCAGGTTCTCCATTTCGGCCAGGGCGGTCTCGAGCTGGCCCCGTAGGGCAGCGAGGTCCACGCCGCAGCGCAGCAGCACCCGCCTGGCGTCAGCGTCATCGAGCAGGGCCAGCATGAGGTGCTCGAGGCTAGCGTACTCGTGACCCCGGTCGAAGGCGCACTCGAGGGCGCGCTCGATGGACTTTTGCAGTTCAGAGGTGACCATAACAGCAACGGCTTCCAGGCTCCAGGATGTCAGCCCTCCCCCCGGCTGGCTAGGTACTCGTTCACCTTTCCCCCTACTCCGGTTCCATGATGCATTGCAGGGGATGGCCTTCCTCGGCAGCGGCCTCCATGACCTGGTTCACCTTGGTCTCGGCGATCTCGAAGGGGTAAACCCCACACACCCCCACTCCCTGGTGGTGCACCGCCAGCATGATGCGGGTGGCCTCGAGCTCGCTCTTACGGAAGAAGCGCATGAGCACGTCTACCACGAAGTCCATCGGGGTGTAGTCGTCGTTGAGGAGCAGCACCTTGTATAGCTGGGGCGTGCGGGTACGGATCTGGGTTTTGGTCTTGGTGTCGCCCGTGGTGCTCACAAGCTCGAGTTTAGCAAGGAGGAGGGTTCAATAGATTTTCTTCCCCAGCAGACTGCTAGCAAGTTCGACCATGATGCGGGCGGTGCGGTTGGCGATGTCGAGGATGGGGTTGACCTCGACTAAGTCGAGGCTGGTTACCAGACCGGTGTCGCAGAGGAGTTCCATCAGCAAATGGGCCTCGCGGTAGGTAAGGCCACCGGGCACCGGGGTGCCCACGCCGGGGGCGATTTCGGGGTCAAGCACGTCGGCGTCGAGGGAGACGTGGACCCGCTCGAAGCCCTTGAACTTCCCGGCGATGGCCTCGGCGATGGCCGGAACGCGCAGGGTGTCCACCTCCTTCATGGTGTAGACCGTCACACCGCGCTCACGCAGCAGGCGCACCTCACCAGGGTCCAGGCTGCGAATGCCGATGAGCACCACGTCCTCCGGGCGCACCTTGGCCCCTTCCCAGCCCAGGTTGACCAGCCGAGGGTCGCCCAGGCCGCACAGGTGGGCCAGGGGCATCCCGTGGATGTTGCCGCTGGGCGAGGTCTCGGGGGTGTTGAAGTCGGCGTGGGCATCGACCCAGATCACGCCAATGCGCCGGTGGCGGCTGGCCCCGGTCACCGAGGCCATGGCCACGGAGTGATCGCCCCCCAACAAGATTGGGAAGGCGCCATCGGGCATGGCCTCGAGGTGGGCGATGGCATCCTCGCAGGCCCGGCGGATGGGCTCGAGGTAGCTCAGGCCGCCGCTTTCACGCTCATGGCGCAGGCTCTCGGCAATGGGGATGTCCACGTCGCCGTAGTCGTGAACCTCGTGCCCTAGCTCTTCGAGCACCGCCTGTAACCGGGCATAGCGGATGGCGCTGGGGCCCATGTCCACCCCGCGCCGCCCCTGCCCCAAATCCATGGGCATTCCCAATACGCCTATGCGTTTCATGCCTCCATGCTATAGGCCGAAAATGCCGTTTGTATCTTGATTCATGCCTTATGCATACGGGCTTGCATAATCAGCAGGCCCTAGACCCCCTGCCCAATTACCCTCGAGTCACCTTGAACTGCCGTGCCTGAGACAGCTATCGACCATCAGCAATCTAGGCAAGCAGTCTGGCAATCGTCACCTCCTTCAGCTTGACCCTACCCCCGCCCGGTGCTAGGGTGATTTGAATGGACTACGGTGAAATTCAAAGCATCAACCTCGCCCGCCTGCTGCGCGAGGGCGGCAGCACCGAGGCCAGGGGTCAGATCGCAGGCAAAATCGAGCTGGGCAACGACACCATCGTCTTGCAGGACGTGGTTTCGTGGAGGGTGAGCGTGACGGCGGTGGGCGAGAGCGAACTGTGGCTCTCAGGCGAGATCGCCGGGTACGCCATGATGGAGTGCCGCCGCTGCTTAGACCCCACCCCCACCCTGGTGCGGGCCTACTTCCAGCACATGCTGCGCTACCAGCCGGGCCTGGAGCACCTCGAGGCCATCGAGGAAGACGACGAGGAGGTCTTCCTCTTCGGCAAGCCCGACCTCGAGCTCTCCCCTTTCCTCTCCGAAGCCTTCGCCCTCGAGTTGCCCTACACCGCCCTCTGCCAGGAGGACTGTCCGGGCCTGTGCGAGTACTGCGGAGCCAACCTCAAGCGCGCTCCTCAGGACTGCTGCCCCGAGCGCAGTCAAAAGGGCAAGGAGGGCAAACTGGCCGTCCATTTGAAGAAGCTCGACCTCGAGGGCATTGAGTAGACCGACATCGACAGCCAGCAGGTGTCGAGGGCTGGGGGCTCGTGGATATCCCCCTTGCCCCCTAAGTTGACCAAATCGCCTCTGCCCGGTAGACTCGAGAGCGGTTTGCCTGGAGACCCCCGTCTCCCTAGTTGAAAGAGGTTCGCAATGGCGAAGCACCCCGTACCTAAGAAAAAAACCTCCAAGGCCCGGCGCGATTCTCGCCGCAGCCACTTTGCCCTCAAGGCCCCCGCGCTGGGCGAATGCCCCGAGTGCAAGACCCTCATCCCCCCGCACACCGTTTGCAGCAACTGCGGTTACTACGCCGGACGCAAGGTGCTGGAAGTCTGAGGCAGAGCTGCTTGTGATCCCCCTCCCCTATGTGGAGGGGGTTGTCGTTTTGGGGAGCCGATGGTCGATCGCTGGACGCGGGTCGTACGCAAGACGCCTCGACCCTGGACCCTCGACCTCGACGCTGGTGGGGAGGGTAAACCACGAGCCACCAGCCTCCCGCTGACGGCTGAGCGCTTACTGCTCTCCACCACCCGCGCTTTTTCATTGAACACAGTTCACGACGGAGCAGCGCCTCGCGGAGTAAACTTACAGGGTATGATTGCGCACAGCACGACGCGCTTTGCCCGATGCGGAGGACAGCCGTGAGCGTCGGAATACTGGCCCTTGGCACCTACGCACCCTCCAGGGTGATGACCAACCACGACTTCGAGAAGTTTCTCGACACCTCCGACGAGTGGATCACCACCCGCACCGGCATCAAAGAGCGGCGCATCGCCGATGAGCACGAGTTCACCTCGGACCTGGCGTTTCGCGCGGTGGAGGATCTGATTCGCCGTTATGGGGAGGATGCCCTCGAGGGTGTGGACCTGGTGATCGTGGCGACCAACACCCCCGACGCGCTCTTTCCCGCTACCGCCGCCCTGGTGCAGAACCGGTTCGGGCTCAAAGCCGGAGCCTACGACCTGCTGGCGGGCTGCCCCGGCTGGGGTTACGCCCTGGCCCAGGCCCACGCCATGATCCACAGCGGGCTTTCCAGGAAGGTGCTGGCCATTGGGGCTGAAGCACTGACGAAGATCATCAACTGGCAGGACCGCTCCACGGCGGTGCTCTTTGGCGATGGGGCCGGAGCCGCGGTGGTCGGACCGGTACCCAAAGGCTACGGCTTCAAGTCCTTCGTGCTGGGTGCGGATGGCTCGGGCGCTAAGGAGCTGGCCCTGGGCTGCCTCAATCCCCGGCTGCCGGGCGACCTGCCCATGCCCAAGACGATCTACATGAACGGGCGCGAGGTCTTCAAGTTCGCGGTGCGGGTGATGCATGAGGCTTCGCTCGAGGCCATCCAGAAGGCTGGGCTAACCCCCGAGCAGATCAAGTTTTTCGTGCCTCACCAGGCCAATGCCCGCATCATCGAGTCGGCCAGAGAGCGCCTGGGTCTGCCGGTTGAGCAGGTGTGGGTCAACGTGGACCGCTACGGCAACACCTCCACCGCGTCCATGCCCATCGCGCTCCAGGAGGCGCTGGACGCCGGGCAGATCCACGACGGGGACCACATCCTCTTCGTGACCTTCGGCGCGGGGCTGACCTGGGCCGCCAGCGTGCTGACCTGGTGGCAACCGGATTGAGGCTACGGGCTATAAGCCCTAAGCCATGGGCTTAGAGGATGAACTATCGCTGATCGGATCGCGTTAGCCTGCTCGCCGTGCAGTTACCCTACGCAATCCGCGCCGGAGGCTTTGATGATCGCAGCACTATTTCCCGGACAGGGATCACAGGAAATTGGCATGGGCAAAGCCCTCTACGAAGGCTCCAAGGCCGCGCGCGAAGTGCTGGAGCGCGCCGAAGCCACACTGCCAGGGCTCTTGAAGCTGATGTGGGAAGGCCCCGAGGACGAGCTCAAGCTCACCGCTAACCAACAACCGGCCCTGCTGGCCGTGGGCTACGCGGCCTTCCAGGCTTACCTCGAGGCCGGCGGCACTCCCCCCAGCTTCGCCGCCGGGCACTCCCTGGGTGAGTGGACCGCTCACGTCGCGGCGGGAACGCTTTCGCTCGAGGACGGCCTGCGCCTGGTGCGCAAACGCGGAGAATACATGCAAGAAGCCGTTCCGGTAGGCCAGGGAGCCATGGCCGCCGTGCTGAAGATGCCCGCCCAGGCCATCCAGGAGCTCATCGCGGGCCTCGACGGGGTGGAGATCGCCAACTACAACTCCCCCGAGCAGACCGTGATCTCCGGCACCGCCCAGGGCGTGGCCCAGGCCTCCGAGCGGCTCAAGGAGCACAAGGCCAGGGTGATCCCCCTGCCCGTCTCCGCCCCCTTCCATTCCTCGCTGATGCAACCGGCGCGGGAGCGCCTGCAGCACGACCTCTCCCAGGTTGAGCTACGCCCGCCGCGCTTGGAGGTCTACTCCAACGTGCTGGCCCGGCCCGAGAAGGGCCCCGAGGCAATCCGGGAACTGCTGCTAGAGCAGATCACCCATCCGGTGCGCTGGGTCGAAATCCTGCAACACCTCAAGGAACGAGGCGTAACCCGCTTCCTCGAGTTCGGCTCGGGGCGCGTGCTCAGCGGGCTGGTGGGCAGGACGCTCGAGGGAGTCGAGGCCAGGAGCTTGACGAATCCCGAGGAGATTGCCGAGATCCTGAAGCTCGAGGCCTAAAGCTCCTTGCTTTTGGCATTCATCGCCTTATGGCTATCGACTATCGAGGTATTTTTGCGTTCGATGGAGGTTCCATGCGTAAAGCACTCGTAACCGGTTCATCCCGTGGCATCGGCAAGGCCATCGCACTCGAGCTGGCCTCGAGGGGCCATGCCCTGGCCATCCACTACGCCGCCAGCAAGGACGCCGCCGAGGCAGTGGCCGAGGAGGCCCGCGCGAAGGGCTCTCCTCAGGCCGTGGTCATCGGAGCCGACCTCGGCACCCCCCAGGCCGCCGCTGGGCTCGTCAGCGAGGCCAACGCCGCGCTGGGTGGGTTGGACATCCTGGTCAACAACGCCGGGATCACCCGCGACACCCTCCTCATCCGCATGAAGGACGAGGACTGGGACGCAGTGATTCAGACCAACCTCTCGGCCATCTTCCACGCCACGCGCGAGGCGGTGAAGATCATGATGCGGGCCAAGTGGGGCCGCATCGTCAACATCAGCAGCGTGGTGGGCATCCTGGGCAACCCCGGCCAGGCCAACTACGTCGCGGCCAAGGCCGGGCTGATCGGCTTCACCAAGTCGGTGGCCAAGGAATACGCCACCCGCGGCATCACCGTCAACGCCGTCGCGCCGGGCTTCATCGAGTCGGACATGACCGCCAAGCTGCCCGAGAGTGTGGTGGCCGAGTACCTCAAGCAAATCCCCGTGGGCCGCCTGGGCAAGCCCGAGGAGGTGGCCAAGGCGGTGGCCTTCCTGGTCTCCGACGATGCGGCTTACATCAACGGGCAAACCCTCTGCGTTGACGGGGGCATGACCCCGCACTGACCTCTTCAGCTCAAGCGGCCTTGAGCGACCCTTGTGGTAGAATCCCCCTTCGGAGGGTTTGAACCATGGATATCCTCGAGTCCGTAAAAGAAGTCATCGTTGAAAAACTCGGCGTGGAAGCCGAAAAAATCACCCCCGAGGCCCGCTTCATCGAAGACCTGGGGGCCGACAGCCTCGACACCGTCGAGCTCATCATGGGTTTGGAGGACAAGTTCGGGCTCGAGATCTCCGACGAGGAAGCCGAGAAGATCCGCACCGTTCAGGACGCGATCAGCTTCATCCAGAGCAAGCAGTAACCCCCAAAACCAAAGCCCCCACCCGTGCAGGTGGGGGCTCGAGTTTTTTCGCTAGCGCCGCTCGTAGGAGAGGATCTTAAAGACCGGGATGGTAGATCTCTCCACCTGGCGCATGATCGAGGGTTTGTTAGCGCCAGTGTTGATGTAGACCACTTCGGATTTCTGTCCTGCAGCACAGCTGCTCTGGTTACCAGCGGAAGTGGTACAGAACATGTTGGCGACCACGCTGCCGAAGAGCACGTTATCCTTGACGATACGGAAGGTGCCACCGGAGTAGAGGGGGGCCATCACATACTGGCCACGCTGATACACATCCCCCTCAGCCACCAGACCCAACACGTGCTGCGGGAAGAAACCGTCGGAGGTTTTGGGCAGCAGATTGCTGTCGAGGTCGAGTGCCCCACCGCTACCCGTGGAGTTTTTCATGACGGTCAGCGAAGCGGTGTTGACCTGGGTGTAAGAGCCGTTGACACTGACCCAGCTCCGAGCAGTGTAGTCGATGGCTTTGCTAAAGGTGAGATTGAAGCCCTCGAAGTCCACGCTGCCATAGACCGTGAACCCGGCTGGGCTCGAGCTGCCGTTGTAGACAAAACCCCCCTTGCGCCCATCGGGCAGGGTATAAGAGCAGTCCACATTCTGGGTGTTGAAGGTCAGCGACGAGGTGTTCAGGAAGGTCAAACAGGCGGCCGGCGGTGTAAGCGGGTTAGGCGAGAGGGCGGGCCAGGAAAGGGTGGTAACGCCGGCTACCCGCACGATCCGTAGCCCACTTCCAGGTGTACTGGACTGATTCTGGATGCAGTCCCGCCAGGTGGGGGTGGGGTTGCCAGCAATGCTGCATTCGCCCCGGCTACCCAAGGTGGGGAAGCCGGGAGCGTTAGCGATGTCAAATGGGGCAGGCCCCTGCTCAGTGCATATCCCTTTGGTCCTGGTGCATACATCGGAGGCGTTTCCGCTGACATCCGAGGCTCCATTGCCCACGTAGACTCCCTTGACCTTGTTGGTCGGCTCACCAATAAGCGTGCTGCCGCCAACTTCGACCTTTCCGTACTGCACCCGCAGGCTGGCACAGAGGTCATTGGCTACCCGGTTGGCCGAGTCTACCCGGCCAGACACCGCCGAGTAATCGCTCATGTTGTAGTGGTTAAGGAGCGAGAAGTTACCATTGCTCTCGATTACTTTCTGGTTGGGATTGTTCGGGTCGCCTACGATATAGATACCGCCGCGGATGGTGGCTCCCCCGTTGATGAACTTGTTGGCCTGTCCCTGCCCGGCAAAAATGGCGTTGTCTAGGTAACCGGTGTTGGCAATCTGAAACACCGCCTGTACAGTAGAACGAGCTCCGGCAGAGGTTCCCACCGACGTCACGGTGTAGATCTGGGGGTTATTGGTGGCTCTGGTGATGGTCACCCGGTACTGGCCAATCACCCTTCCGCTGGTGTCGGTCACTGACTCGGTGAACGGGCCCATCGTGCCGCCGGTGAAGGGGGTAAGTGTACCATCCCGGTCGAAGTCGATGCCGTTGGCAAGGCTGTTGCGACAGACCGTGCTGCCTCCCGATGGGGATGAGGTCGAGCCCTGTTCCACCCAGCGGTAATTCTGGAACAGGATGGTCTTGTACTTCTGCAACCCGGCCTGGGCCACGTAGTTGGCCTGGGTGGAGGTGCTGTCGTTGCGGGCAGTCCACTGCTCAATCTGAGTGGTGAAGAAGGTGCCAAAAGCCAGCACTCCCACCACCACCAGGATGGCCAGCGTAGTTATGAGGGCAATTCCGTCTCGTCTCACAGGTCCTCCTACTGGTCCTTGAGGTTAGGCATCAGGACTTCCTGGGTCATCGCGTAACAGACATAGCCGGCAGGGCAGGTGACGCTACCGGAGACTGTTGGGTAAGTGGTGGAGGTGACGTTGCCCACCTGGTTGGTCGAGCGGCCCACCACTGAAACCACTGCCGAACGCGGGTATGCACTCCCGGCGGGGCAGTTGGCGGGGTCTGGGTAGTTGTTGAGTAGGTTGTCGTTGCTGCAGCGGTAGCGGATATCCAAGGCCAGGATGTTATCGGCCACAGGGACCGCGGCGACTGTGGTGGGATCGGTGGAGCAGTCGCCATCCCCCACGTCCTTGCGCTGAAGCGTGTCTCCTGAAAAGCTGTAGACCACCTGACGGCAAGCAGTGCCAATGGGGCGCAAGCTGGTGGCGTAGGCTACCCCAAAGGTGTCGCGCACCCCCCCGTCGCTGGCCACCAGGCAATTCTCCACCGTACAGGCGTTCAGTATCGTCGATACGGCCCCGGTACTACTGACGAAGCGGCTCGAGCCCGCGAGCTGCAGGTCTTGCGTCACCAATTGCATGACCGCGCGCACCCTGTCCTGCACCTCATTGGCAGCCTGGGTACGCCTGGTGAGTTGGGCGTTGCGAGCGAAGTAGCCCACCACCAAACCCAGTACCACCGTCAGCACGGCCAGGGCCACCACCAGTTCGATGATGGAAAAACCCTTGCGGCTCACCGGCCACCTCCCGCCGTGGTTGGAGTGGGGCAAGGTATGGGCGCGTCACTAGTAGGCGAGGGGTACACGTCATAGCAGGTGATGCGGTTGATCAGGGTGATCCGTGGACCGCGCAGGTGCTGAGCCGAGACGGTGATGGAAACCACCCCTTCCCCAGTGATCCCAGCTTCGCCGACGATCCTCCAATCGACGCTGGAGATTGAACTGCCCAGGCTG
Organism: Calidithermus roseus; assembly: GCF_003574095.1. Taxonomy (GTDB): domain Bacteria; phylum Deinococcota; class Deinococci; order Deinococcales; family Thermaceae; genus Calidithermus; species Calidithermus roseus. The sequence goes on from NZ_QWLA01000050.1 coordinate 19,746, forward strand.
TTTTGTAGCGCAGCAGGAAGGTTGGTCTTGCCTCCGGCGCAGGCAACACCCCCGCTGCTGTTGCCATAAGTCAAGTCCGACAGCGGACGCAGGTTGGTTCGGGTGCCCGGACTGGTCGGTGTTACGGTGCTGGGGCAGCGGTAGTAGTAGTCGAGGAACAGATAGCTGATGTATTTGGTCGTAGAGCCAAAGGTGACCGTCGCATCGTAGTAGGTGGCGGTGGTGCTGGATACTTCTACCGTCTTGGTCACCTCGGCTTGCAGGGCCTCCAGAACCCTGGTGGCTGCCGCCTTGGTCTCGCTGGCGTAACGGGTTTGAGCGCTGGCCCGCAGGTTGGAAAGCTGGCTGAACAACAAGGCAGTGAAGGCGATGGCCAGAATGGCCAGAGCGATCAGGAGTTCAACGAGGGTGATGCCCTGGGTCTTCCTCATTGGATGCTCGCCCTCCCCTGGGTGTTGACCGCTATTGTCTTGCTGTGGGTGTTCGACTGGTTCGTAAGCACCACCGTTCCTCCGAGCTGGTCCTGCGGGATGCCCCTCGAGTCAAACACGATGCCGGTGAGGGTGGTGCCCGAGCCCATGGTGACTTGGGCCAACTCCCCTTGGCCCAGGACAACTTGCTGCAACACCCGGTCGGTGCCAGGGTCGAAGGCCGCGTTGCCGTTGGTATCCACCCAAACCATATAGGATTTCTGCGAGGTATTGACGCTCAATCCGGCGTAGGTGTTGTTCTTGATGGCCTCGAGCCTGGCGCGGGTGACGTTGGCGGCTAACCCCTGGGCAGCCTGATTGACCGCGATCCGATCCGATCGCAGCGACCCAGCCATCAGACTGAGGAGTATCCCCAGAATCGCGAGGACGATAAGAGCCTCGATAAGGGTAAAACCCTGGCGCGACTTGCTCATCTTGTTTACGACCCTACACCACTTTTGGCTTCGCGGCACGCCCAAATGTATCAAGGCGTAAAAACTTCGTTCAGATCAATATTTCTGCCCTAAATTGCGGTGCGTTTTCGGGAAAAAAGCAACGCTTTTGCGTAACATTAAGCTAACCTATATTCGGGAGTTAATCTGCGGTTTTTTCGACCACTCGGAGGAATGCCCTTCTTAGTAGGGCTAAGTGGTGGTAAATTCCGCATGAGAGCACGTAATGGAATGGCCTGTGGAGTCGCAAAAACCCACACCCCCTGTTGGGGGTGTTAGGGTGTTTTGTTGGTGGGGCTCTCAAACTCAGAACAGCGGCAAGGGCTTGAAATCGCCCATCAGCACGGCGCGGGGGTCGGCCTGGATCCAGCTCAGGGCCGAGGCGTAGACGTTGCGGAAGTCGGTGCGGTACTTCAGGTCGCCGTCGTCGAGGTCTTCCAAGTCGGGCTCGCCCCCGTACAGTCCGCCCCTGATGGCGCCCCCCAGCACCAGCATCAAGCCGCCCTTGCCGTGGTCGGTACCATAGGAGGCGTTCTCCTCGACCCGGCGGCCAAACTCGCTGAAGACCATCACCATCACGTCCTTGTCGCGCCCGATTGCGCGCATGTCCTGGCGGAAGGCGGCCAGGGTCTGGGCCAGGTAGCCCAGCAATTCGGCCTGGCGAGGCGGTTGCGCGGCGTGGGTATCCCAGCCACCGAGGGTGGTGTAGTAAACCGAAGAGCCCAGCCCTCCGGCGATCATGCGGGCCACGTCGGCCATGCTCTTGCCGAAGCCGTTATCGGGGTAGGCCACCCTGTTCTTCACCTCGCGCAACTGTCCGATCTTGTCGAGCGCCCCCCGCAGGCTCAGCATGGCTCGCCGTACCTCCTCGGCAGTGCCGCTGCGGGTCTGCCGGATCTCGCGATTGAACTCCTCCTCGAATCCCCTGGGCAGCCGGATGCTGAAGGTTTCGATGCTGGAGATGGCCGGGGCAGTGCGCAAGTCGCCCTGAAGGGCTTGGGGCGAAGCCCCGCCGAGGAAGGTGTCGCAGAAGGGGTCGTCCTGCAAGTCGCCCCAGCGGCCCAGCCAGCCGTGCTCCTGCTTGCGGGTGGGGTCGGCGGTGTGCCAGATGGAGGTGGAGATGAAGTGGCTGCGGTTGGGGTTGGGGTAGCCCACCTGGGGCAGCAGGGCCAGCTCGCCACTTTCCCACAGGCTCATCAGCGGGCGCAGTTGCGGGTGCAGGCCGAGCTTCTCGCCCCTGGCCCCCAGGTCGAGCACTTCCTCGCGCTTGACGGCGATGTTGGGCCGCTTGCGGTAGTACAGCTCATTGCGGAAGGGCACGAGGGTGTTGAGCTGGTCGTTGCCCCCGAAGAGGTTGACCACCACCAGGATCTTGTCCTTAGAGCGCGCCGCCAACGCGCTGCGCGAGAGCAGGGAGGGGGCCCCTTGCCCCAGCGCCAGCGCCAGCAGCGATTTTTTGATGAAGTCGCGGCGATCCATGCATTTCCTCCACTCACAGCAACTGAGCCTCGGGCTTGACCAGCGACAGCGGGCCGCTGGCACCGTCCATGAAGACCTCGAGGTCTATCCCCTTTTCCTTGCCCGCCAGGGCCCCGATGAGGTTGAGCCGGGCCAGGAAGTGGGACTCAGCCAGCCAGCTCATGCCCCCATCCCAGCCCTTGACGTTGGGTGGATCGAAGGGGACCTGGCCCATGGCGGCGAAGGCGGCGAGGGTGCGTCCCATGGCCTTCTCGTCGTCTTTGCCCAGGATGGGCTCGGTCTGGTGGGCGGCGTAGAGCAGGCCCACCACGTACTCGATGGGGCTCTTGACGATGGTGTTGCGGTACTGCGGGGCGTAGAACTCCTCGCGGGTGAAGAGCCAGCGCAGCAGCTCGCGAGTACCGCCATCGCGCAAGACCCTGGCCCCCTCCTCCACCAGGGCCTGCGGGGGCTCGGGGGTGAGGTAGAAAGCCAGCAGCTTGCGTCCTACGAAGCGGTAGGTCTGGGGATGGGCGATGAGGATGTCCAGCACGTCGTCGCCACTCCGGATGCTGCGGCCCATGAAGATCTTGGGGCCGGGATCGTGCCATTGCGGGCGGAAGACAAATTCGAAAGGCACCGTGGCAGGCGCTTCCCTGGGTCGCTGGTTGCCTTTGAGCCGCACCGTCCAGCCGGTGAAGGCTCGAGCAGCCTCCTGGACATCATGCTCGGTGTAATTGCCAGGGCCGATGGTGTAGAGCTCCATCAGCTCGCGGGCCCAGTTCTCATTGGGGTGCTCCTTGCGGCTTTCCGCATTGTTGAGGTAGAGCAGCATCACCGGGTCTTTGGCGATGGCCCGCAGCAACTGGCCGTAGGGGCCGTAGCCCAGGGTGCGGAAGGTGGCGAGCTGGTTGTAAAAGTCGATGCCCTGGGCCCCTCTGGTCTCGCGGTACTCCGAGGTGAGGTGCCCCTGCCAAAACAGCGCCAGCCGCTCGGCAGCCGGGGTGGGGGTGGTGAGCCAGTGGGAGAGCCACAGCCGCGTGATCTGCTGAAGTTGCGGTCCCCGCTCATTGCGGGTGAAGCTGGTGGTATAGGCCGGAGCTGGAACCGGATCGCGCAGCAGCGAGTCCACGGCGGCCTCGAGGCCCATCTCTGCCAGCTTCTGAGCCTCCTCCTTGCGCCCCCTGGCCGCAGCCCGGCGCAGCAGGTGGGTGGCCTCGCTGTAGCCAAAGCGAACAGGCATGTCTTCCCTCCTCGTCTCGAGGCTAAGATGGGTGCCTGAAACGAGGCTTAAGCTGCTTCAGATGTGTTTGTCTTTTGGCGGGGCCCCCCGTAGAGGTTGAGTATAGCCATCAAGCTCAGCGTGGGGTGACCTCGAGGGCATCGGCCAGGTAGGCCAGGGCCAGCTTGTACGACAGCGCCCCGAAGCCGCTCACCAGCCCCTTGGCGGCGGCAGCCGTGAGGGAGTGGCGGCGGTATTCCTCGCGGGCGTGGATGTTGGAGAGGTGCACCTCCACCACCGGCAGGCTCTGGGCACGGATCGCGTCCAAAACGGCGATGGAATAGTGGGTCAGGGCTCCGGGGTTGAGCACGATGGCCTCGTAGCCCTCACCCTGGGCCTGCTGGATCCACTCGATGATCTGTCCCTCGAAGTTCGACTGGCGGCACACCACCTCCAGCCCCAGCTCAGCCCCCCAGCTCTGGCACAGCTCCTCGAGTTCCTCCAGCGTCATGCGCCCGTACACCTCGGGCTCGCGGGTGCCCAGCATGTTGAGGTTTGGCCCGTTCAACACCAGGATCATAGGATCTCCCCTTTAATCCCAATCTAACGGGCGAGAAGGGCGGGGTGCCAGGGGTGGGGGCGTTAGGTCGATAGCTTACCGCTAGTAGCCAACAAGCGGTTTCGATAGCATGGACCCGATGAAGCGCTCCTGGATGGCTCTCACACTCGCACTCGGGCTGGTTCTGGCCCAGAGCACCTATACCGTGCAGCCGGGCGACACGCTGTACTCCATCGCCAGGCGCTTCGGCACCACCGTCGAGGCTTTGCAGGTGCTCAACAGCCTCGAGGACCCCAGCAAGATCGCGGTGGGGCAGGTGCTCAAGGTCGATGGCCAGCCCCAAGCTCCCGCGCTCCAGCGGCTCAGCGCGCCCTTCGGCACGCTCGAGCTGCCGCGCGAGGCCAGCCAGGGGCAGACCTTCCGGGTGCGCGTGCACAGCGAGGCGGAGGTGACGGTACGCTTTCTCAACCAGCGCTACGCGCCGCAGGGCGACAGCCTGCTCATCGCCATTCCCCGGCTCCAGGCGGCGGGGGTCTACACCATCTCCTTCGACGCCGCGGGCTCGAGCTACTCGGCCAAGCTGTCGGTGCGGGCGGTCGAAAAGGGCCGCCAGGCCCTCACCCTCTCGCCGGACACCGCTGCTTTGCTCCAGCCGGAGAAGGTCGCCGCCGAGCTGGCCCGCCTGACCGATCTGTGCAAGAGTGGCCCCAGCACCCAGCTCTGGCGGGGCAGCTGGAGAAAGCCCGTCGAATCCAATCGCATCACCACCATCTTCGGCATCCGCCGCAGCTACAATGGCGGCCCCTACCGCAGCTACCACGAGGGCCTGGACTACGGAGCCCCCACCGGAACCCCGGTCTTCGCCCCGGCTCCCGGCGTGGTGGGCCTGGCCGAGGCGCTGTTCGTGCGAGGCAACGCCATCGTGTTGCAGCACGGGCTGGGGGTGTGCAGCGGTTACTGGCACCTCTCGAGGATCGCGGTCAAACCGGGACAGCAGGTCAGAACCGGCGATCTCATCGGCTACGTGGGCTCGAGTGGGCTCTCCACCGGCCCCCACCTGCACTTCGAGGTGCGGGTCCATGGGGTTCCCACCGACCCGGCAGCCTGGCTGGTGCGGGCGCCATGATGGGGTGATAGCTGGACGCCGATGGCTGATAGCCGATAGCCGGGCGCTGGGCGCGGGTCGTACGTCCTACGTCGTACGCGAGACGCAAAGCGCTAGACGCCTTTTCTTTACCCCCCTTAGCAAGGGGGCTGGGGGGATAAACCCTCCCCCGCGCGCGGGGAGGGACGGGGAGGGGCAAACCACGAGTCACAAGCCCCCCGCTGACGGCTCATCCCTTCTCGCTGCTGAGCCCGGCCAGTGCCTTAGCGCGCTCGAGCACCGCGTCGAACATGGGCGCGGTGAGCTTGCCGGTGTTGGTGTTCTGGCGCGAGACGTGGTAGCTGCTCAGGAGCACCCGGCTGCCAAGGTCGTGCTCGCAGCCATGGGCGAAGGGGTAGGCCCCCTTGCGCAGGCCGTGATGCTCCAGCAGCGCGTCGTGAGCGATGCGGCCCAGCGCCAGGTAGACCCGCACCTGCCGCAAGAGCGACAGCTCGAGGTCGGTCCAGCTCGAACAGTTGCGGATTTCCTCGGGCAGGGGCTTGTTGGCGGGTGGGGCACAGCGCACCGCGGCGGTGATGTAGACGCCGCGCAGCTCGAGGCCATCCCCCCGGTGGCGGGAGAGGGGCTGGTTGGCGAGCCCGGCCCGGTAGAGCGCAGGGTAGAGAAAATCCCCCGAGGCGTCGCCGGTGAAGGGTCGCCCGGTGCGGTTGGAGCCGTGGGCGCCGGGGGCCAGGCCGAAGATCAGGATTTTTGCGTCAGGGTCGCCAAAGCCGGGGACAGGCCTGGCCCAGTACTCCCACTTGCGGTAGGCCGCGCGCTTTTCCCGCCCTACCCACTCGCGCCATTCCACCAAGCGTGGACAGCGGCGGCAGGCCGTGATTTCAGCCTGTACTGTCTCCAGGTCAGACATGGGTGTTGAACCCCATGGTGAAGTGAAGGACCCACCATCTATGCCGCTTGGGCTCGTACTCCAGCACGGCATAACCCAGGTCGGCAAAAGCGAAGAAAGTACCCATGTCCCCCGGCATAGGCGGGATGCCCAGCATGGAGCGCATGGCCGCGTTCAGGATACCCCCGTGAGCCACTACCAAATATTGGCCCTCCCCCCGGTGGAGAAGAGCTTGGACCGCCCTGGCGGCACGTAGGTGCACGTCCAGCACACTCTCGCCCTGGTGGTATCGCTGGTACAGCCCGCGAAGGTCAGGTTTGGGGAAGCGTTTGGCCGCCTCCTCGAAGGAAAGTCCCACCAGGAGACCATTGTCCACCTCCATCCAGTCCGGGTCGAGCTCCACCGGCGCCTCGAGCCCCTCCCCCATCAACTCGGCCACGGTCCGGGCCCGCTGGAGCGGGCTGGTGACCACGCAGTCAAAGTGAAAGCCCTTGGCGCGGAAGTCCTCCAGCCGTCGCCGGGCCTGCTCGAGGCCCACCTCGGTCAGAGGCGAGTCGTAGCGGCCTTCGTGAACCCTCTCGTCGTCGGCATGGGAGCGCCCGTGGCGCAGGAGGGTGATTCGGATGGAATCCATAGGAGAACGCCTAGAGCGGGATGTTGCCGTGCTTCTTGTAGGGCCGCTCCTCCTGCTTGGTGGTGAGCATCTCGAGGTGCAGCGCCAGCAGGCGGCGGGTGTCGGCAGGGTCGATCACGTCGTCGATGTAGCCCCGTCCGGCGGCCACGTAGGGGTTGTCGAAGGCCTTCTTGTACTCCTCGATCTTGGCGGCGCGGGTGGCGGCGGGGTCGGGGGAGGACTGGATCTGCCTGCGGTAGATGATGTTGGCCGCCCCCTCGGCGCCCATCACGGCCACCGCGCCGGTGGGCCAGGCCAGCACCACGTCGGCGCCCATGTCCTTGGAGTTCATCGCCAGGTAGGCCCCGCCGTAGGACTTGCGGGTGATGAGCGTAATCTTGGGGACCGTGGCCTCGGCGTAGGCGTAGAGCATCTTGGCGCCGTGGCGGATGATGCCCTGGTGCTCCTGGCCCACGCCCGGCAGGAAGCCGGTGACGTCGACGAGGGTGAGGATGGGCACGTTGAAGCAATCGCAGGTGCGGATGAAGCGGGCGGCCTTGTCGGAGGCGTTGATGTCGAGGGCGCCGGCCATGAAGCGCGGGTTGTTGGCCACGACGCCCACGCTCTGCCCGCCCAGCCGCCCGAAGCCGGTGATCATGTTCTTGGCATAAGCGGGCTGGATCTCGAGGAATTCCCCGCCGTCGAGCAGGGTCTTGATGACCTCGTGCATGTTGTAGGGCTTCTTGGGGTCGGGGTTGACCATCTCGAGCAGCTCGGGCGTCTGCCGATCGATGGGATCGCCATTGGGCACGAGGGGGGGCCGCTCTTTGGCATTCTGCGGCAGGTAGGAGAGCAGCTGCTTGATCAGGTCCAGCACCGCCTCGTCGCCCTCGGCCTCGAGGTGGGCCACGCCGCTTCGGGCGGTGTGGACCTCCGAGCCGCCGAGTTGCTCGAAGCTCACCTCCTCGCGGGTCACGCTCTTGATGACCTCCGGCCCGGTGATGAACATGTAGCTCGTACCCTTGCTCATGAGCACGAAGTCGGTCAGAGCCGGGCTGTAGACCGCACCGCCCGCGCAGGGCCCCAAGATGGCCGAAATCTGCGGCACCACCCCGGAGTAGATGGCGTTGCGGTAAAAGACCTCGCCGTAGCCCGACAGCGAGTCCACGCCCTCCTGGATGCGGGCTCCCGCCGAGTCGTTGAGCCCGATGATGGGCGCTCCCACCTTGACCGCCATGTCCATGGTGCGGGCGATCTTCTGCCCATGGGTCTTGCCCAGGGAACCGCCCAGGACGGTGAAGTCCTGGCTGAAGACGAACACCGTGCGACCGGCGATCTTGCCGTAGCCGGTGACCACCCCGTCCGCCGGAGCCTCCACCCCCGCCATGAGCCCGGTCTCGAGGTGCTCGGCGAAAGGCATGAGTTCGACGAAGCTGCCCTCGTCGAGCAGGTAGTCGATGCGCTCGCGGGCGGTCATCTTCCCGCCTTCGTGCTGCTTCCTGATGCGCTCCGGGCCACCTCCCAGCTCCACCGCCTTGCGGCGTTCCTCCATCTCGGCCAGGAGTTCCTCCATCAGCGCCCTGGTGTTGTCTGCCATAGTGAAGGCATCATACCCAAAGCCGAACCGGGCTTTGTCCCCACACGGATGCAACTCGAGGGGTTTTGGTGTTGAATGAGGCCGATGCCCCGCAAGCCCACCAGAAAACCCGCCAAGCCCCGGCCCCCCAGCCGCGGCGGCTTGTTGATCGCCCTGGTGGTGGCCTTGGGCGGGCTGATCACCTACTTCAACCTG
>NZ_QWLA01000051.1 GCF_003574095.1 Calidithermus roseus
GCGCCCACACGGGGACCAAAACCCAGGATCACATCGTGTACGCCGATGAAGCCACCCACGCTGATCACCTGCTCGATGGGGCCACTGACTACCCCGTCGAGCCCATGGTCAGTGGCCCCATCGAGCAGGTGATCAGCGTGGGTGGCTTCATCGGCGTACACGATGTGATCCTGGGTTTTGGTCCCCGTGTGGGCGCAGACTACAACCTCGGAAACGGCGCCATCAACGTCAATGCCTACCTGGTGCGCAACTTCAACCGTGGCGGCTTCTTCGACCCCTACCTGGGTCTGGGCGTGCGCTACGATGCCTCCTCGACCAACCCCAATATCGTGCCGGTCTATGGCGATGCGGTGCTGGGCGCGGGCTTCAACTTCTCGCGCAACTTCGGGCTGTACCTCGAGGGCAACCCCGGCTTGGGCGATAACCTCAGCCTCCGCTTCGGGGTGCGCGCCGGTCTGAAGCTCTCCTTCTAAACCCGAAGCCTCCTCATTCCACGCAACCCCCGGAAATATCCGGGGGTTGCATTTGTTTCAGGAGGTCAATAGTCAAGCGCCTTGCTTGCCGTTTTCTGCCGATGACCCTCGGCTTCCTCCAACTCACGCCACAGCCGGGCCAGACGGATCAGGACCTGGTAGGCTGCCTCCACCGCTGCCTGGGGGCTGCACTTGTGCTCCTCCAGGCTCTGCCGGATGGTCTGGAGGGCTTTGTCTGCATCGGCCAGGCGCACCTGGACCTGGTTGCGTAGGAAGAAACGATTCTGGCGGGCCTGGGGGCAGGTGAGTTCGGCGCTCCACCAGGAGCTCTCGCGGATGCGGGCCATGAGCCGCTGGGCCTCGGCCAGGACGTCGGCGGGCACGATTTCGCTGGAAGGAAAGTGAAATCTCATAGCCAGACTCGTCCATGAGCCTACCCGGAAGTCGGCTGAAAATCAAGTAAACCACTCGGATTTATGTACTATGAGCCAGGGTGCTGGAGGAGCGCTCCGATGAGTATGATGGCGTGTGAAAGGGGGCAGTATGCCAACTAAGGTTGAGCAGGCAAAAGCAGCACTGCTGGAGGGCCTCAACACCGACCTGGCCGGTGAATTGCAGGCCATCATCATGTACCTGACGTATTCTGCCCAGGTTAAGGGCATCCACCGCGCTCACCTGCACGAGTTCTTCGAGGGCGAGATCGAGGACGAGACCAAGCACGCCCGTTACCTGGCCCGCAAGATCGTGGCCCTGGGGGGTAGGCCCACGACCCGCCCGGCGGACGTACCCGCCGCCTCCACCATCCGCGAGATGCTGCAGAACGTCCTGCGGGCCGAGGAGGATACCATCGCCCGCTACGTCGAGCGCATGAAGCAGGCCGAAGCCCTGGGCGATTACGGCCTGGCCAACGACCTGCAGGGCTTCATCGCCGACGAGACCGGCCACAAAGAGGAAGCCGAGCTGCTCCTGGCGGGGGACTGGCAGGCCTGAGGCGGGTAGCCGCCGGCCATCAGCGAACAGCAAAGCGATGGAAGCCATCTGGTGCGTCCTGGCTATCGACCATCGACCACCGACGGATCCCGGTAGAGGTCGGCCCGGCTCGAGGGAAGCTTGACGCGCCCCTGGGGGTCGGGTTTGGCCAGCAGGGTCTGGTGAACGGCCAGGTGGCCGAAGGCGAACTGGTGGGCCGAGGCCGCCAGGTAAAGCCGATAGAGCCGGGCGCGCTCCGGCCCAACCAGGGATACTGCCTCGGGGAAGCGGGTTTCCAGGCCATGACGCCACAGCTCGAGGGTGCGGGTGTAGTGCTCGCGCAAATCCTCCACATCGCGCACCTCGAAACCCGCGGCTTCGGCCTCGCGCAACATCTCCCACAGCGGCAGGATTTCGCCGTCGGGGAAGATGTAGCGCCGCATGAATTCCCCGGAGGCGGCCCAGGTGGGGGACTTGGGCCGCACGGGGCCCTGGGCGATGGCGTGGTGCAGGAAGAGGCCGCCGGGCTCTAAGCAGGCGAAGGCCGCCTGGAAGTAGCGCGGGAGGTTGGCCCGGCCCACGTGCTCGGCCATGCCGACGCTGGCGAGCTTGTCGAAGCGCTCATGCACCTCGCGGTAATCGAGTTCCTCGATCCGCACCCGCCCCTCGAGGCCGCTTCGGCGCACCCGTGCGCGGGCTTCCTCGAGTTGGGCGCTCGAGAGCGTGATGCCTAGGGCCTCCACCCCGAAGCGCTCTGCCGCGTAGATCACCAGCCCGCCCCAGCCGCAGCCGATGTCCAGCAGGCGCTCGCCGGGCCGCAGCCTGAGCTTGCGGCAGATGAGCTCGAGCTTGGCCTCCTGGGCCCGCTCCAGGCTCTCGTCGCCCTGGGGGAAGTAGGCGCAGGAGTAGACCATGCGCGGGTCCAGCCACAGCCGGTAGAAGTCATTGGAGAGGTCGTAGTGGTGCTTTACGGCCTGACGGTCACGGGCGGGGGAATGGGCCGCCCCGTGCAGGTGGGCGCTGAGCGCCCGGATGCCCGAACCCCTCAAGGCTACCCCCCGCACCCACTCCAGCGGAGAGGCCGGCAACTCGACGTGCTCCAGCGCTTCCAGCACCGCCTCCAACTCGCCTTCGACCTCGAGGTCCCCCCGCACGAAGGCCTCGCCCAGGGCCAGGTCCAGCGGCGCTGCCAGTCCCTCCAGCACACCCCGCCCCAGCACCACGGTGGCCCTGGGTTCAGCCGTGGCCGGCAGCACTGACCCATCCCAAAAGCGCACCTCGAAGGGCCTGGTGGGCAGGATGCGCTCGAGCAGGTGCCGCAGTTCGCCAGCCTGCATAATCGCCTCCTTTTTGTATTAGGGTATGCCGCTTGTGGCGGCGAGCGCAATGGCCGGAATCGTGGCCGGGCCTCGAGCTTACCCTGAGCTGAAAAAACCGGCGGATACTTCCCCTGTTCGCCACTCGGGGTCGCGCTTGGCCCCGCCGGGCTGGAGGATAGCCTTGGTCTTTTGGGAATGTAAAGCGATTCATTCCAGAAAAGGAATCGGCGAACAACGTAGAGTGAGTATCGTTAGGAGGACTCCAGTAAACAGGCCTAACCAAACTTCGCTGAATTCAGCTCGCCTCTGGTTGGTGGCGGGCTTGGTGGCCCTTATCGCAGCCTGCACTCAGGCTCCCAAGTCTTTAGTGGGCGGGATTTCCTCGCTGGGGGAAATTCCGGTGGTGCTCATCACCCTGGCCCGAAGCAGCCTGGGGGGCAACCCAGCCCAGCCTTATGCCTTCAGCTTCACCACCCTGCGGACCCCGCAGTGCCCGGCAGGGGCCAGCGTGACCCGTACCTACCAGATTCAGAGCAGTGGCCCGGCCAGCCCCCTGGCGGGTCAGACCGTGACCACCGAGGGGGTGGTGGTGGGCGATTACCAGGGTGCGGGCCAGCTCGGCGGCTTCTACATTCAAGACTTCCGCGGTGACGACGACCCGGCCACTTCCGATGGGCTGTTTGTGTTCAACACCTCCTTTCCGGTGAACGTGGGCGATTACGTGCAGGTCACGGGAACGGTCAGGGAGTTCGCCTCCGGCAGCGGCACCCTGACCGAACTCGAGGCCCTCAGCAACGTCACGCTCTGCGAGAGTGGGGCTTTTGTGGAGCCCACCCCCATCGAGCTTCCGGTGGGCGCGGTGGGCGACCTCGAGCGCTACGAGGGCATGCTGGTGACCTTCCCTCAGACCCTTACCGTGAGCGAGGTCTTCAACCTGGCCCGCTTCGGCGAGATCACCCTTTCTGCTGGGGGGCGGCTCTACCACCCCAATAACGGCAACGGCCTGGGCGACTCCACGACGCTCAACCCGCGCCGCCGCATCCTGCTCGACGACGCCTCCACCGTGCAAAACCCTGCCACCATCCCCTACTTGAGCGGCCCCGGCACCGACGCCACCCGCCGGGTGGGCGACAGCGTGAGGGGCCTGACGGGCATCCTCACCTTCGGCTTCAGCGCCTACCGCGTGCAGCCGGTGGGGCCGGTGAGCTTCGAGAACGCCAACCCCCGCCCCACCTCGCCCGCGGCGGTGGGGGGCTCGCTGCGGGTGGCCAGCTTCAACGTGCTCAACTACTTCACCACCCTCGGCTCGCGCGGGGCCAGCAACCAGGCCGAGTTCGAGCGCCAGAAGGCCAAGCTGGTGGCCGCCATCGCGGGGCTGAATGCCGACGTGGTGGGCCTCATCGAGGTGCAGAACAACGGCGACGCCGCCCTCACGGACTTCGTGGCCGCGCTCAACGCGGCGCTGGGAGCCGGCACCTACGCCGCGATTCAGACCGGCACCATCGGTACCGACGAGATCAAGGTGGCCCTAATCTACAAGCCCGCCAGGGTCGCGCCGGAGGGGGCGTTCCGGGTGGATGGCGACCCGGTATACTCCCGGCCCCCCCTGGCCCAGACCTTCCGCGACATGGGCACGGGCGGGCGCTTCACGGTGGTGGTCAACCACTTCAAGTCCAAGGGCTGCGAAGGGGCTACGGGCGAGAACCTCGATAACGGCCAGGGTTGCTGGAACGCGCTGCGCGTACAGCAGGCCCAGAAGCTGCTGGGCTTCCTCGAGCAGCTAAAAACCACCGACCCCGACGTGGTGCTGCTGGGTGACTTCAACGCTTACGCCGCCGAGGACCCCATCCGCATCCTCACCGGTGCGGGCCTGGAGAACCTGCTGTCGCGCAGCCCGGCTTCCGAGCGCTACAGCTACGTCTTTAACGGCGAGAGCGGCAACCTCGACCATGCTTTCGTGACCCCCTCGCTCAGCCCGCAGGTGACGGGCTTCACCGAGTGGCACATCAACGCCGACGAGCCCCGCGCCTTCGACTACAACACGGAGTTCAAGCCCGACGACCGCTACGCCCCCACCCCCTACCGCTCCTCCGACCACGACCCGCTGCTGCTGGGGCTCAGCCTCAATGCCGACCCCGCCGCGTCTGCCGACTTCTCCGATACCGCTGTGCGCCGTAGGCTTCAGAAGCCGTCGATGGCCGATGGTCGCGACTGAAGCGATGGCTCAAAGTGGCTCTCGAGCACTTTGCGGGAGGGGTGGCCCCTACCAACCCACCTCCTGCGCCCAGGGCGGATCGGCCCCCGCTCGAGTGCAGTTGATGGCCGCAACTTGGTTGGCGAAGGCCAGCAGTTGCTGCAATTCCCCTTCCTCTAGCCCCTCCACTCCGCTGCGGCTCAGCCGTCCCCGCTTGTGGAGCCAGGCCAGGGCAGCCCCCATGAAGGCGTCGCCTGCGCCCACGGTGTCGGCGACTTTTACCTTGGGCACGGGAACCAGGGCGCTTCCCCCCGTGCTCAATGCCAGCGAACCCGCACTCCCCAGCGTCACCAGCACCAGGGCCGGGCCCCGTCCCAGCCACTCCTGGGCAAGGCTCTTGGGCGACTCGCCAGGGTAGAGCCACTCGAGGTCGGCCTGGCTGACCTTGACCAGGTCCACCAGGCCCAGCCAGCCTTCCAGGCGCTCAAGGTAGGCGCTGCGGTCGGGGATGAGGCCGGGGCGCACGTTGGGGTCGAGAGAGAGGAAACGGTGGCGCGATTCCTGCTGCATGAGGTATTCCAGCGTGCTGGCGGTGGGCTCGAGCACCAGCGAGATCGAGCCAAAGTGCAGCGCGGCTTCCTTTGGCAGGGCGGGGAGTTCCTCGATCACGAGCGAGCGGTCAGCGGTGCCCCCGGCGTAGAAGGAGTACTCGGGGTCGCCACCCTCGAGGTGCACGAAGGCTAAGGTGGTGGGTTCGCGGGCTTCGACCACGTATTCCAGCGAGACCCGGCTCTCGTGCATGTGCTGGCGCAGCAGGCGACCGAACACGTCCCGTGACACCTTGCCCAGAAAGCCAGTAGGCGCCCCCAGCCTTCCCGAGGCCACGGCCACGTTCATCAGCGAGCCGCCCGGATGGGGCCGGTAGACGGTGTGGCCCTCGAAGCGCAGGGAGGTGAAGTCGATGAGGGCTTCACCGCAAGCGATGATCACGATAAAACCTCCTTCATGGCCTGTTCGAAGGCGATCACGGCCTCCTCGGTGAGGGGCTCGTCGAAGAACTGCCGTGCCACCACTGGGCTGAGGGTAAAAGCCCGCACCCCCTCCTGGCTCATAGCCACCACGTCGTCGAGGTGGCGCAGGCTGGCCAGGAGGATCTGGGTGGGGTTGCCCAGTTCCCTCAGCAGGCGCTGCATGAGCGCCACCTCGGCCCTGGCGTTGCGCCCGGCATCGGCGATGCGGCCCAGGTAAGGGGCGATGTACTGAACCCCGGCAGCGGCCCCCAAAAGGGCCTGGGCCGGGGTGTAGACGGCGGTGAGCAGCACCGGGCAGCCCTGCCGCAGCAGCTCGCTGGCCGCTTGGCAACCCGCCTGGGTGGCGGGCAGCTTGACTACCACCCGCTCCCCGATCGAGCGCAGCTCGAGGCCCCACTCGATGAGGTTGGCCGCGTCGGAACCCCAGCTCTGGAAAAACACCTCGTTGGCCCCCAGGTCGGTGGCCCAGGCGTAGAACTCGGGGAGCTGCGCGGTCTTGAGCCCCACTGCCTGCAGCAGCAAGGGGTTGGTGGTAACGCCCCAAAACAGCCCCGTGCGCAGCAAAGGCTCGGCCAGGTGGCGGTCGGCGGTGTCGAGGTAGAGTCGCATCCCCTCAGCAGAGTTTGAGGCAAGTTCATGCTGCGCGCAAGAGAAAGCCGTCGATGGTTGTATAGCTAAAGGCAAGACGCCGGTTCACTCCAGGCCGCGAGCTACAGGCTTCTCGACCCTCGGCAGCCCTAATTCGCCAGCTCCTCCGGGCTCAGCTCCTCGGGGCTCATCGCCCCGGTCATGACCGCGACGGTGTGGGCCATGCTGATCTTCTTGGGGTTGACCACCGCGGCCCGCTTGCCCAGGCGCTGGATGTGGATGCGGTCGGCGATCTCGAAGACGTGGGGCATGTTGTGGCTGATGATGATCACGGGGAGGCCGCGGTCGCGCACCCGGCGGATGAGCTCGAGCACCATGTTGCCCTCCTTGACCCCCAGGGCGGCGGTGGGCTCGTCCATGATCACCACGTGCTTGGCGAAGGCCGCGCTGCGGGCGACGGCCACCCCCTGGCGCTGCCCGCCGGAGAGGGTCTCGACCGCCTGGCTCATCGAGCGGATGCCGATCTTGAGGTCTTTGAGGCTGCTGGTGGCCTCCTCGAGCATCTTCTTCTTGTCGATCAGCCGCAGCAGTCGCCCCAGGAAGCCCGGCCTGAGGATTTCCCGCCCTAAAAAGAGGTTCTCCGCGATGGTCATGGCGGGAGCCACCGCCAGGTCCTGGTAGACGGTCTCGATGCCGTGACGTCGCGCGTCGAGGGGGCTGCGGAAGTGCACGGGCTTGCCGTCGAGGATGATCTCCCCCTGGTCGGGGATGATCGCGCCGGAGAGGGCTTTGATCAACGTGCTCTTGCCCGCGCCGTTGTCGCCGATGACGGCCAGGATTTCTCCCTCGCGCAGCTCGAAGTCGGTGCCGTCGAGGGCGGTGACGTGCCCGTAGCGCTTGACCAGGCCGCGAGCTTCCAGCACGGGCCGGGGCCGAGCCGGGGCGCTGGCCTGCTGGCGGGGGAGGGGGAATTGGCCGGGATTGTTGGGTAGGGGGTTGAGTTCCATAAGCCTCAGCTCCTCCTTTTCGACAGCTGATCGGCGGTCACGGCCAGGATCACCAGGATGCCGGTGATGAGCACCTGATACACCGAGGAGACGCCGGTGAGGGTCAGGCCGTTGCGGAAGACACCCACGATGATGGCCCCCAGCAGCGTGCCCAGGATCATGCCGCGCCCGCCGAAGAGGCTGGTGCCGCCCAGCACCACGGCGGTGATGGTCTCGAGGTTCTCGGTCTGCCCGGCGTTGGGATCGCCCACGCTGGTGCGCGAGACCAACAGCCACCCGGCGATGCCGTAGAAGAAGCCCGCGACGGTGTACGTCAGCAGCAGCACCCGCTGGGTGGGGATGCCCATCAGGCGGGCGGCTTCGGGGTTGTTGCCCACGGCGTAGAGGTGGCGCCCCGGCGCGGTCTCGCTCAGCAGGAACCACATCAACAAGTACAGCGCGATCATGAGCACCACGCCGTAGGTGATCACGGTCTCGCCCAGCCGGAAGGTGTTGCCCCAAAACAGCAGCGCCTCGGGCAGGCCGGTCACGGTCTGGGCCTTGGAGTAGATCTGAGTCAGGGCGAAGGCGATGTTCATGGTGCCCAGCGTGACGATGAACGGCGGCAGCCGGATGCGGGTGATGAGCAGGCCGTTGAGAAGGCCGAAAGCGGTGGTGACGGCGATCCCGCAGAGGATGGCCAGCAGGGGAGGCAGGCCCAGCTCGACGGCGAACTTGCTCATGACCATGGTGCCCAGGGCCATCACGAACCCCACCGACAGGTCGATGCCCCCGGTCAGGATCACCAGAGTCTGACCAATGGCCAAGACCCCCACCACCAGCACCTGCTGGAGGATGAGCGAGAAGTTCTGGCCACTGAGGAAGCGCTCAGATTGGGTGCTGAAGAATATCACCGCCAGCAACAGCGCGACAAAGGGCCCCAGGACGCTGATGCTCGGCAGCCGCTCGAGCAGCTTCCTGGGTGCTTGGGCTGCGCTGGAGGGTTGTTGTTCGGCCATAAGTTCCTCACTGCGATGGGGGAAGTCCCGCTCGAGCGGGACTTCCCACGGCTCGGTGTCTGTTGATCCCACGAAATTGACCCTACGTCAACTTCTAGTTGCCCCAGCAGTTGGCCAGGCCGTACTTCACGTCCTTGCTGCTGACGCCGGGCACGGGCTGCTTGGCGATGAGGGTCACGCCGGTGTCCACGTAGCCGCGGGCCTTGACCCCACTCTTGGCGTACTTCACCCCGGCGGCCACGCCCAGGGCGGCCATCTTCAGGGGGTACTGCTGCGAGGTGGCGGCGATCACCCCACGATCCACGTTGCGCACGCCCTCGCAGCCGCCGTCTACCGAGACGATGATCACGCTCTTTTCCTTGCCTGCGGCCTTGAGGGCCTGGTAAGCGCCGGCGGCGGCGGGCTCGTTGATGGTGTAGACCAGGTTGATGTTAGGGTTCTTCTGCAAGCAGTTTTCCATGGCGGTCTGACCCTTGGCCTGGTCACCGTAGGTATCGGCCATGCACACGACCTCGGCGGGCTTGGCCAGCTCGTTGCTGTCGGCTTCGTAGCTTGGCAGACCGAAGCCCTGCAGGAAGCCGTTGTGGCGCTGGGCACCCACCGGGTGGCCGGGGAAGAGGTCGAGGGTGGCGATCACCGGCTTCTTGCCCTTCATCACCGCGGCGGCGTACTCGCCGATGAGCACCCCGGCTTGGTAGTTGTTGGTGGCGAAGAGGGCGTCTACGGCGTCTTCGGGGTCGGTGGGGCTGTCGAGGGCGATGACCTGCACGCCCGCATCCCGCGCTTTCTTGATGGCGGGGACGATGGCCTTGGCGTCGCTGGGGGTGATGAGGATGGTGTTGACCCCGGCGGCGACCATGTTCTCGATGGCCGCGACCTGTCCGGCGTTGTCACCGTCGGTCTTGCCGGCGGCGCTGATGAACTTCGCGCCGAGCTTGGCCGCCTCCTTGCTAGCGCCTTCCTTCATCTTCACGAAGAAGGGGTTGGACTCGGTCTTGGTGATGAGGCCGATGAAGGGTTGCTTGTTCTGAGCCACGACGGAGCTGAGGGCGGTGAGGGCCAGACCTGCGAGGGCGAGGGCTGCGACGATGCCGGTGCTTTTGCGCATGAGGACTCCTTGGGTTAGAACTGTGGAACTAGAGGGCTTGGGGCCGAGGGGCTGCGGTGGTGCTTTCCTTGCTGGGTTTCCTCCTTTTAGGGTTGACTCGAGGCGTGCCCCGGTGGGGCCGTGGAATCGCGGACGATGAGGGTGGTGGCCAGCCGGATGCGGATGGGCTGCACCGCCTTGCCATGACGCAGCAGACTCAGCAGCGTCTCGCAGGCCAGGAAGCCGATGTCGTACTCGGGCTGGGCCACGACGGTGAGGGCAGGTTGCATGGTGCGTGCCCAGCGCGAGTCGTCGAAGCCGACGATGGAGAGGTCTTCGGGGATGCGCAGGCCCAGCTCACGGGCGGCGAGCACCGCACCGACGGTCATCTCGTTGTTGCCCACGAACAGCGCGGTGGGGCGCTCGTCGGGTGGACGGGAGAGCAGGGCGTGGGCGGCAACGCGCCCGCCTTCTTCGCGGTGGTTGCCGGGCAGGACCAGTTCCTCGCGGTAGGGAAGGCCGGCGGCGGCCAGGGCCTCGCGGTAGCCCTGGTGGCGCTCGACGGCGGTGGTGATGTCGAGCCGCCCCACGATCATGCCGATGCGGCGGTGGCCCAGCGCGGTGAGGTGCTCGACCGCCGAGCGGGCCCCGCCGACGTTATCCACCATGACGCTGTGCGCGCCGGGGGTGCCGCTTTGGCGGTCGAGCTCGATGGTGGGGAGGTTGGCGACGAGCTTGAGGTTCTCCCGCGTCCTGGGGGTGGGCACGATCAGCAGGCCCTGCGGCAGGTGGCCGCGCAGGGCATTGAGCGCGCGGCGCTCCTTCTCGGGGTCCTCGTCGGTGTTGAAGAGGAAGACGGTGTAGTCGTGCTTCTCGGCGGCATCCTGCACCCCCTTGGCCACGGTGGCGTGAAAGGGGTTGAGGATGTCGGTGATGATGAGGCCCAGGCTGCGGCTGCTGCGCTGACGCAGGCTGCGGGCGAGTTGGTTGGGCTGGTAGCCGAGCTGCCGGGCGGCCTCGAGCACCCGTTCGCGCGTCTCCTTGGCGACCATGTCGGGCCGGGAGAGGGCCCGCGAGGCGGTGGCGGGGGAAACCTGGGCGAGTTTGGCGACTTCCTCGAGGCTGACCATATGCAATCGATTTCAGCTACCTGACAGAAGACAAACCCTACTGCGAAGCTTTATATCCCAGAGGACGGCGGGTTTGCAGCAAAAAAACTGCAAACGTTTGCAGTAGTTGATAAGGGAATCATACCCAGAGCCAGGCAGATGTCAAGGGGCTCGCAGGGCGAGGAAGAGCCCTTCGGGTGAGCAAAAATCCCGACGGATTGGGCAAAACCGGCGGTGGGCAGGGCTTTCCCAAGCGGCTCGGTGCGGGTATAGCCCGGCTGAGCGCCGGTATCGTGCGCGACGGTGAACCGAGTTCACAAACCGTGGAAGCCCTGGGTGCGCTGCCCTCTGCAACGCTGCTGCAACGCCTTCCCTTCTAGCCTGGGACTGCGGTGAAGCCCGGCTCCCGGTTCCGGGCAGTTGCCGTCGAAGGAGGCGATAGTGTGAAGCCGCCGCTTTCCCCTGGTGTGCTGCAATTCTGGCTAAGCATCCGACCCGAGACCGCCGAGCAGCCCTGGCACGCCACGCTGGAGAACCGCGAGCGCTTCGAGCGGGTGGAGTTCGACTCTCCTCTCGAACTCGCCCGGCACCTGGCGCACTTGGGACAACTCGAGCCCAAGAGCAAGTTGCGTTGAGCATTTGGAGGCAGGATGAAGCGTTATGGGTATTGGGGAGGATTGCTGGTGGTGCTGCTGGGCCTGCTGGGCTGTGGGGGCGCCAAGCCCCCCAACAAGCCTCCCACGGCGATCTTTACGGTTTCCGCCGATGGCGTCGAGGTGGGAAAAGCCTTGAGCTTCGACGCCTCGGCTTCTTCCGACCCCGATGGGGACGCGCTGGTGTATAGCTGGGAGTTTGGCGATGGGGAGCGGGGTGGGTCGCCTAGGATCGCTCACCGCTTCGACGTGCCCGCCGAGGGGCGTTACCTGCTGCGGGCGACCGGCCCCACCACCTGCTGCTGGTACGCCACGGTATGGGGCCCGAGTGCGCCCCACAGCAACTACACGGGTGAGTTCACCGCGAGCTACTACGCCAACAGCCAGGAGGTCAAGGGCCTGTTGCGGGCCGGGGCCAACACCCTCACCCTGCTCAACACCCACAGCACGAGTTCCGTGGGCTTAACCGCACTCCTGGTCACGCTCGAGCCTCCTACCGACATCACCCCCGGCGGTGCAACCTTGAACGGCACCATCGACGCGGCGGGCGAGCGCGACTACTACCGCTTCACCGCCACGGCGAACCAGAACTTCACCCTCAGCGTCAGCGGCGGCTTTGCCGGCACGGTGCGGGTCTACAAGCTGCCACCCAACGGCGACTACACCGCAGGATCCAACCTCCCAGAATTCAACCCGCCCAAGGCTTTTGGCAGCCACAGCTTCACCATCCCCTCGGACGGCACCTACCTGATCGAGGTAGATGGCAGCAACGAGGCTACGGGCGACTACAGCGTCAGCCTGAGCGCTCCGTGATTTGCGCAGAACGGAGGGAGATCACCACAAAAACGAACCTTTGTTCAGGCTGTTCCCTCCACCACGAACAGCCCTACCATGTGCGGCTTGCCTTCGGGCTGAGCCGACTGGCGGTACTTTTCCCGCAGGGCGCGCAACTCCCGGATGAAATCCCTGGCCTGCTGGGGGGTGAGCGATAGCCCGCCCCATTCCCCCAGCATCCGCTCGCGCAGCTCTTTGCGCCAGGGGGCGCTTTCTTCGGGGTTGAACAGGCCGAAGGCCATGCTCAGGTTGCCGCGTTCGTCGGGCTGGGCGAAAACCCCCCACTCGGGGTCGTAGCGCTCGAACTGGCGGATCAGGCTTCGCACGAAGCGGTCCATTACCTCGCGGTAGACCTCCTGCATCAATTCCTCGATGGTGGCGGCAGTGGAGGCGCTGAAGGGGATCAAAAAGCGCTCTTGGGCAGCCTTGTAGACCTTGATGGCCCGGCCCTTGCGCGCCCGCTGCTCATGTACGCGTACCAGGCCAGCCTGCTCTAGCTGGCGCAGGCGGTAGTGTACCTGGTTCATGCTCATGCCCAGCCGCTCCACCAGTTCCTGGGCGCTGCTGGGGGCTTTGAGCAGGCGATCGAGGATGCGCTGGTTCTCACGGACGAGCAGGAGCTTGAGCTGCCTACTTGAACTTGCCTCTTTCACGCCAAGTAGCTTAACCCCCACCCTGGTTTGCAGGAGAGGAATCCCATGCGACCCACCAGGCTATGGAACCGCGATTTCACCCTCTACTGGCTGGGCACAGCCCAGTCCAGCTTCGGCAGTTCGCTGGCGGGCATCGCCCTGTCCTTTTTGATCCTCGAGCTCACCGGCTCGGCGGCCAGCATGGGGGTCAACCTGGCGCTCTCGCTGATCCCCGGCCTCTTCGCCCCCCTGGCCGGGAACCTGGTGGACCGCCTGCCCATCAAGCCCCCGCTGGTGCTGGGGGACGTGGCTCGAGGGTTGATCGCCCTGGGGTTGTGGGCCCTGGCCACGCAGGGACAGGTCACGGTGACCCTGATCTACGCGGCCACGGTGCTGATGAGCGTGATCGGGGTGATCTATGGCCCGGCGGCCTCCAAGGTCTTTCCCGAGCTGGTCCCCAAGGCGGAGCTGGCTCGAGCCAACGGCCTGCTGGGCACCGCCACCCAGAGCATGAACTTCCTGGGCTTGGTGGGGGGCGGGGTGCTGGTGAGCCAGGTGGGCTCGCCCCTGGCCCTGCTGATCGACGCGGTGACCTTTTTCGTCATGGCCGCGTTATTGCTGCTGGTGCGGATGCCCGCTTTCGTGGGCCAGGTGCAGCAGGAAAGCTTCTGGAAAGGGCTGGGCGAGGGCCTACGGCTGATGGCCGCGAGCCGCGTCCTGACCCTGATCCCCCTGATGGCCTTCTTCATCAACCTGAGCTTTGCCCCCCTCCTGATGCTCATTCCCAAGATGATGCAAGACGCCGGGCTAGGAGCGCAGGGCTACGGCTTCTTTATGGGTTCTTTCACCGCCGGGATCGTCCTGGGCAACGTGCTGGTGAGCCTGCTGGGCTCTCGGCTCAAACCCGGCCCGGCCTTCGGCGTGGGGTTGAGCGTGATGGCCGTGGCCATGGGCCTGATCGGCTGGGTGGGGCAGGTGGGGTGGATGTACGCCCTGGCGGTGGTGGCGGGGAGCGCCAACGGCCTGCTCAACACCAGCCTGACCATCTTGCTGCAGAGCACGGTGGCCCCCGAGTTCCGGGGGCGGGTCTTCGGGGTGCTGGGCAGCGTGGCTCAGGTGGGGATGCCATTCTCGCTCTTGCTGCTGGCCCCGGTGGTAGACCGCCTCAACCCGGCCCTGATCTTCAGCCTCTCGGCGGGGATCACCCTCCTGATGGTCGGGGTGTGGCTGATATTCGGCAAGCCAGCACCGAGCCAGCCCGCTGTGGGAGCAGGGGCTGAAGATTAAACTCCTTGCAAGAGTCGGTTATCGGCTCACGTGCGCGTAGGCCGCGCTCCAGGCTGGGCCTGCGGTTGCCCCATGCCCGCCAGGCGGGCGAACTCCTTGGGGTCTACCGCGCGGGCCAAGCCCGTGTCGTAGGTGATCAGCTTGCGGCGGTAGAGGTCGGCCAGGTGGGCGTCCATGGTGATCATGCCGTACTGGCCGCCGGTCTGAATTACCGAGACCAATTGGTGGGTCTTGCCCTCGCGCACCAGCGCCCGCACGGCGGGGGTGGCGATCATCAGCTCGTAGGCCAGAACCCGGCCACCGCCAAAGGCTTTGACCAGGAGCTGCTGGGTCATGACGGCCACCAGGTTGTTGGCGAGCTGGACGCGGATTTGCTCCTGCTGGGCTTCGGGGAAGACGTCCACGATGCGGTCGATGGTCTCGGGGGCGGAGTTGGTGTGCAGGGTGCCCATCACCAGGTGGCCGGTTTCGGCGGCGGTGATGGCGGCGGAGATCGTCTCGTAGTCGCGCATCTCGCCTACCAGGATCACGTCGGGGGCCTGACGCAGCACCGAGCGCAGCGCCCGGTGGAAGTCGTGGGTGTCGGAGCCGATCTCGCGCTGGTTGATGATGGCGGTCTTGTGGCGGTGGAAGAACTCGATGGGGTCTTCGATGGTGACGATGTGGCAGCGGCGGCGCTCGTTGATGTAGTCGATCATCGAGGCCAGCGTCGTGGACTTGCCCGAGCCGGTAGGCCCGGTGATGAGCACCAGCCCGCGGGGCGACATGGCGATCTCGGCGATGTTCTTCGGTAGCCCCAGCTCCTCGAAGCTCTTGACCACCGTGGGCACCACGCGCAGCACCCCGCCCACGCTGCCGCGCTGCAGGAACACGTTCACACGGTAGCGGCCCTTGTTGGGCAGACTGAAGGAGAAGTCGAGTTCCTTGTCCTCCTCGAAGGAGCGCTGCTGCTTCTCGTCCATCAGCGCGTACATCAGACGGCGGGTGTCCTGGGGAGTGAGGGGTTCGTGCTCGGAGGGATGGAATTCGCCGTCCACCTTGATCATGGGCGGTAAACCCACGGTGATCACCAGGTCACTCGCGCCCCGGTCAACCGCCAGGGTCAAGAGGTCTACAATATCGGGCGCTTTGAGCATCGTGTCCTCCGCTAGTCCTGTTCTATCAGCACACCGGGCCTTCGAGTGTTCAAAATCGGCATCCGTCACCTACTCGTTGGTCTTGGCCATCACTTCCTCGAGCGTGGTGATGCCCTGGAAGGCTTTGGTGATGCCATCCTCGCGCAGGGTAGCCATGCCGCCCTTGCGGGCGATCTCCTTGATCTCGGTGGCGGTCTTGCCCGCCACGATGGCGTGGCGCACGTCGTCGTCGACGACCATCAGCTCGTGGATGGCGGCGCGGCCCTTGTAGCCGGTGCCGTTGCAGCGCTCGCAGCCGGTGCCCTTGTAGAGCACCTTGCCCTTGATGTCGCTCTCGCGCAGCTCGAGGCGGCGCAGTACGTCGGGGTCGGGCACGACCTCCTGCTTGCAGTTCTCGCACACCCGCCGCACCAGGCGCTGGGCCAGTACCCCGATCAGCGAGGCCGAAATGTTGAAGGACTCCACCCCCATCTCGTCCAAACGGGTCACCGCGCCCGCCGCGTCGTTGGTGTGCAGCGTGGCGATGACCAGGTGGCCGGTGAGGGCGGCTTCGGTGGCGATCTTGGCCGTCTCGGAGTCGCGGATCTCACCGACCATGATGATGTCGGGGTCCTGGCGCAGGAAGGAGCGCAGGGCCCTGGCGAAGGTCAGGCCCGCCACCGGGTTGACCTGGGTTTGGTTGATGCCGGGGATCTCGTACTCGACGGGGTCTTCGATGGTGGTGGTGTTCTTGTCGGGGGTGGCGATGCGTTTGAGGATGGAGAAGGTGGTGAAGGACTTGCCCGAGCCGGTGGGGCCGGTGATGAGGAAGATGCCGTAGGGTTTGGCGATGACGTCGGTGAAGCGCTGGAAGACCCCGGTGGCAAAGCCCAGCCCCTCGATCTCGGGGATCTCGGAGGCCCGGCGCAGCAAGCGCATGACGATCTTCTCGCCGTAGACCGTGGGCAGGGTGGAAAGACGCAAGTCGAGGTCGATGCTGCGGTCGCGATAGCGCACGCGCCCGTCCTGGGGCAGGCGACGCTCGGCGATGTCGAGGTTGGCCATGATCTTCACGCGGCTGGCCAGGGCCGGCCCGGCCCCCTTGGGCAGCTTCATGTACTCGCGCAGGGAGCCATCCACGCGAATGCGCACGAGCAAATCGGTCTGGCGCGGCTCGATGTGGATGTCGGAGGCGTCCTGCAAGAAGGCTTCGCGGATGATGGTGTTGACCAGCTTGACGACCGCGTTGTCGTCGAGGGCGCTGGTATCGGCCACCTCTTCGCGAGCTTGCCGCTTCTTCTCGAACTCCTTGGCCAGCTCGTCGATCTCGCCCGACCCACCGTAGAAGCGCTCAATCAGCTTGGTGATGGCAGCTTCGGTGGAGACGGCGGGGAGGATCTCCTTGCGGGTGATCATCTTGAGGTCATCGACGGCCAGGATGTTGCGAGGGTCCTTCATCAGCACCACCAGGGTGCTGCCGTTTTCGAGGTGATGGGGGAAGATGGTGTAGCGCCGCACGGTGGACTCGGGCACCAGGGTGATGACCGAGGGGTCCGGCGGGGTCTCCACGGGGTCGATGTAGGGGTAGCCGAGCTGGGCCGAGAGGCTTTTGGCCAGCATCTCCGGCTTGATCTTGCCCGACTGCACCAGGGTGTCCTCGAGCTTCTTACCCCCCTGTCGCTGCTTGTTGAGCGCGTCCTCGACGTCTTCCTGGGTGATGTAGCCCAGCTCGACGAGCACCTCGCCCAGCGGGCGGATCTTGCCCATGCGCCGCTGCACGCTCAGCGCCTCCTGCAGCGCCTCGCGCCCGATCTTGCCCTCCTGCACCAGGGCCTCGCCCAGGCGCGACTTCTCGGGGTAGGCCTTGGCGAAGAGGGCCTCCCAGGACTTCGGCAGTGTCAGCACGAAGCGTACCGGCCGGGCGATGGCCGCGCGAATGGCCTCGACGTGGCGGACGTCGGAGAGTACGACCAGCACCTGGGTGCCGTCCTGGCGCACCGGAACCGCCTGGTAGCGCAGGGCATCGGCCCGCAGCAACAGCGCAGCGATCTCCATCTGCAACTCGAGGTCGTCGACGCGCTCGCGGAACTCGATACCTGCACGCTCGGCCAGAACCTGGAAGAGCTGGGACTCGGTGATGGCGCCGCTTTGCACCAGGATGCGCCCCAAAAGCTCGCCGGTCTTCTCCTGCTGCACCAGGGCTTGCTCGAGGGTGTCGCGATCGACGAAGCCCTTTTCCACGAGCAGGTCGCCCAGCCGCATTTCGCTCTCGCTCGTCGACTTGGGGGCCTCAGGGACTTGCAGGCCGAGTTCGGGGTAGTTCTTGGCCAGGGCGTAGTTGAAGGAGGAGCGTGTCGTCTGGTAGGGCTCGATGATTTGGCCGGTGATGTCCTCGAGTTCTTCGAGCACCAGGTTGTCCAGTGGGTTCATCAGCGCTACCCGCAGGCTGCCACCCTCCAGCGCGAAGGGGATGGCCTCGAGGGTCTTGGCCTTCTCGGCGGGCACCAAGGCCTTGATCTCGGGGGGAATCTCCAGGCTGGCCAGTTCGACCAGGGGCACCCCGAAGGTCTCCTCGATGGCCTGGGCGATGCGGCGCTCGGAGAGCAGGCCCAGTTCGACGATCACGTCGCTGAGGGTGCCGCCGACCTCGCGGTGCTGTTCCAATGCACGTTGGAGTTCTTCATCTTCGAGGAGGCCCATGTCCAGCAGGGCCGCCCCGAGCCGTTTATCACCAATAGTCAGTACGTTCATCCCGCATCCACCTACCCTATAGTTTGAGAATCAAGCGCTCCAACCGCCGCACCAGCCTGGTATAGTCCAGCTCATTCTGAGAGATGGGCGTCACCAGAATGGTGTAGGCCCCAGCCAGGTTGCCCCCCAGCACGTCGGTAAAGACCTGGTCACCCACCATCGCCACCTGAGAGGGGGGCAGCCCCAACTGCTTGAGCCCCTTGCGAATGCCAAACCAGGGCTTGCCAGCCAGTCCGATGCCCTCCACCCCCAACTTGGCCGACCAGGCCTTCAGGCGCTTGCGTCGGGCATTCGACACCAGAAACACCCGGATCCCGGCGGCCTCGAGCGACTTCACCCAGGCGATGAGTTCCTCGGGGGGCTCGCCCTTGAATTTGTAGGGCACCAAGGTGTTGTCCAGGTCGAGCAGCAAACCTTTGATCCCCCGCGCTTCCAGCCATTGCGGGGTGATCTCGAGCACCGACGACAGTTGGGCCTTGGGCCTAAGCATCCACAAGTAGTCTAGCGTTACTTCCCCCGAATGGGGGGTCATGCGTCACGCGAGGACACGCCAGCCGGCCAAAAGCTGTACGTCGTACGCCTAACGCAAAACGCAATACGCGAGTAGCTATCGGCTATCGGCAACTTCCGTAGGGGCCCCTCCCCAAGCCTGGATGGCCGGGGAGAAGGTCACTCCCACTGCCAGTTCTTGTATTGCTCGCGAAGCTGGGCTTTGAGGAATTTGCCCGTGCTGGTGCGGGGAATCTCGTCCACGAAGACGAAGGCATCGGGCAGCCACCACTTGGCGACCTTGGGCTCGAGAAAAGCCCGCAGCTCCTCGGGCGTGGCGCTCATGCCCTCCTTCAGCACCACCGCCGCCAGCGGGCGCTCGGCCCACTTGGGGTGAGGAATGGCGATCACGGCGGCCTCCTTCACCGCAGGGTGGCCCATGAGGGCGTTCTCGAGGTCGAGGCTGGAGATCCACTCCCCGCCCGACTTGATGAGGTCCTTGGTGCGGTCGGTGATCTTGACGTAGCCCTCGGGGTCGATGGTCACCACGTCGCCGGTGCGGAACCAGCCATCCTCGCTCCACTTGCCCTGCTCGCTGTCGAGCTTATAGTAGCTGCTGGCGACCCACGGTCCCCGGACCTCGAGCTCGCCCATGCTCTTGCCGTCCCAGGGCACCACGCCCTTCTCGCCCACGGCCCGCACCTCGACCAGTGGCGTGGGGATGCCCTGGGTAGCGCGGTAGGCGTACTGCTCGTCGGGGGAGAGGCGCTTGAGGTGGGGCTTGAGGCGGCTCGTCGTGCCCAGGGGGCTGGTCTCGGTCATGCCCCACGCGTGCAGCACCTTGAGGCCGAAGCGGTCGAAGCCCCGGATGAGGGCCTCGGGGGCCGCCGAGCCGCCTACCACCATCTCCATGCCCTTCACCAGCTTGAAGCGCTCGGGTTCTTTTTGCAGCGTCTGCAACACGCCCAGCCAGATGGTGGGCACCCCGGCGGTCTTGGTCACGGCCTCGCCCTCGTAGAGCTCGAGCAGGCTCACCGGGTCGAGGTGCGGTCCCGGCAGCACCAGCTTGGCCCCGGTCATCACCCCGGTGAAGGGCAGGCCCCAGGCCATGACGTGGAACATGGGCACTACCGGGCACAGCACGTCCTGGGCGGAGAGGTTGAGCGCGTCGGGGAGGGCCGAGCCCAGGCTGTGCAGCACGGTCGAGCGGTGGGAGTAGACCACGCCCTTGGGCTTGCCGGTGGTCCCCGAGGTGTAGCACATTCCCAGCGCCTCGCGCTCGTCGAGCTCGGGGTACTGGAAATCGCCGCTGGCCTGCGCGATGAACGCCTCGTAGTCGGTGAGCCCCTCGGGCACGGGCTGCCCGGTGAGCGGCACCACGATGACCTTCTCGAACTTCACGTGCTCCTTGATGGCCTCGTAGAGCTTGAGCAGCACGTCGTCCACGATCAAAAAGCGGTCCTCGGCGTGATTGACGATGTAGGCGATGTCGGAGGGGTGCAGCCGCAGGTTGAGGGTGTGCAGCACGCCTCCGACCGCCGGGATGCCGAAGTAGGCTTCGAGGTGGGCATAGGTGTTCCACGACAGCGTGGCGACCCGGTCGCCCTTTTGTAAGCCCGCCTTCTGCAGCGCTTCGGCCAGCGCCCGGCTGCGGCGGTAGAAGTCGGCGTAGGTGTAGCGGTGCAGGCTCCTGTCGGGCAGGCGGGTGACAATCTCCTGCGGCCCGAAGAGCCGCCCGGCGCGCTCGAGCAGGTGGGGCAGGGTGAGGGGAAAATCCATCATCGTCGACTGCATGCTGTTCTCCTTTGAGATGCGAAAAGCCTCGCGCTTTTGGCGTGGACCAAGTGTAAAAAGGTAGGGCCTCGCCGCCAGGGCGTTGCCTCGCTATTTGGACTCAAGGGTACAAGGGACTTCTTGCGAAAGTGTGCCGAACGCCCAAAACCACGACCCTGGGGCGTTTTGGCTCTCGCGTCCGACGTAGGATATGCGACCCTACCGCAACAGCCGTAACCCGGAGGGGGTTTGCACTTGGGCGAGGAGTCCGGGAGCGGGGGAGGCCTCGAGTTCCAGCCCCGTCCCCAGCGCTTTCAGCCGGGCCTCGACCCGCTCAGGATGGGGATGAAGGCCCCTCAGGCGTACCAACCGACAGCCGGAATCGGGGAGGCGGGTGGTGGGGTGGGGCGTGTCGCCCCAAGAAATCACGGTGGGGATCAGGCCGTGCTCGAGCAGCTCCCCGTCGTCGGGAATGGTAATGTCCCACTCCAGGTCGCCCCGGCTCATGCGGTGGACTTTGCCCAGCTCGGGGAGGACGGCGACTGCCGCGTGGATGTCGTCGGTGCGGGCGACCCAGTGCAGCAGCCGGGGGGATCGGCTAAGTTCGGCCTGAAGCCGGGGGTTGTCCAGCCCGAACCAGCGCGGGCGGCCCGGATCGGTGCCCTCGGGATCGAGGGCGATGACCTCGAGGTAAACCCCCTCTCCCAGGCTCAGCAGGCTGTTGTGGGTGCCCATCTTGAGGTGCCGCCCGCCGGGCGCGGGGCGCACCCCCAGGGCCCGCTCCACGTAGGCGCAGCCTTGCTCGAGGGTGTGGGCTGCGACCACGATGTGATCGAGGCTGAGCCTCACCAGGCCCCCCGGCTGAGGCAGACCTCCCACAGTGGGCAGCCCTCGCACTGGGGCTTGCGGGCCGTGCAGCGGTAGCGCCCGAAGAGGATGAGGGCGTGATGGACGAAGACCCATTTCTCGCGGGGGAACAGGCGCTCGAGGTCGCGGCCTATTTTCTCGGGGTCGCTCTTGTCGGAGAAGCCCAAGCGCCTCGCCAGCCGCGTGAGGTGGGTGTCCACCGCGATGCCCGGAACCTTGAAGGCCGCTCCCAGCACGACCGTGGCGGTTTTCCAGCCCACGCCGGGCAACTGCTGCAGCTTGGCCTTATCCACCGGGACTTCCCCGCCGTGCTCCTCGACCAACTTGCGCGCCAGCAGCACGAGATTGCGGGCCTTGGCTCGGTAGAGCCCGATGTTCTTGATGAAGGGCTCGACCTCCTCGGGCGTGGCCTGGGCCAGGCTGGCGGCGTCGGGGAAGCGGGCGAACAGCGCAGGCGTGGCCTTGTTCACCGAGGCGTCGGTGGCCCTGGCCGAGAGCACGGTGGCGACGAGCAACTCGAAGGGGTTGCGGTGCTCGAGTTCGGTGGTGGCGTTGGGGTAGAGCCGCTCGAGCACCTCCAGCACCCGCGCGGCTCGAGCCTGCTTGGCCTCGAGCGTCTCCTGGGGAAGAGCCCGAGCCCGCGAGGCTTTGTGGGCTCTGGCCCGGCCTGGTTTTTGCTGGGTTGCACTTTTTCCTGCCACGTTCTGAAGTCTATCGCGTTACCCTTCCCCCGCCGTTCGCTGCCCTTCAACCAGTTCCCCCGGATACCGCAATCCCCACTGTGCCCGGAACGCGTCCATGACCTCCATGATGGCGATGGTTTCGGCCAGGGGCATGACCTCTGACTCCAGCTTTCCCGCCCGGATGCAGTTCATGGTCTCGATGGCCTGGAACTGGTCGCCGTGGCCTTCATAAGGGCACTCGAGGGTTTTGGCCTGCCCGTCTTTGTGCAGCACCAGCCTCTTGGCGCGGTACCAGGGGTTGGGGATCTCGACGTAGCCCTCGGTGCCGTAGAGGTAGGCCGCCATGTTGGTAGGGGTGTGGAGGCTCGAGACCAGCGCGGCCATGCGCCCGTCGCGGTAGCCCAGCAGCAAAACAGCCTGCTCGTCCACCCCGGTCGGTCCCAGGTAGGCCTGGCTATCGAGGCGTTCGGGTTTTCCCCAGAGCATCGAGGTGAAGGAGAGAGGATACACCCCCACGTCCAGCAAGGCTCCTCCGGCCAGCTCGGGGTTCAGGAGCCGGTGCTCGGGCCCGACCTGGGCGCGGAAGCCCATGCTGACCTGGATCACCCGCACCTCGCCAATCACCTTCTGCGCCAGCAACTCGCGCAGCCGCACCATGTGCGGCAAAAAGCGCGTCCACATGGCCTCCATCAGGAAGAGCCCCTTTTCCCTGGCTTTCTCGGCCATGCGCCGGGCCTCGAGCGCGTTGTGGGCGAAGGATTTCTCGCAGAGGACGTGTTTGCTGTGCTCGAGGCACAGCAGGGTGTGGGCGTAGTGGTGGCTGTGGGGTGAGGCTACATAGATCACGTCTACATCAGGATCGGCGGCGAGTTCCTCGTAGCTGCCGTAGCGGCGGGGAATGGCGTATTCTTCCCCGAAGGCCTCGGCGGCCTCGAGGCTCCTCGAGCCCACCGCCAAAAGCTCGGCGCCCTCGAGGCTACGCAGGGTGTCGGCCAGGCGGCCCGCGATGCGTCCGGTGCTCAGAATGCCCCAGCGGATCTTCTCCATTCCCACATTGTAGGGGGCGCTTTCGAGCGCCCCCAGCTATCGTTCCCGCCTCGGCGACCAGGAAGCAGCCGCCAGCCATCAGCGAAAGGCTATTGGCTTGTGGCTGTCCCACCCCAACCTTTCCCGCGCGCGGGGAAGGTTTATCCCCCCTAGCTAAGGGGGGAACAAGGTGCCTTGCGTTTCGCGTCTTGCGTACGGCGTAGGACGTACGACCCGTACCCGGCTATCGACCATCGACCCCCTAGTACGCCTTAGCGAACAAAATCCGCTTGCCGTAGCCGCTCTCCCTGCCACAGCGGATACACTTCCCCTGCGCCTGGGGCTCGTCGAAGGGGATGCAGCGGGTGGTGGCGGTGGTCTCGGCCTTGATCTGCCTCTCGCACGCCTCGTCGCCGCAGTGGAAAGCCTTGACGAAGCCCTGCTCGATTTTCTCCTTGAACTCCTCGTAGTTATCCACTTCCCAGGTGTGGCTGTCGCGGAACTCGAGCGCCCGCCGGTAGAGCGCCTGCTGGAAGGCCTCCAGCCGTTGGGGTAGTGTCGCAACGATCTCGCTGATTTGAACGGTCTCCTTGCCGCCCAGGCGGCTCGCCAGCACGGCGGTGCCCGCCTCCACGTCGCGGGGGCCAATCTCCAGGCGCAGCGGCACGCCCTTGAGCTCCCACTCGTTGAATTTGAAGCCGGGGCTGTACTGGTCGCGGTCGTCGAGATGGACCCGCACGCCCGCGGCCTTGAGGTCGGCGGTCAGCTTTTCCACCGCGGGCATGACCTGCTCGCGGGTGTCCGACTTGTAGATGGGCACGATCACCGCCTGAATGGGGGCGAGGCGAGGGGGCAGGATCAGGCCCTTGTCGTCGCCGTGGGTCATGATCACCGCGCCCACCATGCGGGTGGAGAGGCCCCAACTCGTGGTGTGGACGTACTTGTTCTGCTGATCCTTGTCCTGGAACTGGATGTCGAAGGCTCTGGCAAAGTTGGTGCCCAGGTAGTGGCTGGTGCCTGACTGCAGCGCCTTGCCGTCGCGCATCATGGCCTCGATGGTGGTGGTGTAGACCGCTCCGGCGAACTTCTCGCTCTCGGTCTTGACCCCCTCCCACACCGGCACCGCCGCCCACTCACGCGACATCTTGGCGTAGATGCCCAGCATCTGTCGCACCTCGGCCTCGGCCTCCTCCTGGGTGGCGTGGGCGGTGTGGCCTTCTTGCCACAAGAACTCGCTGGTGCGCAAGAAGGGCTTGGTGCGCAGCTCCCAGCGCACCACATTGCCCCACTGGTTGAGGAGCTGGGGCAGGTCGCGGTAGGTGCGAATCCACTTGCCCCACATGTAGCCGATGATGGTCTCCGAGGTCGGGCGCACAGCTAGGGGTTCCTCGAGCTCCTCCCCACCCGCGTGGGTCACCACCGCCAGTTCAGGCGCGAACCCCTCGACGTGCTCGGCTTCCTTCTGGAAGAAGCTCATGGGGATGAAGAGGGGAAAGTACGCGTTGGTGTGGCCGGTGGCCTTGAACATGTCGTCCAGGACACGTTGAATGTTCTCCCACAGGCCAAAGCCATAAGGCCTGATGACCATCGTGCCGCGCACCGGGCCATAATCCACCAGTTCAGCTCGCAGGATGACTTCGTTGTACCACTCGTTGAAATCTTGGCTTTGCGGAGTCAGGCCTTTTTCCTTCGCCATACCGCACCATGATACTTGCTCGCTCGAGCACGTCGAAGGGCGTATCTTCGTTTGTCCTTTCCCCAGGTAGGGTCACGCCCTAGCCGCGGCTTTGCCGTAAATACCGGGGCTAAGTTCGACAGCTTCGGTATTTCTGCGCGAGACTGCAAAGCTGGAAATATTCTATATAGCCAAAAGTTTTTAGTCGTGAAATGGCTTTGTAACGCCTGAAGTAACGCCTTTGCTCTCGAGGATGCGGGCGTATACTGAGGTCAACGAAAAACCGGGGTATCTGGCAGTCCAGCGTTCGGGCAGGGGCGTGACCTCAATGGCGGGTGTACTTGTATTGGTTTCTTGGAGTTTCCCACCTTCGAACCCCATTTGATGAAAGGGGGTGAAGACCTGTTTTGTAGAAGGGCTTATATCTAGATTTCTCAATCCCAAATACTAGCGAGGTGAAATCCCTATGTACTGGAAATACTGGTTTTTGGCGATCGCTGCTGTATTGCTACTGGCCCTGGCGGCCTGTAGCACCAAGCCCCCGAGCCAAGCTGTGAGCACCCAAAGCGTCCAGGAGGTATTTCCCGAGAGGTCTCTGCCCTCGATGGAGAGCGGGGCTTTCCTGGACGAAACCCCTGATCTGTGGTTCGTGGAGCTCTCGAGCCCACCCAGCGCCGAGGGTACCCCACGGGCCACGCTGGAAGCCGAACAGCAAACCTTCCGGGAAGCGGCCCGGAAAGCCAGGCTCAGATACACTGAGCGCTTCGCCTTCAAGACTCTTTGGAACGGATTTTCCGTCCAGGCCTCCCATTCGGAGGTGCCCAAGCTCTCCCGGATTGCCGGGGTGAAAAATGTCTATCCGGTGGTCAGGGTGTCGCTGCCCCCTACCGCCCTGGTGACCGATCCTGAGCTAGCCACTGCCTTGGCCATGACCGGGGCTGACATCGCCCAGAGCGAGCTGGGCTTTAGCGGCCAGGGCATCAAAGTGGCCGTGATGGACACCGGCGTGGATTACAACCACCCCGACCTAGGCGGCTGCTTTGGCCCCGGCTGCCGGGTGGCGGTGGGTTGGGATTTCGTGGGCGATGCTTTCAACGCCGACCCCAGCTCGCCGCTCTATAACCCCACCCCTGCCCCCGACCCCAATCCCGACGACTGCAACGGTCACGGCACCCACGTAGCCGGCATCGTAGGGGCCAACGGTAGCGTGAAGGGCGTAGCCCCCGGCGTGACCTTCGGGGCTTACCGGGTCTTCGGCTGCGAGGGCTCCACCACCGCCGACATCATGATCGCCGCCATGGAGCGGGCCCTGGAAGACGACATGGACGTGCTTAACATGAGCATCGGCTCAGCCTTCCAGTGGCCGCAGTACCCCACTGCCCAGGCCAGCAACCGCCTGGTCAACAAGGGCATGGTGGTGGTGGCTTCCATCGGCAACAGTGGGGCCAATGGCCTGTACTCAGCGAGCGCTCCGGGCCTGGGTGAGAAGGTCATCGGGGTAGCCTCGTTCGACAACACCCACGTTTCGCTGAATACGTTCACCGTAACCCCCGCAAACCTCACCATCGGATACGCCAATGCTGCTGCAGCTCCCCCCGCTCCCACCTCGGGAAGCCTGCCGCTGGCACGCACCGGCACGCCCGCGAGCACAGCAGACGCTTGTTCGCCGTTGCCTGCTGGCAGCCTGACTGGTAAAGCGGCGCTCATCCGTCGCGGCACCTGCACGTTCCACACCAAGGCGTCCAACGCGCAAAACGCGGGTGCAGCCGCGGTCGTGCTTTATAACAGCGTGGCTGGCCGTTTTAGCCCGACGGTTGCGGGCACACCGGCGATTACCATCCCGGTCGTGGCCATCTCGGACGCCGAAGGTGTGGCCATCAACAATGCTATCGCTTCAGGGACGCCGCAAACATTGAACTGGACCGACCAGTTTGGTTCCTTCCCCAACCCTACCGGTGGGCTGATCTCATCCTTCAGCTCCTACGGCCTCTCGCCCGATCTCGCCCTCAAGCCTGACATCGGCGCACCCGGCGGTCTGATCCGCTCTACCTATCCGCTCGAGCGGGGTGGGTACGCCACCATCAGCGGCACCTCGATGTCCAGCCCCCACGTGGCTGGCGCGGCGGCCCTGCTGCTCGAGGCCAGGCCCAATACACCTGCCCAGGCCATGCGCGGCATCTTGCAAAACAGCGCCGACCCCAAGAACTGGTGGGGCAACCCCGGCCTGGGCTTCCTGGATAACGTGCACCGTCAGGGTGCCGGCATGCTGGACATCGACGACGCCATCCTGGCCACTACCAAGATCGAGCCCGCCAAGCTCTCGCTGGGTGAGGGTTTCCCCCCGACCCAGACACTCACCCTCGAGAACAACGGCCCGGATGCCGTCACCTACGACCTCTCCTTCGTCAATGCCCTCTCCACCGGTGGCGTGATCAGCCCCGGCTTCTTTACTTCCAACGCTACCGTGGCTTTCAGTAGCCCCAGCATCACCGTACCGGCGGGAGGCAGCGCCAGCGTCAACGTGACCATCACCCCACCCACCGCCGCCAACCACCAGTACGGCGGTTACATCGTCTTCACGCCCCAAGGTGGCGGCCAGGTCTACCGGGTGCCCTTCGCCGGTTACTCGGGCGATTACCAGTCTATCCCGGTGCTCACGGGTGGCTTCCCCATGTTAGCCAGCCTCTCCAGCTGCGCCTTGCTGAGGGGCCTGGATTGCTTTGCGGGGGGCATTTATACCCCGAAGCCCGGTGGGGCAACCTACACGCTCACCGATGCGTTTAACACCCCTTACATTCTGGTTCACCTCGACCATCAGGTGCGCCTGTTGCGCATGGAGGTCTTCGAGGCTAGCTCCGGCAAAGCCTGGCACCGGGCTCTAAACCAGGATTATGTGGGTCGTAACTCCACTGCGACCAGCTTCTTTGCTTTTTCGTGGGATGGAACTACCTTCGGCGGCAACAAAACCTACACCGTGCCCGATGGCCAGTACGTGATCAAGGTTTCGGTGCTCAAGGCCCTGGGCGATGCCAGCAACCCGGCCCACTGGGAGAGCTGGACCTCGCCGGTCATCACTCTGGATCGTCCCTAGAGATCGGCATTTCAAAAAGGACCCGCCACGTGCGGGTCCTTTCTTCGTGCTCCTGGCTGCAGGGTGCTCGAGCTCGGCGAATCCCTGAATCTGAGCTGTCCTGGTAGCGAATTCTGGTGTTTGGCTCGAGGGCTATGAACCCGTTGGACTGCGAAGGAAGCTAGAGGGTGTTATGGACTTTAGGGCTAACACCCTCTAGGGCATGGGTAAATGTAGCGTATGATAGCCCGCTTGGCCCTATGCTGTGAGCATGGAACTCCGCGGCTCCCACGTGTTGCTGCGCCCCTTTCGCTGGGAAGACGCCCCTGACTTGTTCCCTTTGTGCCAGGACGAGGAAATGACCCGTTTTCTGGCCTGGGGGCCGCACAAAAGCCTTGAGGACACCTACCGCATGCTCGAGGGCTACATCGGGCAGGAGCATCAGTGGGCGGTGGAGGTGGGGGGGAAGG
>NZ_QWLA01000052.1 GCF_003574095.1 Calidithermus roseus
ACAAGACCCCCGTCGCCCCGCCCGAGGCCCGGCACGAGATGGTGTTGCTGGCCACCGCCCGCGACCCTCGCTTCGAGGCCAGCCGCCTCGAGCTCGACCGCCCCGGCCCCAGCTACACCGTCGATACCCTGCTCGAGGCTCAGCAGCGCTACCCGGCTGCTGAGCTTTTTTTCATCACCGGGGCCGATGCCTACAACGACGCCGACTCCTGGCACCAGGCCGAGCGGCTCGACGACCTGGCCCAGCTGGTCGCGGTGACCCGGCCCGGCCACACCCCCGAAATCCACCCCTTCTTCCGGGAGCGCACCCGCCTCCTGGAGATCCCTGGTTACGACGTTTCCAGCAGCGAGATTCGCAAGCGGCTGCGCGAAGGCCGCACGGTGCGCTATCTGCTGCCTTTGGAAGTGGAGGTCTACATTGGCAAACACGGCTTTTACCGAGTGGGCTGAACGGGTGCGCAAGCTGGTCAGCCCCGAGCGCTTCGCCCACATCCTGCGGGTGGCCGAGCTGGCCGAGCGCATCGCTGAGGCCAACGGGCTCGAGCCCGGGCGGGCCTACCTGGCGGGCATCCTCCACGATGCAGCCCGCGACTTCACCCCCGAGCGCCTGGCCGAGCTGGCCCCTCCGCAGAACGAGGTCGAACGCAAGCACCCCAAGGCCCTGCACGGGCGGGCCGGGCGGCGTCTGGCCGAGGAGTGGGGCATCGAGGATGAGGAGGTGCTCGAGGCCATCGAGGGGCACGTCTACGGCGTACACCCCAGCCACGCCATCGCGATGGCGGTCTACGTGGCCGATGTATCGGAGCCAGGGCGCGGGGTCAACGCCGAAATCCGCGATCTGGCGCTGGAGGGCCAGTTGCTCGAGGCCTACCGCCGGGCCGTGCGCAGCAAGGTCGAATACCTTCAGAGCAAGGGCATTCCCGTCCACCCCCGCACCCTCGAGGCTTATCGGGAACTGGCGAGCGAGCCCAGGCCAGGCTTCAGGCTTTAGTTTCACCCTGTCCTTTTCACGATTAGCAAGGTTCTATCGGCTATCTTTGTCGGGAAACGTTCATGCGCCGACCTCGAGCTTCCCTGATCCTTCTGAGCCTGGGCTTCCTCGGCCTAGCCGCGGCTATCCATTTTGCCCCCACTCCTGGCGACATGCGCCAAGGTGGGGGGGGCAGCGGTTTCCGGATGGGCGGTGAGCTCGAGATGAACCTGGTGATCGCCGCCCGTGACATCGAATACTGCGGCTACCACACCCCTTGCGGCGCGGGCGAACGCACCGACACCATCTTCTACGCTGCCGTCAGGGGCAGCGAGGTGAGCTTGCTGGCCATACCCCGCGACCTCTACACCCCCCTGACCGGTGGCAAAATCAACGGGGCCTACGCCAGAGGCAAGGCCCAGGGGCTGGTGGACGCCGTCGAGGAGGCGTTGGGGCTGCCGGTAGACCACTACGTCATCCTCACGCTCGACGTGGTCAAGGTGCTCGTGGACGCAGTGGACGGGGTGGACGTGGTCCTGAGCGAACCCATGAAGTACACTGACCGGGCCGCCGGGCTCTACATCGACTTTCCCGCCGGTCCCAATCACCTCAACGGAGCCGATGCGGTAAAGTACATGCGCTTTCGCTATGGCTACGGCAGCGATTACAGCCGCCTCGACCGCATCAAGGACCTGCTGAGCCAGGTCGCCGAGAAGATCAAGCAGCCTAAATACTGGGGCCGCCTGCCGGGACTGGCCAACCAAGTCTGGAGCAGGCTCGAGACCGACCTCAGCCTGCAGGATGCGCTGGCTTGGCTCCCCTACCTGCGCGGGGTCTCGCTGCGCTCGGCCACGCTGCCCACCTACGAGGACGGCTTCTTCCTGCGCTTCGATGAAGAAGAGCGCAACCGCTTCCTCAACGATTTCCTCTCGCTCAACCTTGACCTGCTCACCGGCATCGCCCCCGAGGGCAAGGTGGCGGTGCTGGTGTCCACTGCCGCAGGTTCGGAGAACACCCGGAAAAACGACCGTGATCCCCTCGAGGGCTTCCGCCGCCTGGGCCTGCCCCTGCCCGACGTAGCCGAGAACACCCTGAACTTCGGACCAGGGGTCTACATCCGCACCGGCAGCACCTCGGTCGAGGTAGCCCGCTACTACGCGGAGTTGCTGCACCTGCCACTGTTCACCCGTTACAACCTCAGCCCCTCAGGCTACGACGCCCTGATCGTGCTGCCTTAGCGTTTGGCGTGTGACGCAGGACGTACGACCCCGCGCTACTGACTATCGGTCATCGACAATCGACGTATTTTGGCCTTCGACGACCTCCTCCACCGCGCGCAATTCCAGCG
The DNA here is from genome assembly GCF_003574095.1 of Calidithermus roseus. GTDB lineage: Bacteria > Deinococcota > Deinococci > Deinococcales > Thermaceae > Calidithermus > Calidithermus roseus. The sequence goes on from NZ_QWLA01000052.1 coordinate 2,318, forward strand.
CCCGCTCGGCCAGGCGTTCACCGGCCTCGGCAAAGGGATGGAAGATGAAGCTCACCCCGGCTTTCTCGAACAGCGGGTCTTCCTCGAGGTGATAGCTGGTCACGGCGATCAGACCGGGGAAACCCCGGCGGCGCAGGCCCTCCACCGCGCGCAGCTTGGCCTCGAAGTCGGGCATAGTCAGCAGCACCCCCCTGATCCCGGAAAGCTCGAGCCGCTCCCACAGCTCGGGGTCCTCGGCGTCACCGTAGAGCACCCGGCGGCCCTTGGCGCGGTGGGCCTCCAGCTTGGCCGGGTCGGCGTCTAGCCCCACCACCCGTTCACCTTCGCGCTCGAGCAGCTTGTAGGCCGCTCCACCCGTGCGGCCCATGCCCACCACCAGCCAGCGGGCCTGCCCCAGCCGGGTGGGCTCGCGGTCGGGGTGGTAGCCCGTGCGCTCGAAGCGCAGCAGGTAGGGCTCGAGCCGGTCGTACAGCCAGTGAATCCGGCGGTTGAGCGGAGCCGCCAGCACCAGCGAGGCTGCCACCACCAAAGCCAGCAGCGTGCCCCAGGACTCATCCAGCACCCCATTGCGCACGGCGGCGCTCGAGGTGATGAGGGTAAACTCGCTGAAGGTTCCCAGCGCCGCCGAGGAGACGAAGGCCGTACGCGCCCGCAGGCCGAACAACACGAACAGCCCAAAGAAAATCACCAGTTGCAGCGGCAACGAGAGCAGGATCAAAAAGCCCGCCCCTAGCAGTCCCAGTTCGGGGAAACCGCCCAGTCCGATCTCGAGGAAGAAGGCCACCAGAAAGGCTTCTTTCAGGCCCCACACCATACGCGAAAGCTCGGTGGTCTGGGCGTGGCCGGCCAGCACGGCTCCCATCAGCAAAGCCCCCAGCTCGCCCGAAAGCCCCACCGCCTCCGCTAGGCTACCTCCGCCCAAGGCCAGCCCAACCCCGAACAGCAGCAGCAACTCATCGTGACCGCTTTTCTCGAGCACCCAGATCACCAGCGGGCGCAGCAGCGGCAACACCAGCAGCAGCAAGGCCCAGGGCGTGGGAGTCTTGACCCCGGCCAGCGCCAGCAAGGCCACCGCCACCAGGTCCTGCAAGACCAGGATGCCCACCACCACCCGCCCGTGGTAAGTGGAGAGTTCGCGCTTTTCCTCCAGCAGCTTGATCGCCAGCACGGTGCTGGAAAACCCCAGCCCCAGCCCCACGTACCAGGCCGCGCTGCCCAGCCAGGGCCACAGCAGCAAGGTGGTCAGGCCTCCGGCCAGCAACAAGTGCAGACTCCCCACCCCCAGCACCTCGGGACGGAACAGGCTGGCCAGCCGCAGCTTGAGCCCCACGCTGAACAGCAGCAGCAGCACCCCCGCGTGGGCCAGTTCGTGCAGAAAATCCCCGCCGTGCAAACCCAGCGCACCCAGGCCAAACCCTGCGGCCAGGTAGCCCACCAGGGGCGGCAGTCCCAGCACACTCGCCCCCAGGCCCAACACGTACGCTCCCAGCACCCACAGGGCTTCCATGTAGTGAGTTTATGGGGTAGCCCGGCGATTGGAAAATGACCTGAAGCGCTTCCCTGCGCTCAGCATCCGCTTGGCAAACCGCACACATTCCTCCAGCGAAGTTGCGCTACACTGGGGGCAGATGGTGAAAACACTGGATGCTACCCGAAAGATCGAGTTGATCCGTCAATCCCTGGAAGACAAGAAGGCCGAAAACGTGGTGGCTCTGGACCTGCGGCAAGCGTCCGAGAGCCTCGATTTCTTTGTCATCGCCTCCGGCACCAGCCGCCCCCACCTCGAGGCCCTCGAGCGCGCGGTGCGTGAACGCCTGGAAGACGAAGGCCTCCTTCCCCTCCACGTCGAAGGCCCTAGCCAGCGCTGGATCCTGCTCGATTACGGCGAGGTGCTCGTGCACATCATGACCCCCGAGGCCCGTGAATACTACGACCTCGAGGGCTTCTGGACCGATGCCCAGCGCCTGAGCGCCTGACCCCGCTTCCTCGAGGACAGGACGAGAGGTTCGACAACTTCCCTGTTCTTTGTGCTTTTTGGGCTCCCGTCTTAAGCACCGAGCAGGAACTGGAAGGCCACCATCGCAGCCACCGAGAGGGTGAGGGCGGTAGCTACGCTGGAAGCCGGGGCCTCCTCGAGGGCCTCGGGCAGGATCTCCGCTATGGCCAGCCAGATCATGGCCCCCGCTGCAAAGCCCAGCCCGAAGGGCAGCAGCGGTTTGAAGGTCTCGACGAACAAGAAGGCGGGCACCGCCATGAGAGGTTGGGGAAGCGAGGAAAACACACTCCACCAGGCAGCCTTGAGCACCGAAACCCCTTTAGGTACCAGCACCAGACTGATCGCCAGACCCTCGGGGATGTTATGCACCGCGATGGCTAGGGTGATGAACAAGCCCAAGGCCTCTCCCCCGCCGAACGAAACCCCCACGCCCACCCCTTCGGCAAAAGAGTGCAGGGTCATGATCCCCACCAGCATCAGGGCCTTGCGCGAATCCAGCGCACCCAGGTTACCCAAACGGATATCGTCGTAACGGCCCAGGAAGCGGTGGGCCGCCAGGATGAAGGCTAGGCCCACGAAGACTCCCAGCAACGTGCGCGCGAGGCTGTAGTTTACCCCCTCGTAGACCAGGCCAAAGCTGGCCGCCAGCATCAGCCCGGCTGCTACCGAGTTGGCGATGCCCAACGCCCGGCGGCTGAAGCCGCGCCGCAATAGAAAAGGCAGTGCCCCCAGACCCGTGGCGATGGCGGTCAGCAAAGCGTAGAAGAATACGGTTAGGGTCATCGGCTCCACCTCGCTAGCTTATTGCAACTGATTATCAGTTGCAATAAGGTCATGTGTCCCATGCTGCAAGGTGTATTGCAGACGACGCAAGATCCAATCACATTCGACATTCTGCGCGACGATCGGCTAAGGGTTATCAACTTTCCTTCGGCGGGAATACCCGCTTCAGCCAAGCGTTCACGTCCTCGGCAACCTCGTCGGCCCTGAAGTCGAGCAGGAGGTCGTGTTCGCTGTCGTAGACCTTGTACTCCTTGCTCGAGCTTCCCAGCAACTGGTGGAAGCGCCTGACCGCCGCCTCGGGGATGGTACTGTCGTGCTGGGCCTGGAGCACCAGAGCCGGGGCGGTAATCCGGGGCAGCAGGGGGGGGACCTGCCGACACAGCTCGAGCACCTCCACGAAAGCGCCGGTGGGGAAGTATGGGTAGTTGGGGTTGTTCTTCTTGCGCTCGGGGTCGCGCACCGAGTTGGTGCCCTTGAAGGTCGGGATCAGCCACCGCAAGTAAGGGGCCAGGGGGGCCAGGGGATTGACGAAACCCAGAGCCGGCACCATCGCCACGAATGCCGAGGTGCCCTCCTCAGCAGCGAGCTTGGCCCCGATCAAAGCGCCTACCGAGAGCGTCACCAGCGCCCTGGGCTCGGGCAGCGAGCGGTAGGCCTCCAGCGCCACCCGGTACCAGTCCTCCCAGCGCACTCCCACCAGGTCTTCCGGACGGGTACCGTGGCCGGGGAGCGTGGGCTGCAGCACGGTATAGCCCGCCCGACGCAAAACCTCGGGGAGCGGGCCCATAGTGAGGATGGGGTGCGAGGTGAAACCGTGCAAGACCAGGACATTGGACATGGCTTAAGAATACCGGTCTGAGAACCTACCCGCACCCATCACCAGGGCGAAGAGGAGCGTCGCCCCCGACAAAAGCCTGCTCGCGATCGGCAATTGATGAGAGTGCATAAAGCAAAGGCCTGTGCGTAGAATGCAGGCGAATGGAGAAGCTGTGCTGCGAGGCAACCTCAAAGAGTTTCCCCTGCTCAACCTGTTGCAGACTCTGCTGGGAAGCAAGCGCGACGGTGAGCTCTACCTCGAGCATCCCCAGATTCCCGCGCAGCTCTCCCTGCGGCAGGGCAGGCTGGTGAGCGCCGAAGCGGGAAAGCGGATAGGCGACGAGGCGCTGGAGCTGATCGCCGGGATGCGCTACGTACCCTTCCGCTTCGAGGACGGCCAGGCCCCGGTCGAGGAGAACCTCTTTGGGGGCTTGGCGGTACAGCAGCGGCTGGCCCAGCTCATCGAGGACTGGCAGCAGCTCGAGCTGCTGAGCAGCGACTGGAGCGAGGTGCTGCAGCTGAAGCCTCGCGGCAAGCAGATCCAGCTCTCACACGACCTCCTCAAACTGGCATCGCTGAGCAACGGCCAATCCATCGCGACCATCTTGCTGGGGACGGGGATGCCCCCCTTGGAAGTGGCCCGCAAGCTCGAGCGCCTGCTCGAGCTGGGGGTGCTCGAGGCCAGGCCCCAGGTGCAGATCGTGCGGCACAAACTCATCGTCCTACCGCTGTATGGCACGCCGCAGGGCGTGGCCTTCGTCGACGAGAAGCTGTACAGGGAGTGGAGTCCCAAGTTCCGCGCCGGTTTCCGCCTGCTCCTGCAGGCGCGCAATGGCCCTATCCTGTCCTTCCAAGTGCTCCCCCGACCCAACTTTGCCGGGCGGGTAGGCCTGTGTGACCCCGACCTGCGCAGACACCGCCTGGCGAGGGGGCTCGAGGTGGAAGCTTGGTTCACGCCCGGTTGAAGGATATCCTTTGAGGTAAATCTATGAGCTTTCTCGAAATCAATCAGTGGCTCAACAGCCTGGTTTATGGCCCGGTGATGATGCTGATCTTCATTCTGGTGGGGCTTTATCTCTCGATCCACACGCGCTTCCTGCAACTCACCCGCTTCGGTATCATCCTGCGCGAGACCCTGGGGGCCATCCGTGAGCGCTCGGAGAGCTTTGGTGGAACCATTAGCCCCTTTCAGGCCGTGATGATCGCTCTTTCGGGCACGGTGGGAGCCGGGCACGTCGTGGGGATGGTCGCCGCCATTTTATCGGGCGGACCGGGTGCGGTCTTGTGGATGTGGCTGGGCTACGGGCTCGGGGCCGCCACCAAATTCGCCGAGGCCACCCTGGGCGTGCATTTCCGCCGCCAGTACACCGACGGCTCGATCTCGGGCGGCCCCATGTACTACATCCGACAGGCCCTCGGACCCCGCTGGGGCTGGCTGGCCGGGCTGTTTGCCATCTTCGCCATCTTCTCCGCCTTCGGCGGGGGCAACCTGGTGCAGGCCGAGGCCCTCAGTGGCACGCTCCAGGAAGCTTTCAAGGTGCCTCCGGCCATCACCGGGCTGCTGGTCGCCGTCATCGCCGGGGTGGTGCTGGGCGGTGGCATCGTGCGGGTAGCCCGCTTTGCCTCGGTGATCTTCCCCCTCAAGCTGCTGCTGTTCCTGTTGGCGGTGCTGCCGCTCCTGATCGTACATGCGGGGCAATTGCCCGCCGCTTTCTCGCTGGTCTTCTCCTCTGCCCTGAGCTTCCAGGCTGCTGCCGGCGGCGCGGCAGGCTACGCGCTGGTGCAGATCTTCCAGGCCGGGATGGGCCGGGGCATCTTCGCCAACGAGGCCGGGCTGGGTTCCTCGGCCTTCGCTCACTCCCAGGCCCAGGTAGATCACCCTGTTCGGCAGGGCTTCTGGGGCGTCACCGAGATGCTGGTGAGTTTCCTGGTCACCACCCTCACCGCCCTGACCTTCATCGCCTCGGGAGTGTGGCGAGAGTTCATGGGAGGGTCGGCCACCGAAGCCATCGTTCAGCTCTTTTCGGCCCATTTCCTGCAAAGCCTCGTGCTCGCGGTGCTGCTGATCGTCTTCGCCATGGGCACGCTGATCACCTGGGGGTTCTACGGCGAGGAAGCGGCGACTTACCTCTTTGGCGAGGGTATCCGCTGGCCCTTTCGCCTTTGCTACTTGGTCCTGGCTTTCATGGGGCCGCTGGGGGGCCTAGACACCTTTCTCAGCGTCAGTGACACCTTCAACGGCTTAATGGCCATACCCAACCTGCTGGCGCTGATCCTGCTGGCTCCGCTGGTTGGCCGGCTGGTGCGGGGCTTCTTCTCCGGGGAGGCCTGGGCACCCCCGCGCGCTTAGACGACGGCCCGGATGTCGCAAAAGTCATTTCCATGGTCCGGGCCTGCTTGAATTGGAGGCCGAGCCAGGGCGCAAATGCCCTGGCTACAGGCGCTATACTGGCCCTTTGGGTATTCGCCTATGCGTGACGCCCTCGAAGCACTGGAATTTCACCGCGTTCGCCAGGCTCTGGCCGAGCGGGCCTCGACCCTGATGGGCCAGGAGGCCGCCCTGCGCGTTGGTCCCAAAGCCAGCCTCGAGGAGGCCCTGGCCCAGCAAGCCACCGTCGCCGAGGCGGTGGCCTACAGCTACCGCCTGGGGGGCATCCGCGACCTGCGCCCGGCGCTGGCGGCAGCGCAGGAGGGGCGGCGGCTGGAGGGCATTGACCTTTTGGGCGCGGCGCACAGCCTCGAGGCCGCCACCGAACTCAAACATGAGCTCCTGGAGATTGGCGAGCGGCTGTCGGCCCTGGCGGCGCGTATCGGCGAGCACACCCTGTTTCGCCGCCGGGTCAGAGAGTGCCTAGACGACGGGGGCAACGTGCGCGACTCGGCCAGCCCGCGCCTGCGGGAGATCCGCTCCTCGCTGGGCCCCCTGCGCGCTCGCATCCAGGAGCGGCTCTATAGCATCATGGACCGGCAGCCCAGCGCCATCCAGGACCGGCTAATCACCATCCGGCGCGACCGTTACGTGATTCCGGTCAAGGCCAGCTTCCAGAACCAGCTTCCCGGCATCGTGCTCGACCAGTCGGACAGCGGGCTCACGGTCTTCATGGAGCCCGCCAGCATCGTGCCGCTCAACAACCAGCTCGCCAGCCTGCGCCTGGAGGAGGAGGCTGAGGTGAACCGCATCCTCTTCGAGCTGTCGAGCCTGTTGGCGGGCGACCCTGAGTTGCCGGCGACCCTCGAGGCCCTGGTCGAGCTCGACTTAGCCCGCGCTGCGGCCAACCTGGCTCAGGACTGGGGCCTGTCCCGGCCCCGCTTCGAACGGGGCACCTATCGGCTGGTCCAAGCCCGCCACCCCCTGATCCAGGGGGCCGTGGCCAACGACATAGAACTCACCGACGAGCACCGCATCCTGCTGCTCACCGGGCCCAACATGGGCGGCAAGACTGCGCTGCTCAAGACCCTGGGCCTGGCCGTGTTGATGGCCCAGTCGGGGCTCTTTGTAGCGGCCCAGAGTGCGGTGCTCGACTTCCCCACCCAGCTCTTCGTGGACATCGGTGACGAGCAGAGCCTGCAGGAAAGCCTCTCAACCTTCGCCGCCCACCTGCTCAGGCTCAAGGAGGTGCTCGAGCACGCCGACGCGCAGAGCCTGGTGCTCATCGACGAGCTGGGCTCGGGCACCGACCCCGAAGAGGGCGCGGCGCTGTCGCAGGCCTTCCTCGAGCGGCTCCTGGCGCTGGGAGCACGGGGCCTCATCACCACCCACCTCACCCCGCTCAAGGCTTTCGCCCAGGAGCAACCCGGCATACGCAACGCCTCCATGCGCTTCGACCTGGAGAACCTGCGCCCCACCTACCGCCTGACGGTAGGCTCACCGGGCCGCAGCTACGCCCTGTCCATCGCGCGGCGGCTGGGCTTCCCGGCTGAGGGCGTGAAGCGGGCCGAGGAGCTTCTGGGGCCGGAAGGGGGACGGGTGGAGCGCCTGCTGGCGGCCCTCGAGGCCGAGCGCGAGGCCGCGAGGACCGAGCGCGAGAAGGCCGCGGCGGCCACCCGCGAAGCCGAAGCCCTGCGGCAGAAACTCGAAGAGCGGCTGGGCGAACTCGAGGCCCAGCGCGAAAAGCTGCTGGAAGAGGCGCGCACCCAGGCCGAGCGGGTGGTGCTCGAAGCCCAGCAACAGGTGCGCCAGGCCCGCGAGAAAGCCAGAGTCCAGGGCCAGGGCCAGGCCCTGCAGGACCTGCTGCAACTGCGCAGCCGCTATCGAAAACCCCCCAAGGGCCAAATCCCCACCCAGCCGAACCTCCAGGTAGGCGCGGTGGTGGACGTGCCCGAATACGGCAAGGGCAGCATCGTCGAAATCCGCGGCGCTGAGGCCGTGGTGCAGATGGGCGCGGTGCGCATGAGCTTCCCCCTCTCGAGCCTCAAGCCCAAGGAGGAAGACAAACCCAAGGGCTCAGGCAGTAGCCGCCAGCGCTCGAGCTTCGACACCGAGCTCAACCTGCGCGGCCTGAGCGTCGAGGAAGCCCTCATCGCAGTGGACGATTACATCGAGGAGGCCAGGGCCGTGGGGGCCACCCCCCTGCGCCTGCTCCACGGCAAGGGCACCGGGGCCTTGCGTAACGCCCTGCGCGAAGCGCTCAAGCGCGACAAGCGGGTCCAGAGCTTCCACGACGCCGTTCCCTACGAAGGCGGCCACGGGGTGACGGTGGTGCATTTGAAGTAGGGGCCGCTGGCTATGAGTCGTACGTCGTAGGCAAAGTGTCGAACGCCTAGCGCCAAACGCAAGTCTACGTTCTTAGATCCCCGACCCTGGTCTTCCTTCCGCCCCGCGAACCTTAAGAAATCCTTCGTTGACCTGTAGCCCCACGTACAATACTTTGTCCCCGGACTCGCGGATACCTTCTTAGCGCTCTATCCCCCAAACTATCTCACTCATCCCCGACTCGCCCTATTCCGGGTGCCGCGTCCTGAAGGAGGCTTCTGTTGTCACGCAAGTCAATCCTGCCCGCGCTCGCTGCGGCCTTCAGCCTCGCGAGCGCGTTGGCCCAAGGCATCCAGCCCATCAGCGGCAAGGTGGTGGCGGTGGGCATTCCGGGAGCGGGAGCCCTCAGCCAGATCGGCTATTTTCACCCCGGCGGCCCGATCCGGGACAAGCCCGAGTTCGCGGCCTTCACCCAGGCCGGGAGGGTCCTCGAGGCCGAGAGGCTGTTCGTGGCCAGCAGCTCCAACTTTGGGGCTCCCAAGGCCATCGCCAACTGGCCCGAGGGGTCCATCCTCTCCATCGATCCCAGGGGCGATGCCCCGGTGGTGATTCCCCAGGACTTCGCCAGGGCCGGCGGCCAGGCGGTGGCCGCGGGTGGGCGGGTGCAGCTTTACACCGCCCAGAGCCCGGCGTTCACCAACGGCCTCAACAACCCCCAGGCGGTAACCGCCGCTCTGCCGGCAGTGAGCTACCCGCTGGGCATCTCCATCAACAACGCCTTCGGGCGGCCCTGGTTCACCGGCGCGCCCCAGGGAGCCACTGGCCCTGGCTTCGAGTCGGTGATCGATCCCGACGGGCGACCCCTGGCCGGAGCCCCCAGCAAAGTGGCAGGCGGGGTGTTCCACAGCAACCAGACCAACCGCACTCCCCAGATCTTCCTCGGGGGCCTGGGAGCGGCCACGCTGGGCACCGCCCTGCTGGGCAAGTCGCCCGACCAGAGCGGGCGGGCGGTGTTCGCGGTGCTCATGGCCGACGGCAGGATCGCGCAGGTCCACGTGGAAAAGGGCGTGGACGGGCTGGCTCCAGGCGGAACCATCCGGCCTCTGAGCGCGCTCAGCCCCAGGGATGGCGATTCCACCGAGCAGATGGCCATCCGCGCCGGGATGGTCTTCAACTGGGTGCCCGACCGGATCATCTACGTCGCCGACCCCCTGGGCAACGCGGTGGTGGCTCTGACCCTAGCCGACGATGGCAGGGTGTTCCGCGTCGCCAGCCAGCGGCGCATCCAGGTACCCGAGTTCAACGTGCCCATCGACTTAGCCCCCGCCGTGCCCGAAGTCGCCAACCCCGGCTTCTCCTCCAACACCACCCTGGCGGGAAACTCCGACCTCTACGTGCTCAACCGGGGCAACGGCACCATCGTGCGGATGAGGCAAAACGGCAGCGTGGTCGCGACACGGCGGGTGGAAGTGCCAGGAGTGGGCGTGCTGGGCGGCGGGCGGCTGGCCGGGATCGCGGTCTCGAGCGACGCCCAGAAGATCTGGGTCAGCGTGACCGGGGAGCTGCCCCAGTACCCCGGCCTCAGAGGGGCGGTGCTCGAGTTGCCCGCTTTCGGGGCCAGCACCGCCACCAGCGCCCCAACACCCGACCTCGTCGCTCGAGGAGCCGAGCTTTTCCGCCACGCCTTCACCCCCGGCGAGGGGCTGGGGCCGCTGTTCAACGCCCGCTCCTGTGCCGAGTGCCACGCCTCCCCCACCGCGGGGGGCGTGGCTTCCGACGGCCTGGGAGTAGCCACGCTGGTGGGTCGCCTGAGCGGCGGGAAGTTCGACCCCATGCTGGGCAACGGCGGGCCCCTGGCCCGAGCCCACTCGGTGAGCGAGCTCGGCCTCTCCTGCTCCGCGCGCCCCGGCATCCCCGCCGGGGCGAACCTTAGCTCGGTGCGCATCACCCCCCCGCTCTACGGCCTGGGCCTGGTTGACGCCATCCCCCAGAGCGTGATCCTGGCTGGGGCGGTGCCCAAGGAAGGCGGCGTCCAGGGCCGGCCCAACTGGGTGATGGGGCCGGACGGGGTCAAGCGGGTGGGGCGCTTCGGCTGGAAGGCCGACGTAGCGCGCCTCGAGCACTTCGTGGGCCAGGCCCTGCGCAACGAGCACGGCATCACCAACCCCCTCGCGCCCGAGGACTTTTTGGCGCTCAAGGAACGCTGTCCGGGCGACCTGGGCAGGCTCGAGGACGACGGCCAGATCCTCGCCTCCCTCACCGCCTTCGTGCGGAGCCTCGAGCCCCTGCGGCCCAGGGCAATCAAGGGCGAGGGCGAAAAGTTCTTCGCCAGCACCGGCTGCGCGGCCTGCCACACCCCCAACCTGGGCGGAGTGCCCCTCTACTCTGACCTGCTGCTGCACGACATGGGGCCGCTGCTCGACGACGGCCTGCCGCAGGGCGAGGCCAGGGGCAAGGACTGGCGCACCGCCCCGCTGTGGGGTCTGGGAAGCCGCTCTCGCTTCCTGCACGATGGGCGCGCCAGCAACCTCGAGGCCGCCATCGCCGCTCACGGAGGCGAAGCCGAAAAGGCCAGGCTCAACTTCCTCAGCCTCTCCCCGGCCCAGCGGCAGGCGCTCGTAGAATTTCTCAAGAGTCTTTAGCTATCGCCCCCTGACAGCCCCATGGCACGCCCCTCCTTATGCCCAGTTAGAATAGGCTCACGCGAACTCCAGGAGGCGACGTGAAGCGAGTGCTGGTGTGGACGATGGTGCTCATGGGCCTGAGCCTGGCCCAGGTTGAAGTGAGTTTCTGGCACGCGATGGATGGGCCGGCGGGGCGGGCCATTGATGAATTTGCGCGGGAGTTCAACAGCAAGCAGCGCGAATACAGGGTAACCCCGCGCTACGTGGGTGACTACCGCGAGGCCGAGAGCAAGCTGGTGGCGGCGCTGCGCTCGGGGTCGGGTCCAACGCTGTTCCAGGCAGAGGTGGTGTTCTTTCCCAAGCTGGTGGCCGAAGGTTCCGCGCTCGCCCTCGACGAGGCGGTAGCCACCGTGCCCAAAGCCCTCACCGACGACCTCTACGAAGCGGCCTGGGACTACGGCATCGTCGGCGGCAAACGCTACGGGCTGCCCTTCAACACCTCGACGCCGGTGCTGTTCTTCAACGAGGACCAACTGCGGGCCAGGGGCCTGAAGGTGCCGGGCAACTGGGCCGAGTTCGGCAACGTGGCCCGTGCCCTCACCAGCCGCTCTTCCAAGGGCTTCATCGCCCTCTCCGAGTCCTGGACCTTCGAGGCCATGGTGACCAGCCGGGGCGGCAACCTCGTCACCCCAGGTGGCCGGCCGGCCTTCACCTCCAAGGAGGTCGTCGAAGCGCTGGAGTTCCTCCAGAACCTCAGCAAAAGCGGCTCCATCACCGCCCGCAACCTCGCCGAGAGCACCTTCGCCCAGCTCGACTTCGTGCGCACCAAGGGCATGATGGTCTTCGCCTCCATCGCCAACTGGCCCGCCGCCGAGAACTTCTCCTTCGCCTTCAAGCTCGGCGTGGCCCCGGTGCCGCGTGAACCCGGCGGCAAGGTGCCGCTGGGCGGAGCCCAACTGGTGGTGATCAAAGGGGCCAGGCCCGAAGAGCTCAGGGGCGCGGTGGAGTTCTGGAAGTACCTGATGGAGCCAGGGATTATCGCCCGCTGGGTGCAGGCTTCGTACTACGTGCCCCTGCGCAAGTCGGCCACCCCGCTGCTGGAGCAGTTCTACCGCGAAAACCCCTACCGCAAGGTGGCCTTCGAGCAGATCGCCTACGCCCAGCCCCGCCCCCGCGTGCCGCAGTTTGCCACCTGGCGCAACTTCCTCGAGGAGGCCCTCGAGCGCGCCCTCAAGGGCGGAGTCCCGGCGCGCCAGGCCCTCGAGGAGGCGCAGCGCAAGGCGGAAGCGGTACGTTAGAGGGAAGATCAGTACCAGGGTGTCGTCAGCAAGGGCAGGGGGCTCACCAGGGGCTCGGCGTAGCCCACCCCCAGGTAGTTGCCCCACTGCCGGCGCAGGGCCTTGCGGGCCTCCACCCCGGCCAGGCTCACCGTCTCCGAGGCAGCCTCGCCGTAGAACTGGCTGCGGTGGGCCAGCACCGAGGCTTCCCAGGTGTCGATGTACTGTGAGATATCCACCAGCAGGCTGGGAGTGACCGGGTAGTTGCCAGGGTAGAAGAACAGCCTCGAGACCCTGTGCGGCTGCCCCTCGAGCGGGGCTCTGAGCAGGCCGGCGAAGTGCAGCGCACTGCGGCACAGCCGGTGCGCGCCCACGTGGTCGGGGTGGCGGTCGGCCTCGTGGGGCGCGATCAGCACCGCCGGACGCAGTTGCCGCAGGGCCGCAGCCAGCGCAGCGACCTGCTCAGGGGCATCGGTGAGGGATCCGTCGGGCAGACGCAGGTTCCCCCGGTAATCCAGGCCCAGGATGCGGGCGGCCTCGGCTGCCTCCGCCAGGCGCTGCTCGGGCGTGCCCTTGGTGCCCATCTCCCCCAGGCTCAGCTCGAGGATGCCCGTGCTCAGGCCCTCGGCCCTGGCGCGGGCCAGCGTGCCCCCACAGCCCAGCTCCGCGTCGTCGGGATGGGGTGCGACCACCAGCAGATCAAGCGCCATGCTAAGGGTTATACCAGAATGGAGGGCAATTCAGCGTTTGGGCTCGAGGGGTGTGATTTTTGACCAATTTGATGAACGATCGCTCAGAGCCGCGCTTCTCATCAGGCGCTAGGATGTAGGGTATGCAGGCTACGGTTAGCACGGGCATCGCCGAAGTCGAGCGGCTGATCTCTGAGGGACAGCGCTTGCAGCAGCGGCTGGGGGAGCTGGGGGAGGTGTTACGCCAGACTGCCCTTCAGCTCGAGCAGGGCACTCCAGCCCAGTCGGGGGTGACTGCCCAACTGGTAGAAGTCTCGAAGTTGCTGGAGGGCTGGTACACCCAGGCCGAGCAACTGCTAGGCCGCAGCCCCGATGAACTGGTACTGCCCAAGGTGATGGAGGCGTTGTACGGGCACAAGCACCAGCTCGAGCTGGCCCAAATCCGCCAGCAAGCCCTCGACGTGCTGGAGGACATCAGCGCCCTGGCCTATCAGGGCTCCGAGGAGTTCCTGCCGCTTTCGGGCCTTCAGTTCGACGCCCTGAGCTTGCTGCGCGACATCCAGACTGCCCCCGTCCCCGGCGAAACCGCCCGCGCCCTGGCCGCCGGGAAGCACCCCTACAACGCCCTGTTGCGGCTGGCCCTCGAGCCCTCCCTCTCCAACGAGGAATGGCTGGCCCTGCTGCAACACCTCAGCCAGGAGCTGGGCACCGAGCTGGCCGTGGCCGCCGCTCGCCGCCAGCTAGTGCTCTCGGGGAGTTAGGCACTCGAGGAGGGGGCAGCCGGGGCCTCAGGCTGGACCTTTTCCCCGAAGCGTCGCTCGGTACCCGCTTGCAGGCGGCGGTAGTTGTCGCGGTGGGTCCAGAAGATCAGCAGGGCCAGCAGGACCAAGGTCGCGATCTCCCACAAAGGACGGCCCAGGGCCAGCGCGATGATCACCGCAGACATAGCCCCCACCATGCTGCCCGCCGAGACGTAGCGGGTCAGCCAGATCACGCAGACGCCGATGGGCAGGATCATGAGGCCCACCAGGGGATCGAGCACGATGATGGTGCCCATGCTGGTCGCCACCCCCTTGCCCCCCTTGAAGCGCAGGAACAGCGAGTAGTTGTGGCCCAGCACCGCCGATACCGCCACCAGCCCCAGTTGCACCCCCTCTAGACCAAACAACCGCCCAATCAGCAGCGCGATGCCACCCTTGAAGATGTCGAAGAAGGCCACTACCAGAGCAGGCCCCCAGCCCAGGGTACGCAGGATGTTGGTGGCTCCGGTGTTTCCCGAGCCCACCTTCTGGATATCCACGCCGTAAGTGCGGGCTACCCAGGCCCCCGCGGGAATGCTGCCGAAGAGGTAGGCAAGCAGTACGATGACCAGCGTTTCCACAGTGCCCCATTTTAAGGGCGCTTTACCTGCCTTATGCTGAAGACGTGAGCGACCTGCACACCGCCCGCCATCGCCTCATGAACGCCCGGCGCATCGCCGTGCTGACCGGTGCGGGCATCTCCAAGCCCTCGGGCATCCCCACCTTTCGCGACGCGGCAGGATTGTGGCAGGATTTCGACCTCGAGGAATACGCCACCCCCAGCGCCTATGCCCGCAACCCGCAGAAGGTGTGGGAGTGGTACGCCTGGCGCTACAAGAACGTGCTCCAGGCCCAGCCCAACCCTGCCCACGCGCTGCTGGTGGAACTCGAGCACAGCCTGGGCGAAGGCTTTCTGCTGGTGACGCAGAACGTCGATGGCCTACACCGCCGGGCCGGTTCGCAGCGAGTGGTCAATTTGCACGGCGACATCACGCGGGGGCGCTGCGAGCGGTGTGGCCAGCGCTTTCCTCTGCCCGCTCCCCAGGACTTCACCCCCCCGCCCCCGTGTCCTGCTTGTGGGGCTCCCGGCCGTCCCGACGTGGTGTGGTTTGGCGAGTTGTTGCCCGAAGGAGCCTTCGAGCGGGCCCTCGAGGCCTTCACCGCCTGCGAGGTGGCCCTGGTGATCGGCACCAGTGGGGAAGTGGAGCCCGCGGCCAGCCTGGGGCGTCTTGCCCGCCACAGCGGGGCTTACCTCATCGAGATCAACCCCGAAGCCACCCCGCTCTCCCCCCTCGCCGACTGCTCGCTGCGGATGGGCGCGGTCGAGGGCCTGCAGGCCCTGATGGCCCGGCCACCTGGCTAAAGGAATTTTGAGCCTCCAGCCCAAAGGGCCCTATAACGGTTATTTAACACCCCCTCGGCCAGAATGAAGCGCGAGGATAGGGTTATGGACGGCTGGATTTGGGGACTATTTCTGATGGCGCTATTCGCCCTGCTCAATTGGTCGGGGGGCTCGAGGCACCGCTAAGTACCCCACGGGAAGCTTCGCGTCATCTTCCCATCACCGCGCCAACAAACGCTTTCCGTGGTGGCCCCAGATGGGGGAGAATCAAGCGGAGGGCACTCAAGCGTTTGGCCTCTTGCGCTCAGGCTATTCCCCTTCCTTTTCCCTGCCCTTAGCCTCGCGCCGCCCACGGAAAACCAGCCGGAAGGGGATCTCCTTGAGGCCCAGGTCCTCGCCGATCTTGTTGCGCAAGTAGCCCTCAAAGGCGCGGGTGACGAACTCGGGGTAGTTGACGAAAAAGACGAAGGTGGGTGGGGCGACTTCGGGCTGGGTGAGGAAGAAGATCTTCAGCGGCTTGCCCTTGAAGTTGGGCAGGGCCACGTTCGCCGTCCACAGCGAGAGGAAGCGGTTGAGCTCAGCGGTCTCGCGGCGCTCGCGGGCCAGGGCGTACAGCCGCGCAGCCTCGGAGAAGAGCTTGTGCAGGTTCTGCTTGGTCACGGCGGAGACGAACACCCGGGGCAGGTGCTCGAGGTGGGCGAGCTTGAGGTGGAGGTCGGCCCGTACCCTGCGCGCCTCCTCTTTTGCCACCAGGTCCCACTTGGTGATGGTGAGGATCACCGGCTTACCGGCGTCCAGGGCCTCGTTGGCCAGTTTGAGCTCGCGCTCGCCCACCTCGAAGGGGTCGATCACCAGCAGCACCACGTCGGCCTCGAGGATGGCGTTGTGGGCGCGGCTGATGGCGATCTCCTCCACCAGCGTCTCGGGGCGCTTGCGAATCCCGGCGGTGTCCACCAGCAGGAAGCGGTTGCCGCCATAGTCGAACTCCACGTCGATGACGTCGCGGGTGGTGCCGGGCTGGTCGCTCACGATGACCCGCTCCTCTCCCAAGATGGCGTTGAGCAGGCTGCTCTTGCCCGCGTTGGGACGGCCCACGATGGCGATGCGGATGGGTACCACTTCGCCCTCGCCCTCTTCCTGGCGCACCGGCAGCCTTGCCCAGATGGCTTCGACGAGTTCCTCGAGGCCCCGCGCATGCGCGCTGCTGGTGGGGATGGGCTCGCCAAAGCCCAGCGCGTAGAGGTCGCCCAGGTAGTGCTCGTGCTTGGGGTCGTCCACCTTGGTCGCGACGACGAGGACGTTCTTGTGAGCCCGGCGCAGGAAATCGGCGACCTCGAGGTCGGCGGTCGCCAGGTCCGAGCGTCCGTCCACCGTGAAGAGCACCAAGTCGGCAGTCTTCAGGGCCTGCTCGACCTTTTCCTTGATCTTGTGCTCCCACACGTCGCTCGACCACATGCCCCCGCTGTCGATGAGCAGGAAGCGGCCTTTTTCGGTCTCGACCACGTGCTCCTTGAGGTCGCGGGTCACGCCGGGGGTGTCGGCCACCACCGCCGTCCGCTTGCCCACCAGGCGGTTGAAGAGGCTGGATTTGCCCACGTTGGGCCGGCCCACGATGAGTACGCGATACATAAGAATCTCCAAGCGCGGCTTGCCCGCGCGTTCAAAGGGTCATTGTACAGGGTGCGGATGGCCGGATGCCGAACGCTAGACGCTAAACGCCTCAGCCCCAGACAAACCAAGGGCCACGAACTGGCGGATGATAGATGACCGCCGACGGCTGAGCTACTCCCTTTACTGCGCCTTGACCACCGCCTGCACGGTGAGGGACTTGCCGCCCTCGAGGCGGAACACCAGCGGCACCTTCTCCCCTTCCTTCAGGGTGCGCTTGACCCCCAGGAGCATGATGTGCTTGCCGCCGGGCTTGAACTCGAGCTTGCCCCTCGCAGGCACGATCACCGCCCGCAGGGGCACCATGGTGGTCTCACCGTGGCCGCCGTGATCGCTGCTGCTCACGGTCCTGGTCTCGTGAAACTCGGCCCTGAGCGCGACGGGCGTGCTCACGCCGAGGACCCGGATGGGCTTGTCGGTGGGGTTCGAGAGGGTGAGGTAGGCGGCCAAGGTGGGGGTGGGCAGCAGGCGTATCCAGGCGTCCTGCGCGGTGAGGCTGTTCTGGGCCAGCACCAGCAATCCCAGCAGGAAAAGGGCGTAGGGGAGCAATCTGAAAGCCTTCATGGCACTTCACGCTAACACGGGAGGATGGGACGAATATCCTGCCCCACCCATCCGGCTATACTGCGCACAATGCCACAAGCGCACATCCCCAAGACCTCTGGGCAACGCCTGGCCACGTGGGCTCTGGGCTTACTGGGCTGGAAGGCCATCCTCGAGCCCCCACCCGGCCCCAAGTTCGTGGCGGTGGGCTACCCCCATACCTCCAACTGGGACTTCCTCTACGCCATCTTGTGGAAATTCGCCACCGGCCTGCCCATGAACTGGGTGGGCAAGAAGGAGCTCTTTCCGCCCGTGCTGGCCCCCGTCATGAAGGCTCTGGGGGGCATCCCCGTCGATCGCGGCAACAAAGGCGGCGACTTCGTCAAGCAGGTGGCCCAGCTCATCCGCAGGCGAGACTCCATCGTGCTGGTGGTGGCCGCCGAAGGCACCCGCAGCCGGGCCCCTCACTGGCGCAGCGGCTTTTACTACATGGCCCTGGAGGCTCAGGTGCCCATCGGCCTGGGCTACATCGATTACTCCCGCCGGGAGCTGGGCATTGGAGCTTACTTCCTGCCCAGCGGCGACATTCACGCTGACTTCGAGAGGATA
Source organism: Calidithermus roseus (assembly GCF_003574095.1). Classification (GTDB taxonomy): domain Bacteria; phylum Deinococcota; class Deinococci; order Deinococcales; family Thermaceae; genus Calidithermus; species Calidithermus roseus. Next base: position 20,158 of record NZ_QWLA01000052.1, read on the forward strand.
AGGGCCTTCTACGCGGGTAAAGTGGGCAAGAAGCCGGAAAAGGCCAGCCCGATCAGGCTCAAGGAGGAAGCCCAGGAACTCGAGGCAAAGGACTGAAGCAGCTTGCTTGGGGCTACCGTAGCTGCCGTAGCAATCGGCTATCGGCCATCAGCGGCTTTTGCAGCTCGGGCAGGCTCGAGGTAACCCGAGCGCCGCAGCTCTTCCTCTACCGCGGCCAGCACCTTGGGGTAGGCCTGCTCGAGGGTCATCCCGCGCAGGGTGGCCCCGGCTGCGGGGACGTGACCCCCGCCCCCCAGCTTGACCGCAATGGCCTGGGCCGAGACTCCGCCTCGGCTGCGCAGGCTGACTTTCACGTCCTCGCCGCGCTGCCGCAGGAAGACCGCCAGCTGCGAGCCCTCGGCGTAGCGAATCTGGCCCACGTAGTCGTCGGAGTCGTCCTCGTAGTCGCCGGGGGGCATGTGCGCGGTGACCACCAGGCCGCCGAAGTGAAACTGGATCGTGGAGAGCACCTTGGCCAGGCTGATGAAATATTCGGGAGGCCGCCACTGGAGCCTGTCGGTGAGCTCGGCGTAGGGAACACCATGGGCAATGAGGTCAGCGGCAGTGCACAGCAGTTCGGGGGTGGTGTTGGAGAAGCGGAAGTTGCCGGTGTCGGTGATCAGCCCGGTCAGCACCACCGTGGCCAGTTCGGGAGTCCAGGGCACGCCCAGCAGGTCGATGAGCTCCTTGACGATCTGGCAGGTAGCGGCCTTGGAGGGGTCCACCACCGCCAGGTTGCCAAAACGGGGGTTGGTGCCGTGATGGTCGAGGTTGATCACGAAGCCCTCGACCGGAGCTCCCTCCACCCGGCTGGGCTCGGCGGCGTCCACCACCACCAGCGTGGTGCCTTCGGGCAGGTGCTCGATGGGAGGGCTGGCTTCGCCCTCCCTGACCAGAAAGCTCAAATAGCGAGGCACCTTGGCGATCCAGGTGACCTGCTTGCCCAGCGCCTTCAGTGCGCGGGCCAGGCCCAGGCTCGAGCCAATAGCGTCGCCATCAGGGTCTACGTGTGAAACCACCACGATGGGTCCCTGAATGCCTTTGAGCGTATCGGCCACCAATTGCAGCTTGGCCCAATATTGCGGGTCCGCATGATTGTGAATACCATCCATATCTGGCCCTACTATACGCCGATTTGATGAGTGATCTCCTCCCTGCACCAAAGTGCGGGGCTTCCCACTTCGCCGAGGAAGCTTACCCGCACCCAGGGATTGCTCCCCAGGATGCGAACAGCGGCCTCCCTCTCCATGGGCGTCACTTCGGAGCGGTCCACCCCTAGGGCCTGATTGGGGCTCAGGCCAAGCCCCTTGCGCAGGATGACCCTGGCGGCGTTCAAGTCCCGGTCTTCGGTGCGTCCACACCTCGGGCAGGCCACCACCCTGGCAGACAGGGGCACCTCCAGGGCTTCCCCGCAGGCGGAGCACTCCCCGGTGGTGCGCTCGAAGCGCTCCACGGGGAGAGGGGTCGCCAGGCTGTTCCTCAGCCTGGCCTTCAGTCCCCCTATCCCGGAGTGGTGAACCTGCCTACCGAAGGAGGCGCTCCACCCCTTCACGAAGTCCTCCTGGAAGGCCACCGCCGGGTAGCGCCGCAGGAAGGCCAGCACCTTGTTCTGGGCATCCCGCCTGCGGTTGGCGATGCGCCCGTGCTCCCTGCGCAGGAGGTGGCGCAGGTGTTCTCGGTTTTTGGAGCCGGGCTTGGTGCGGAAAAGCCTGCGTTGCAGGCGGTTCAGCCTTGGCGTTTCGGGCACTTCGAAGTCCACCTTAAGGCCGCCCGAGAGGGTGAGCTTGTCCCTCACCCCCAGGTCCACCCCCACGGGGTGGGGGAACTTTTGCCTTGCGGCCAAGGTCTCCTTGGGCAAGTAGCCGGTCACCTGGAGGTAGAAGCCGCTCTCTCTCCTGACGAGGACGGCGCTGGCAATCTCCGCCCCTTGGGGAATCTGGTGGAGGCCCAAGACTCGAAACTCCCCCAGCCTCTGAATCCTCGCCCGGTTCCGGGCAGGGTCCAGGCGGTAGGTGACCCCGTGCTGGCCTCCCATTCCCAATGGCCGGTGGAGCGCCCTGAGGCTATAATCCCCAGGGATGGAACGGCTGATCACTCCAACACGTTCGCTGCGCGGCACCCTGCGCGTTCCCGGCGACAAGTCAGTGACCCACCGCGGCCTGATGCTGGGCGCGCTGGCCGAGGGGGAGACTTGGCTCTACCACCCCCTCAAGGCCGGGGACACCCTCTCCACCGCGGCGGCGATGCGGGCGCTGGGGGCTGAAATTAGCGAGGAAGGCGCACACTTCCGCATCAAGGGGACAGGGCTGGCGCTGCGCGAGCCCGCCGACGTGCTCGACTGCGGCAACGCCGGAACCCTCATCCGCCTGCTCAGCGGGCTCTTGTCGGGGCAGGAACTCTTCGCCGTGCTCAGCGGCGACGCCTCGCTCAGGCGTCGCCCCATGGGCCGGGTGACCACTCCCCTGCGGCAGATGGGAGCCCACATCGAGGGGCGCGAGGGGGGGAAGCTGGCTCCGCTGGCGATCCGGGGCGGAGGGTTGAAGGGCATTCACTACGAGATGCCCGTAGCCAGCGCCCAGGTCAAGAGCGCGGTGCTGCTGGCGGGGCTGTTCGCCGAAGGGGAGACGGTAGTGGTGGAACCTGCCCCCACCCGCGACCACTCCGAGCGCATCTTCCGCCACTTCGGACTGCCCATTGCCGTCGAGGGCAACCAGATCCGCACCGAGCGAGCCAGGCCCTACAAGGCGCGTGACCTCACCGTTCCCGGCGACATCAGCAGCGCGGCTTTCTTCATCGTGGCGGCCCTCATCACACCCGATAGCGAGGTGAGGCTCGAGGGCGTGGGGCTCAACCCCACCCGCACCGGCCTGCTCAGCGTGCTCAAGGAGATGGGAGCCGACCTCGCCTGGGAAGTCACCGAGGGTCACGACGGCGAGCCGGTGGGCTGGATTCGAGCGCGCTCGTCGAAGCTCAAGGGAGTCTCGGTAGACCCGGCGCTGATCCCGCTGATGGTGGACGAGGTGCCCATCCTGGCGGCAGCGGCGGCCTGGGCCGAGGGGGAGACCTTCATCCCCAACCTCGAGGAACTGCGGGTCAAGGAGTCCGACCGGCTGGCAGCCATCGCCAAGAACCTGCACAACCTGGGCGTGAGGGCCGAGGTCGGTCCCGACTGGATTCGCATCCGGGGAGGCTCGGTGCAGGCTGGAGGGGTGGTCGAACCCTTCCACGACCACCGCATCGCCATGGCTTTCGCGGTGTGCGGCCTGCAAAAAGGGGTAACGGTGCAGGACGCCGAGTGGGCCAGCATCTCCTTCCCGAGCTTCTGGGAAGATTTAGAACGCCTGTCGAGCAAGGACTGACATGCCGGACGTCATCACCATCGACGGCCCCTCGGCCTCGGGCAAGTCCAGCGTGGCCCGGCGGGTCGCCGCCGAGCTGGGGCTGCCTTACGTCTCGAGCGGGTTGATCTACCGGGGCGTGACCTACCAGGTAAAGCGCTACGGAATCAACCCCGACGACGAGGCCGCCATCGTGCGCATGCTCGGCCAGCACCCGGTTCAACTGGTGCCGCTGCCGGAGGGCAACCGCATGCTGGCCGAGGGGCAGGACGTGACCGCCCAGATGCACACCCTCGAGATCGATCAGGCCGTCTCGGCGGTCGCACGCCACCCCGAGGTGCGCGCCTACGTCTACCGCTCGCTGCGGGCCTTACAGCCGCCCTTCGTGGTGGAGGGGCGGGACATGGGTAGCACGGTGTTTCCCGACGCTGCCCTCAAGTTCTACCTCACCGCCACGCCCGAGGTGCGGGCCAGGAGGCGCCTTGGCGAGCGCGACGCCGACTACGCGACGGTGCTGGCCGAACTCATACGCCGCGACGCTGCCGACGCCAAGCAGATCCCTCCCGCGCCCGACGCCATCATCATCGACACCAGTGCGATGGGGCTGGAGGAAGTGGTGCAGACCATTCTCGAGCGGATCCGAAGGGCTGGAGCAAAGACCCCATAGGATGCGCCCCAGGCATTGGGCGTTCGGCCATCGGCACAACCCCTAAACCTCCCCCACCTCCACGGCTGCCGTCAGGGCCGCGCCCAGCAGGCCAGCTTCGCTGCCTAGCTCGGCCAGCCTGAGGGGTGGGGCGATCCAGCCCTCGAGGTAATGCTCGTAGGTGGCGTGTACCTCGTCTAAGTAGGCCTGCCCGGCGTTGAGGGCGATGCCTCCGCCCAGCACGATCACCTCCGGGTCATAGGCCTTGACCAGCGAGGCCAGGCCGATGCCCACGTAGTGCGCGGCCTGGAGCACGATGCGCCTGGCTTTGGCTTCGCCCGCCTGGAAGCGGGCGAAGAGTTCGCGGGTGCCGACTTCTCTCTTGTACACCGCCTGGGCCATGCGTTCCATCGCCGGGCCGGTGGCCAGGGCCTCGAGGCAGCCCTCGAGGCCGCAGCCGCAGGAAGGGCCACCCGGCAGCACGGTGATGTGCCCCACCTCGCCCCCCTGCCCGTGGGCTCCCCGCAGTACCCGGTTGCCCCACACGAACCCCCCGCCCACCCCGGTGGAAACCGTGACGAACAGCGAACTCTCGGCTCCCCGCGCGGCCCCCAGGAAGTGCTCGGCCAGCGCGGCAGCGTTGGCGTCGTTCTCCACGTACACCGGCAGGCCCGAGGCTTCCTCGAGCAGCCTCTGAATGGGGAAATTGGTGAAACCGGCGATGTTGGGGGCGAATTTGATGATGCCCTGTTTGAAGTCCAGAGGACCAGGTGTGCCCAGCCCAATGGCCCTGGCCCTGACCCCCGCGGCTTCCATGGCACTGCGGGCGGCGGAAGCCATGGCCTCGATCACCGCCTGGCCACCGGCTTCGGGAGTGGGCACGGTGGTCTTAGACTGGATGGCACCGTCCGCAAACACACCGGCTGCAATCTTGGTTCCGCCCAAGTCGATTCCGATAACGCTCATTGCTCCTCCTGAGAAGGGGGTTGCCCGTCGTGCTCCAGCAGGCGGTGGGCTTGCTGCAACAACTCCGCCGGGACCCACAGCGACACGTCACCCATATAGGTTCCCATGTATATTTCGATCACGCCCGCGTCGGTAAAGGGGGTCTCGAGGTGGACGGGGATACGGCTGGCCTCGAGCTGGGCCTTCAGCCCCTCGGCGTAAAGGCGGGGAAAGCTGCCGAGGAAAGCGTAGCGGTGGCCTCCGAGCATCCGGGTTTCGGGCTGATGGTCCATCGGGTCTAGTCTATCGCCCCGCGCACGGGCCTCAGGCTTCCAGCAAGGCCTGTACCAGGCCCACGTAGGCCTGGGCGGCGGCCTCGAGTTCGTCGATGCCGATGTGCTCGAAGGTGGTGTGGGCCAGAGCGGGGTCACCAGGGCCATAGCCGATCACCGGAGCCCCACTCCAGGCCAAGTAGGGAGCGTCGGTGGTGAAGCCCCAGAAGCCCGCCGAATCCTGCCCCAAAGTTCGCAACGCCACCCCCAGCAGCGGGTAGTCGCTTTCCAGGGAGTAGGCCGGGAGCAAGGCCGAGATGCTCAGGCGCACCGGGCCGGAGACCAGTTCCTCCTCGGGGATGTAGACGCTGGCCTCGCCCGCCATGTCGCGCAGCCCATCCAGCAGATCGCGGATATCGGCCCCAGGCTCGTAGCGCAGGTCCAATACCGCTCTGGCCACGCCGGGCACCACGTTGGTGGCCTCGGGGTAGGTCTCGAGCCTGGTGGGGGTGAGCCGGATGTCGAAGGACTCGGCGTGCTGCTCGAGCTGGGTGAGGAAGAGGGCCAGGGGGTAGATGGGGTTGGTGCCGCTCGCCAGCGCCGCGTGGGCCTGCTCGCCGGGGAAGTCGGCCCAGATCTCGCCCCGACCCCGGTGTCCGCGCATGACCTGCCGGGCGGAGGGCTCGCCCAACAGGATGGCCTTGGGCGGCTGGAGCTTGAGGCGGCTCGAGGCGTAACGGCTGCCCAGCCCCCCCACCTCCTCCTGCACAGTAGCCAGAAAGCGCACCCGCCCCCTCAACTCTTGCCCCTTGAGCCGCTGTATGGCCCCCAGC
>NZ_QWLA01000053.1 GCF_003574095.1 Calidithermus roseus
TGCCAAGGGGGGGGTGAAGAAAAGGCGTCTTGCGTACGGCGTACGACGTAGAACGTACGACGCCGGGCGCAGGACGTACGACCCCCGCCCGGCGCTCGGCCACCGAAACCCCTACCCCTTCACCGCCCCCGCCGTCAGGCCCGCCACGATGCGCTGCTGGAACACCAGTACCATGATCACCAGCGGCACCGTGACGACGACCGAAGCCGCCATAATCGAGCCCCAGGGGATTTCGAAGGGCGTGGCCCCCCCGAAGGAGGCGATGGCGACCGGCACCGTCTTGACCTCGTTGCCGATGGTGAAGGTCAGGGCGAAGAGGTACTCGTTCCAGGCCTGGATGAAGGCCAGCAGCCCGGTGGTGACCAGCCCCGGCCCGGTCAAGGGCAGCATCACGCGCAGCAGGGTCTGTATGGGCGTGGCTCCATCGACGTAGGCGGCCTCCTCGAGCTCTCGCGGCAGCCCCCGGAAATAGCCCGTCAGCACCCAGATGGTGAAGGGCAGGGTGAAGAGCAAGTAGGAGAAGATCAGACCCCCGTAGGTGTTGAACAGGCCCAACTGGCGCAGCAGCACGAACATCCCCGAAAGCACCGAGACCTGCGGGAACATGGTCATAGCCAGCACGATGTAGAGCACCGCGTTCTTAGGTGGGAAGCGCAGGCGGCCCAGCGCGTAGGCCGAGAGCACGCCCAGCACCAGCGAGATCAGGGTGGCGAAGCCCGCCACGATGAGCGAGTTGATGAGGTTGCGCCCGAAGGCCGCGCCGCTGAAGACGTTCGCGTACTGCGAGAGCGTGAAGGGGATGGGCAGAAAGCTGGGGTTGGAGCTGAACAGCGCGTCGCTGGGCTTGAAGCTCGAGATCACCGCCCAGTAGAAGGGGAAGACGCTGTAGACCACTACGAAGACCACCAGCGCGTAGAACAAAACGCGCCGAACGATGAGCCAGGGCCCTTTAGTCATGGCGCCCCACCCCCCCTACGAAGCGCATGTACAGCACCACGAAGATCATGATGATGATCAAGATCGCCACCGATATGGCCGAGCCATAGCCCAGATCCTGGAAGTCGATGAGGGTTTGTCGGTTGTAGACCGCCAAGCTCTTGGTTGCCGTGTTGACCCCCGTCATCACGAAGATCACGTCGAAGACCCGCAGCGCGTCGAGGGTGCGGAAGATCAGGGCCACCACCAAAGCCGGGGTCAGGAGGGGCAGGGTGAGGGTCCAGAACTGCTGCCACTTGCTCGCCCCGTCAATGTCGGCGGCTTCATAGATGTCGGAGGGAATGAGTTGCAGCCCGGCCAGGAGCAGCAAGGCCATGAAGGGGGTGGTCTTCCACACGTCCACTGCGATGATCGCGGGCAGCACCAGATTCGGGTTGGCCAGGAAAGCGACCTTGGTGCTCAGAATGCCCAGCTTGGTCCCGATGACATTGACGACGCCGTAGATGTCGTTGAGCATCCACTGCCACATCTTGGCCGAGACCACCGTGGGGATGGCCCAGGGGATGAGGATGGCGGTGCGCACCAGACCCCGCCCCTTGAAGTTGGAGTGCACGATGAGGGCGATGGCCAGGCCCAGGATGGTCTCGAGGCTCACCGACCAGAAAGTGAACTTCAGCGTGTTCCAGAAAGCAACGCGAAAATCAGGATCCCGCAACAGAAAGAGGTAGTTCTCAAAGCCCACGAACTCGGGTCGCTCGACAAAGGCGATATCGGCCTTGAAAAAGGAGTAATAAAACACCTGGGCCAGGGGATAACCCGCCACCAGGACCACCACCAGCAAGGTTGGAAGCACCAGCAGCCAGGCCAAGCGGGTTTGACGGACAGTTAGCATCGTTCACCTGCCTTTATCCGCGAAGTGGAATTCCCATGTTGCTTGATCCAAAGCATAGCTAAAAAGCTGGGGGCTGGAAATCCCAGCCCCCGTGCCCTGAGCCTCAGCGCAGGATGCGTTGCAGCTTTGCTTCGATTTCCCGCAAGGCCACGTCGGCAGCCTTCTGGCCGCTGATGGCCTCGTGCACGCCGGTCCAGAAAGCTTCGGAGACCTGGTTGTACTTGGCCCCGGCCACGCCCGAGGGGCGGCCTACGGCGTTCTGGAACACCGGCAGCAGGTCCTTGAACCAGGGGTTCTTGGCCAGCACGTCCTTGTCGTTGTACAGCGCCGGACGGGTGGGCAGGCGGGAGAGGTTGACGGCGTTGTCCTTCTGTACCTCGACGCTGGTGAGGTAGCGCACTAGGTCGGCGGCGACCTTCTGGTTCTTGGAGTAAGCCGCAACCATGAGCTGCCAGCCGCCCAGGGTGGCGGCGTTCTTGCCGCTGGCACCAGGGCCCTTGGGTAGCACAGTCACGCCGACCTTGCCCTTGACGGGGCTGTTGGCTTCCTGAGCCAGCGCGTAGGCATAGGGCCAGTTGCGCATGAAAGCAGCATTGCCGTTCTGGAAGGCGTTGCGGGCTTCTTCCTCGGCGTAGCTGGTCACGCCGGGAGGGGCAATCTTGCCGATCCATCCGCGCACGGTGGTCAAAGCAGCGCGGGCGTTGGCGTTGTTGATGGAGATCTTTCCGTCGGGTTCGACCACCAGGCCGCCGCCGAAGGAGTAGATCCACTCGAGCGCGTCGCAGGTCAGGCCCTCGTAGCTCTTGCCCTGGAACACGAAGCCCCAGAAATCCTTGTTGTTGGCGCGCTCACCGGCCTGGATCTTGGTGGCCATAGCCTCGAGCTCGGCCCAGGTCGCCGGAGGCTTGGAGTAACCGTACTTCTGCAACAAGTCGGTGCGGTAGTACAGCAGCCCGGCGTCGGTGAAGAAGGGGATCGAGGTGAGCTTGCCCTTGATGGTGTTGTTCTCGACGATGCGGGGGAAGAACTGCGACAGCTCCTGGGCCGTGAAGAACTGCTTGAGGTCGGCGGCGTGGGGAGCGACGATGCCAGGCCAGATCACGTCGATCATGTACACGTCGACATCTGCGCTCTTGGCGGCCCAGTACTGCTGGTACAGCGCCAGGCGGTCGTTGGTGTCGGCAGGCGAATCGATGTACTCGACCTTGTTGCCGGTTTTCTTGGCCCACTCCTCGGCCTTGGCCTTCATCCAGCGGCCACCTTCACCCACCGCTGTGGAATCGCCCGCCACACGAATGGTCACCCCCTGCGCCAGGGAGGCAGCCCCCACCGTCAGTGACAGGGCCACAATCAGCCACTTGCTCAGCTTCATTGCGCTCCTCCTTACTTGCGGAAACGCTTCCAGCAGTCGGGGGCACGAAAACGGTACTCACCCAATCGGCCAAATTTGCTTTTGGTATCCGCTTAACGTGCCAAAACCTGTTGGAATTGCTTCCGGGATGCACATTACCGCCCGCAGCACATTTGTGTCAAGCCCTCGGTCCGCATTTTTCACCTGAAAAGTGCGTCGCGTCCTATGACGGATCGTCCTACAACCTCTTCAACGCCTGCACCAGTTTGCCCAGCACGTTCTGGGCGTCGCCATAGAGCATGCGGGTGTTCTCAGCGTAGAAGAGTTCGTTTTCGACACCGGCAAAGCCCTTGCCCTGACCACGTTTGATCACGATGGCGTTTTGGGCCTTGTCCACGTCGAGGATAGGCATGCCGTAGAGCGGCGAGCCCTGGCGGTGGGCTGCCGGGTTGACCACGTCGTTGGCCCCAATCACCACCGCCACGTCGGCGGTGGGAAACTCGGGGTTGATCTCCTCGAGGTCGTAAAGCTTCTCGTAGGCCACCCCGGCTTCGGCCAGCAGCACGTTCATGTGCCCGGGCATGCGCCCGGCCACCGGATGGATGGCGTATTTGACCTCGACCCCCTTGGACTCGAGCAAGTCCGACAACTCGCGCAACTTGTGCTGGGCCTGGGCCACTGCCATGCCATACCCCGGCACGAAGATCACCTTGGAGGCATAACCCAGCAGCACCGCGGCGTCTTCGACCTCGATGGGCTTGAGGCTGCCCTTCACCTCCCCACCGGCTTGCTCGACTCCGAAGCCCCCCAGCACCACGCTGGCGATGGAGCGGTTCATGGCCCTGGCCATGAGCACCGTGAGCAGCGTCCCCGCCGCGCCCACCACCGTCCCGGCCACAATCAAGGCCGCATTCCCGATGGCAAAGCCCTCAAAACCCACCGCCAGGCCGGTGAGGGCGTTGAACAAGGAGATCACTACCGGCATGTCCCCCCCGCCGATGGGCAGGGTCACCAGCACGCCGAAAGCCAGTGCCGCGACGAAAAACAGCAAGATGAAGGCCGCTGCATCGTCACGCAACAGCCAGACCCCCACCCCCACTGCGACCAGCAGCACGGCCAAGTTGAAGGGGCGCTGGGCCGGGAAGATCAGCGGTCGGCTCGAGATGAGCCCCTGTAGCTTGGCGAAGGCCATGAGGCTACCGGCGAAGGAAACCGCTCCGATGAGCGCCCCCAGCACCGCCAATGCCATCAGGCCGGTGCTCTCGAACTCTCCGCGCAACAGCTCGACCGCGGCGATTGAGCCCGCGGCTCCGCCCCCCATGCCGTTGTAGACGGCCACCATCTGCGGCATATCGGTCATGGCGACCCGCTTGGCCGCGACCCAGGCCACGACCGTGCCCAGCACGATTGCCACGAGCATCAGGCCGAAGTTCTGCATGTCGGGGGTCAGGAAAGTGACCAGCGTCGCCGCCGCCATCGCGAGGCCCGCCCACACGATGCCGCTGCGGGCCGTGCCGGGAGCCGACATGCGCCTGAGGCCGAGGATAAAGACCAGGGCGGTCAGGAAGTAGACGAGTTGAACGAAGGTATCCATAAGAAGACGTCGATAGTCGATGGTCGATAGCCAGGCGATAGACCATCGACGATGGACTATTGACCTCCCTTCGGCTTCCTCTCAAACATCTCGAGCATCCGCTCGGTGACGGCGTATCCTCCCGCAGCGTTGGCCGCGCCCAGCACCACCCCGATGAAGCCGATGGCGCGCTCGAGGGCGGTATCGGCGTGGCCCAGCACCACCATCGCCCCTACCAGCACGACACCATGGACGAAGTTGGAGCCCGACATCAAAGGCGTGTGCAAGATCACCGGAACCCGGCTGATGACCTCGTAGCCGGTGAAGGCGGCCAACAGGAAGATGTATAAAGCTGCCCAGGTGCTATCCACGCTCAGACCTCCAAGGGATGAACTAAGGTGTTCTCCACGCTCACGCTCCGACGAGGTTGCGGGTTGGCTCGTGAGTGATCTCGTGCCGATGGGTGAGCAGCGCCGCGGCCAGGATTTCATCGGACCAGTCAGGGGCCAGCTCGCCGTTTTTGATGAGCAGCCTGCACAGGTTGTAGAGGTTCTTGGCGTACATCTCGCTGGCATGAATGGGCAGCTCGCTGGGAAGGTTGAGCGGCCCGGCGATGCGCACGCCCCCGACCTCGAGGGTCTCCCCTGGCCGAGTGAGCTCGCAGTTGCCGCCCGACTCCGCCGCCAAGTCCACGATCACCGAGCCAGGAGCCATGCGGCCCACCATCTCAGCGCTCACCAGCACGGGAGCCCTGCGACCGGGGATTTGAGCGGTGGTGATCACCACGTCCATCTGACCCACCTGCTGGGCCAGCGCTCCTTGCTGGATGGCTTGCTCTTCCTCGGTCAGCTCGCGGGCGTAGCCCCCTTCGCCCTCAGCGCTGATGGGCAGCTCGATCACTTTGGCTCCCAGGCTCAAAGCCTGCTCGGCAGCCGCCTTGCGCACGTCGTAGGCCCAGACGTTGGCCCCCAGACGCTTGGCCGTGGCGATGGCCTGAAGCCCGGCCACCCCCACCCCCATTACCAGCACCCTGGCGGGGCGGATGGTCCCGGCGGCAGTGGTGAGCATGGGGAAGAAGCGACTCGACAGTTGCGCCGCGATCAAGGCCGCCCGGTAGCCCGCCACCGTAGCCTGCGAAGAGAGCGCATCCATACTCTGGGCGCGGGTGATGCGGGGGATGAGCTCCATCGCCAGCGTGCTGATGCCCCAGTCGGCCAGGGCCTCAACCCGCTTGGGGTCGCGGTGGGGGTACTGGAAGCCGATGAGGATGGCTTCGTGCGACACATGAGGCAGCGCCGAGGCCTCGAGCGGCCCCACCGTGAGCACGACCTGGGCCCCCTCGAGCGCCGCCTCCGCCGGGACGATCTGGGCACCAGCCTGCCGGTAGGCCTCGTCCGAGAAGAAAGCCGATGCCCCGGCACCAGCCTCCAGACGCACTGCGCACCCCTCCTTGACCAGGCGGGCCACCACCTCCGGGGTGAGGGCCACCCGGCGCTCGCCAGGGGCGCTTTCCTTCGGCACCGCAATCTGCACCATATGTCCTCCAGACCTGGCCTGAGTATACCCATGCTTTCGCCCGGTTGAAGCCAGGACAGCTGCCCCTTCTCCTCGCACCCCATGAGGAATTGGCAAGACAGCGATCGTGGCAAGCCCACTGAAGGGCAATACAATCAGCCCGTGCGACCCAGCAACCTCACCATCGCCCTCATCCTCACCGCTGGCGTGCTGGCGATCTCCTTCGGTTCGGTCCTGGTGCGGCTGGCCACCACAGCCGCCGGCTTTGAAAGCCCAGGGCTGAGCCTGGTCATCAGCGCCCTGCGGCTCACGGCGGCCTCACTGCTGCTGCTTCCGGCCTGGCAGGCCTTGCGCGGGGCGAGGCTCGAGGCTGGAGCCTGGATCTACGCCGTCTTAGCCGGGGTCCTCCTGGCCGTACACTTTGCCACCTGGATCACCTCGATCTCCTTCACCTCCATCGCGGTGAGCACCACCCTGGTCAACACCAACCCCCTCTGGGTGGCCCTCTTGGCTTGGCTGTGGCTAGGGCAGCGCCCCTCAGCCCTCACCCTCGCGGGCATCGCCGTGGCCTTCGCCGGGGGCGTGGTCATCGCCCTGGGCGGCAGCTCCAACCCCGGCAGCAACCCGGCGCTGGGCAACCTGCTGGCCCTGCTGGGCGCGCTGGCGGCCTCCTGCTACTTCCTGCTGGGGCGCGAGGCCCAGCGGCGAGGCTTCGGCATCGGGCTCTACGCGGCAGTGGCCTACAGCACGGCGGCGGTGGTCCTGCTATTGCTGCCCCCGCTGTTTCAGACCCCCTTTAGCGGCTACCCTCCTGCCTTTTACCTGTGGGTCGTGCTGATGGCCCTGATCCCCCAGCTCATCGGGCACACCAGTTTCAACTGGGCGGTGAAGTGGATCAACCCGGTGATCGTGACGCTGGTGATCCTGCTCGAGCCCATCGGCGCCAGCCTGCTGGCCTTCGCCCTCTTCGGTGAGCTGCCCGGAGCCCAGGTGCTCGCGGGGGCAGGGGTGATGCTGGCGGGGGTGGTGCTGGCGGTGCTGGGCAACCGCTCTTAACGCTCGAGTAACAGCTGCGCGGTAGTGTAGGGCTTGGAGGAACCGACATGAAGCATTGGGCCATACTCCTACTGAGCATTGCCGCCTTCGGCCTGGGCTGGGCCAAGTGCGACCACCCCTATTACCCGGTGCGCGAGGGCTGGACCTGGACCTACAAGCAGAGCGGCCAAGTCAACGAGACCTACAGCCTCACCGTCACCAACGTCAGCGACCAGGGCTTCACCCTGCGCTACACCACCAAGGAAAGCTCCTTCGACCTGCGCTGGCGCTGCGACGCCAAGGGGCTGATGTCGCTCGAGCAGGCTTCCCTGGGGCAAAGCCAGGGCCTCAAGCTCGAGACCATCGGCTCGAGCGGCGTCGCCATCCCGGCGCAGTTCAGGGTAGGGTTGAGCTGGAGCTACAGCTACAACCTCAAAGGTAGCCTCGACAGCGGCGGGCAGAAGATGACCATAACTGGAAAATCGAACACCGACGCCAAAATCGTGGCTCTCGAGGCGGTTAGGGTGCCCGCCGGGACTTACCAGGCCTTCAAGGTCGAGACCACCACCAAGACCGAGATGGCCATGAACGTCGGCGGCCAGAACCAGCCCATGCCCGCCCAGAGCTTCGCCGGGACCGCCTGGTACGCGGAGGGGGTGGGCATGGTGAAGTCGGTGATGGCGGGGATTACGACGGTGTTGGTGTCGCTGAAGAAGTAGCTGATAGCTGATAGCCAGACGCAAGACGCAAAACGCTAAACGCGGGTCGTACGTCCTGCGTCGTACGCGAGACGCCTTGTTCCCCCCTTGGCAAGGGGGGCTGGGGGGGATACTCCTTGCCCCGGCGCCGGGGAGGGGTGTTCCTTTCGCCACTAGCCATGGGCCTTTCCTCATGTCAGGCGGATCCACAGCCACACGCCTAGGGCGAACGCCGTGGCCAGGCCGAGGACGGCGCGGAAAGTGCGGATGAGCAGGTGGGCGCCGAAGAAGAGGATGGCTCCGCTTCCGGCCATCACGGCCCCGACTACGGAGAGCCTCGAGGCCACCCCTTCGACGAAGCCGGGCAGATCCACGCGCACACGCAGCAGGTTCTTGCTCAGGGCGGGGTCGGGGGGGTGGTTGGCGATGAACAGGGCTCCCCAAGCCACCAAAGCTCCCAGCGCGATCAGCAGGCCGCCCAGTAACTCGAGCCAGAGGGTAGAACTCAGGGTCGGGCGCATGGAACCAGCCTACGGGTTTGGAGCCGAAAGCTGAAGCGTTGGCGTCGATAATCCCTCCGGACCCCATGCGTTAGGATAACCCAAGTTGCTACCTACAAAACGCTAGCCAGACGCTTGAAGTTGTGGGCAAAGATGAACCCCCAGACCTTGAGCACGAAGCCTTTGAGGGTCGTGGCATGAATGCGTTTGGGGAACAGCTCGGTTAGGGCAGAGCCTACTGACTCGATAATCCTCCGGCCCTGTAGGGCAATCCACTGCGAGGTTTGCTGGTATCGTTTGGAGTTCCTCTTTCGCACAGCCCGCAGCCGAATGCCCTCCCCCCTCTGCAACTCGTCCTCCGCCAGGTAGTCGGTGTACCCCCGATCCACGTACAGCTCGCTTCCCTCCGGCAGGTTCAGCGGCATCAGGTACAGTCCCTGCACATCCGCAACAGACCCAGGGGTGCACAGCACCTCGGTGATGAACTGCTGGTCGGTGCAGACCAGGTGCAGCTTCAGGCCGTGAAAGTAGACCCGCTTGCTGGGGATGTAACCCCGGTAGGTCAGGCCTGGGGCCAGGCGGCAGCGCGGGGCGCGGATGTTCTCACAAACCGGGAGGGGGAAGGTGTCGAGGACGTAGTGCTGGGCGGAGGAGAGATGCTGCCACAAGGATTGGCACAGGGGGAGCAGGTGGGGTATCCCATGGGACAGGCTGTGCAGGCGGTGGCAGAACCGACTTCTGGAAGGAATAAAACTGAACAGGGCGTGTTCTTGGCAGTAGGCCAGGGCATGTTTGTGCTTGCCGGAGAAGAAGACGGCGGCCAGTACCCAGATGGTGAGGACGACGCTGGCGGGGGTCTTGCTCTGGGGGTCGTCCTTGTGTCCGAGGGCTTTGAGCAGATCGTCTATAATGCAGAAGGCCACTAGAACGGTCCAGTTCATAGTGGCCTTCATTGTTCTACATGCATCGTCTGAATAGGTAGCAACTTGGGTTACCTTTAGCTTGGGGGATACGCACTGACGGTTTGGCTTTCATGGGTACTGGCCGGATACACCGCTAAAGACACAGGTATGCCCCGCGCTTCGGTGAGGGCTATCACGGTGCAGCCTTTACCCTTGTGCCCCCAAGCTCGGCAGTCGCCCCCCTTTTGACCTGGACCTGACTGCCGTCCAGGCTCCCCTGGCTCAAGTCCAGCTTCCCCGCCGCCCACAGCTTGCCCAGTATCTGCGGCCACAGGCGGTCCCATAACCCTTCCCTCACCCAGCGGTCGTGCCAATAATGGCAAGTACTCCCGGCTGCGTAGCCCTCGACCTTGGGGATGTCCCGCCAACGACACCCCGTCTTCAGCCGGTACACGATCCCGCTCAACACCTCGCGGTCCTGGCTGCGCTTACGCCCCCACGCCGCGCCGTGGCGCGGCGCCAGGGTGGGGCGGCAACAGCGGTGCGATCACCGCCCACTGTTCGTCGCTCAGTCGAGTGTCGTCCACCCCTTCAACTTAGCCCATCCCCGCATTCTTGGCTAGCGAAATAGTCGATACCTAGAGACGAGCTTTTCTCTATGGGAATTTGAGGAGTTTAGGTATGGTTGGTAATGCTCAGAAAAGAGCTGGCAAGGAGGGCTTAAATGCTTAGAGAGTTAAGCATCACGGAACAAACAACTGTAGTCGGAGGATGTGACACTCCTGGCCTTAGCATGGAGGCATTATGGGACTTCGGTTGTGCTTTTGGGGGTACAGGCGGTGGTTTCCCCTTTTTTGGGAAGTCTTTTCCCGAGGTAATTGATGCAGACGGTGTTAATGCCCTCCCTAGAGGGGGGGGGTGGGGACTACCAGGGCTACGCTCCCACTTCAATATATAGCGATCCTGCATTTATGGATGGATGGGAAATAAGTGCAGGTGATCCGTATAACCGCGTAGATAGCAAGTACTGACAAAAAGCTCTGGGACGATGGAAACAACTATCGTCCTAATAATTTTGTTCAACCAAGTGCTCTTCTATTGACTTTCCCAAATCCTGGGGACCCCACGGCAAACGCATAGATTGGGTAAAGGCATGAAGGAAGGCTTCCCGCGGGGTACTTCAGTAAGTCCTAGCTGAGTTGGTGAGAATGATATGAGGAGTACAATATATGCCTCTGCGGCGATATTTATCTTTCTTGCACATGCATGGCCTGATTGGATTGGATTCATAGTAAACATCTCCATCTTTGTAATATTTTGGTTGTGGTATACACGAGCCACATCCCTTACTGTAAGAACCCTTACTAGATTCAAAGACCCTGGAACCGGCCTCCTTCTCATCGTATTGGGGTGGTTGTTAACCTCGCTAATCCACTCCCCATCAGTGGCCTTTAGAGAGGGGAATCCACTGGTAAGTATTGTGAGATTGGGGTCGTCTTATGACATGGTTATTTTGGCCCCCTTTCTAGAGGAGATCTGGCGTGCAGTTGCTCTATCAGCGTGGGTGATTTTCCCAAGAGAAGCGATATTTTTGTCCTCAGGGCTTCACGCCCTCTCTCATAGCAAGCTCCTATTTATTGAGGATAGCTTCATTATTATGAACATGTTTATATTATCGTCCTTGATTGCAACAACGTTAATGCTTCGAAATGGTTTTTGGGCGGCCTTCTTGTTTCATGTTCTTGGCAATAGCTATCGTCCGGCTCTCAATATTCAGTCAATGCTCTCGGATGCTTTAGTATACCTTGTGTACTGTATCACGTCTGTTTATTTGATTTTGTTATTCGCTAGGATGGCATATAGGGCATATAAGGATTGTGTCCAAGAGATAGATCATTTGATTCCAGGTCTTCTAAGAAGACATATGTAGTTATGCATGTATAAAGAGCAACCCCCATGTCAAGTCAAATGAGAACAAGGTGTGAAACGGGAATAATAGTGATTACCTACTTTTCCAGCGCCGACATCGCTACCTACGAACGTTGGCCGCAATAGCGGTTGAAAGGAACTCTCCTGAGCTACAGGCTCGATGTAGAGCTGTGCCAGATAGTAATCGAATACTTCGGCGTAAGTTAACGAATTGATATATTGTGCCCTTTCTGCTGTTTGCTAGTATTTGGAAATGCCGGGCGGTAGCGGCCTGGCAAGGAGGAGAGCATGAAATTGGTTGAACTTACCCAACAAGAAATGCAGAATGTGAGCGGCGGTGACGGAGAAACCTGCTTTTATCCTCTTCAAGTCATGATAGGCAACTTCGGTGTTGCAATCGGTATATGTAAGCCCGACGGCGAGCCAGCGGAGTACAAGTTTGAATTCGGCTATGGTCCCGTTATTAGAGAATCTAGTATCCCTGGTGAGCCCTGGCATGGTGTTCCTGGTGCAGATGCATATAACGGATATCATCCTTTCAATGGTCACGGTAATGGTGAAAACCGTATGACATATGTTTCAGAGCTAACTTGAATTGGCTCAGGGGAAAGTAAGCTTACCGATGGTTAAGTTTTCAATAGGGCAGCTGAAGGGCGCGTGTTCATTGATAACACGTCATCCTCTGGTTGCCCTATTGCTTACCACTGAGGCTATTCTTTGTATTGCTCTAGTTAACGAATTGATTAATTCGGCTCCTGGTAAAAAGCTGTATACCCAGAACTTATTGAGTGCCTTTTGGTATATATTTGCGCTTGTTGGCTTTTGGGGCTTGGGTAAGGTTAGACAATCTTTGCTTTGCCCCCCTTCATTCAGCTTTGTTTGCAGAGTTGGATTGCTGATGATTTTTATCGACTCTCTTATTGGGAGTGCGGAAAATGCAGCCTTGGCATCGATGGCTAAAGATAGCCATTTAAAAACTCTGATCTTATCGCCACTTTTAGAGGAAGTTGGTAGGGCGGGCTTGATATACTCTGCACCCTCGTTGTTGTCCAGTATGCTTCACTCGCTTGTGTTTAGCTTTGCCCATAGTGACTTTGTTCCAACTAATTCCTTGCACTGGTTTATTCGTATGTATGGCCTGTTTTTGTTTTCCTTTTCAATGTATTTGGTCATCCTGCGCACAGGCAGTGTATGGAACGCTATACTTTTACACTTCCTACTTAATGCTACTGAAATAACAATATCAATAGGTTTTATCCCACGCCATGCTTTTATAGCGATATCGCTTATCACTGGTAGCCTCATTGTGCTTAGATTGGCCGTCCATGTGAATAATTTTCGGCAAGAACGAGGATCTGGATGTGGAACTTCAATCAAATAATCGAAGTAATCTATATACACCGCTCAAGGCTGATATTACTTCGTAATGTGGCCAAACCCTCTTTTCTAGCACTGACATCGCTGCGTATAAACGCTTAGTTTTGGTGGCCGTCGAAAGGGGCCCTGATGTATTGCAGACTTCGAATAGAACTACATTAGAATTAGATGGCAATCGAATACTTCGAATAAGTTACTGAATTGATATATTGTGCCCCTTCTGCCGTTTGCTAACATTTGGAAATGCCGGGCGGTAGCGGCCTGGTAAGGAGGAGAACATGAAATTGCTTGAGCTGACAATGGAGGAAGCACTAACTGTAAGTGGCGGTGGTGGGCTAGAAATCGAAATTTGCTTCGGACCATGTTTCAAATTTGGAATTTCCACGAGTGAGGGGGCCTATGGCGGTTACTCTGGTTTTGGTATTGGTATAGGACCAGCCACTGTCAAACTTGTAGACGAGAATGACCTGAAGTCCTTCAGGGAAGAAGCAAAGAAGCTCGAGGTCGGCATTCCTAGAGGCCATGGCGGCACCAACGACCCGGATCTTGTTGGCTTATCGTCGCCAAGCGTTCTTTACTGAAAGCAGAGGCGGATAGATGGCATCTATCCGCCTATGTTGCCATGAAGACTATTAGAGTCCTTAGTGTCCTAGTCCATATAAGTGTTGTTGCTGCGATATTAGGCCTGTTATTTTTAGGAACTAACACAATCTTCAGGTATTTCTTTGTTTTATACTACTGGTCAGCCTGTATATGGGGGATTCTTAAAATTGATAAAAACCTTTACCTACGCCTACCATCAGCAAAAGTTGTAATCCCAAACCTGCTCCTGATGGTTTTTTTGCTTGGGATCCTTCGCGGGATTGCTGGATGGGGAACTTCACCTACGGGCCTCGATGCCCTAGTCTACAACTTTCTAGAGGAAATGGGGCGGTTCAGCTTATATTATCTTGGCATTCATCCATTGACAACTACGGTTATGTGGATACTGGCTCATCCGCTTCCGGGCCATATATCGTCCATTTATACTGGTTCCTTTCTACTCTCTTTTATCGTCCTGCTTTTCTATGGTTACATGCTATTAAGAGTAACGGTGAAGTCCAAATCGGTTTGGAATGCTTATTTGATTCATATGTTTGTTAATTTTATTCAAGTGAGGGCGTATGCTGACACTGAACGGGAATACACAGCACTATTACTCCTCTTGACTGCCATGTTAATAATTGGATTCTTCGTACATAGATGGTCCTTAAACGATATTCCTGAGGATGGTTCCCACCAGTGAGTATGCAGAGGACTCGCAGACATGCCGCCGGGCTCAGTGAAGGGCCGCAGGCCCCCGAGGGGGTGGCAGTAGGCCATACCGGCTTTGCCGGTAACCTGGGCGATGCCGGTACTCAGGCGGCATGCTCGTCTGCGCAGGGCAAGGGTCAATCGGGTCAAACTGCCTGGAGTGGTAGGCTGGAATCATATCAATGAATGCCACTTCTTTGGTTTACGACTTCATGCCAGACCGAGGCGTAGGGGTGTTTGAACCGCACCCTGACCAGGTGCAACGCCAGCAGATCGGCATCGCCCACCTTGGGCCAAGCAGATATCCAGCCGATCCCGGCGGGATGCTTGTCTGCGCCTGGTTGCTCCACCACCTGCGCTTCGGCAGTTTCCGCGTCAGCCAGCGCCTGATCACAAAGATGTAGTGTCGAACTGAGGTATCATTCTTCTCGGGACGGCCCATAGCACCGTTCCTTTTCCTTTATCCCGCCCTATATGTCAAACCCCTAAACGGGGTAGCTATGTAAGGGAGTTGTATGGCAATCGAACATTTCGACATAAATTATCGAACACAATATATTGTGGTTTTTTTGCTGTTTACTAATATTAGGAAATACCAGGCGGTAGTGATCTGGTAAGAAGGAGGAAAAGGAAAATGCTCAGGAAACTTGGCAATCTCGAGACTCACGATATTATTGGAGGATATATGACAGACAAACTGGATGGGGGATGGATAGCCCCATCGGACCCGCCTCCTGATATAGATTTTGCTACGGGCGACAAGGTTAGCGGTATTTTCCTGGTTGAGTGGCGTGAGCGGCTCGGGCAGGGCAGTGGTGGTACAAGCACCACTGCAGTCAATCCCCTGGCTCCCACAGATAACCCCTCCCAGTTCATGGATGGTTGGGAGATCCACCATGGCGATCCTTACGACCGTGTGGGGCAAAAATACTAAGAATGCGGGGCACCGGAATCCCCGGTGCCCCGGAGGTGTTCGATCGTGAGATTGACAATATACGTGTTCTCCCTTCTCTTCTTTTTCTCCATGTATGCCAGTGCAACAAGGTCGAGCCTCTATTTAATCATAGCTTTCACCATCGCGTTTTGGATGTGGTACGCGGGTAGTTTCCGAGTGGCTCGGGAGCTCTTTTTTAGGGTAAGAGATATAGGTCATGGCTCGCTGCTCATCATTGGCTTCTGGCTGTGTACCTCCCTCCTAGGATCGGTAGCTGCTACGCAATGGCCCGATCAGACCTACTTGAAATTAATAGAAGTCGGTAAAATCTGGAATTCTTATACAATAACTCCTTTTATCGAAGAACTATGGAGGTTAGTGATCATAGCCTCTTGGCTGCCCTTCCCCTTAGAAGCGGTTTTCCTGAGCACGATAATATTTACCTTTTTGCATAATGGCCCCTTTAGCGACTTTATGCCTGTATTAGCAACTGCGCTACTCATTGTAACTTCCCTGGCTCTCGTCATTCTTACACTGCGCTTTGGATTCTGGGCGGCCTTCCTGCTTCATGCGATGTGTAACAGCTACCGGCCCATATTCAACCTTACAGGGCTGATGGATGAACCTATTTTCCACTACCTGTACTGGGCCGTTTTCATAGGGATCGGCGTGATACTTGGGATCGTGGCGTACAAAATGTGTCTCAGTTTCGGGAAGGAGATGGAATTGAGTTCCTCAAAACCAACTAAATCGCTGTAAGGCCGGCTTTTTATTGGCTTGTCATAGTCTGGGTTTGAGTAGGAGCAGATTGGCATGGCTCTCAAACAAATCTGCATGACTGTTCTGGGACATCTATGTATCGGTATTATCAGCTTGGTGGTAGCGCAAGTTAATCAGGCCTCCTTTTCCAGTGTCGATATCGCCACCTATGAACGTCTGGTTGCAATAGCTGTTGAAAGAGACTCTGCTGTGCTACAGGCTCGAGTGGAACTTCAACAGGCACAACTCAATGAGAGCTTAGCGGGGTTATTGTCTCAGGCAGTCTCGATTGATATGGCGGTTGGCACAAGCACCACCACCTTCGAACAAGCTAAGCCCAATTACTCAGCCTCACTGAATCTGGATGTCACCAAACTGCTCGCCCCCAGGGTTTCTACCGTCGAAGCCAAGCAGGCTGCCTTGGATGCCCAGGTAAGGCAACTGCGGGTGCGGGTCATGCAGGCCTTTACCAACTATAAGGTGGCGCTGGTGGCTGCTCAGAACGCGGCTTCCGTGGTGGAGAGCAGGCTCAAGCAATTGGAGATCAGCAAGCTTCAGGTGAAGGCTGGGGCGCTCGCGCCGGGAGAGTTGTTACGGGCACAGGATGCCGTAAACGACGCCCAGGTGGCGCTCTACAAGGCCAACGGGGATTTGCTGGTAACCAAACTGCAACTCGCCCAGGTGGTAGGCGTCGAGCTGGAAGACCTGAACGCACTGCTGAAAGGTGAGGTCCCCCCAGGTCTCAGGAAGACCCCCCAGAAGTCCTCCTAAGATTATGCGACTAGCCTGCTTTCTCATAGTTCTTCTGTCTCTTGTGGGGTGCACCCCTGCTCTGACGGTTCAGATCACCAGCCCCAATCGAGATGTGACCACCAATGGCCTCGTGAGCTTTCAGGTATTTGTGTCCGGAGGAACGCCTGACGCTGTGCAACTGCTGATGGACGGGAAACCTTTCGCCACCCTGTCTCCTCCTTACCAGTACACCCTGAACGCCTCGAGCCTCAGCGAGGATACCTACGAGTTTTCTGCCAGGGCCATCGTCAACGGCAGGAGTTTCGAAGGGGGCCTGGTCAGGGTAACGGTGGATCGCACCTCTCCTATCTTGGTCGAACGGTCTCCTTTGCCCGACGCGATCGGTGTTGCCGCTGATAGCTCCATCCGGCTAACTTTCAGCGAGCGTGTAGAAGCCATTACGGCTCCGGGTGCAGCGGTGATCCTGCAGGTTGGCGGAAAGGTCGTCAATACGACGGTGGGGTTATCCAGTGACGGAAGGACGCTGGCGATTACCCCGGTAAATCCGTCAGATTTAGCCTGTACAACGGTATCCCTCGAGGTCAGAAGCGGGATTGCCGACCAGGCTGGAAATCCCCTGGTAGTGCCCGCACCCAACCCCTGGTCCTGGCAGACTTTAGGCGATGCGTGCCCTAAACCCTGACTTTAGGGGTTCACAAGTTATGCCCTGCTCGGTATTATCGGCAGACAGGTGTACACATGTGGGCTTATGTTGCTCGTCGTCTGCTGGGCTTAATCCCGGTGCTGTTCGGAATTTCGCTGTTGGTGTTCGGCTTTCTTCGCGCCATCCCCGGCGACCCGGCGGTGGTGATGCTGGGTGAGCGGGGCACGCCCGAGCAGATCGAAGCGCTGCGGGAGAAGCTGGGGCTCAACCGACCCCTGCCCGAGCAGTACGTCATCTTCGTCGGCCAGCTTTTGCGGGGGGATCTGGGCAGGAGCAGTTTCAGCCTGCTCGAGGTGCGCGACCTGCTGGCGGCCAAGTGGCCCGCCACTTTCGAGCTGGCGGTCTCGGCCATGGTGGTAGCTATCATCATCGGGGTGCCACTGGGCATCCTGGCCGCTGTGCGCAAGAACAGCATCTGGGACAACCTGGCGACCAGTTTTGCTTTGGTGGGAGTGTCGTTGCCTGTATTCTGGCTGGGCTTGATGCTGGTCTATTTGTTCGCCGTAAACCTCCAGTGGCTGCCCTCGGGTGGACGGCTCTCCGTCGAAGCCGACGCCTTTTTCCGGCCCATCACCGGCTTTTACGTGCTCGACTCCCTCATCCAGCGCAAGGCCGTCATCGACGTGCTGTCCCACCTGGTCCTCCCGGCCCTCACCCTGGGCACCATCCCGCTGGCCATTCTCACCCGTATCACCCGCAGCGCCATGCTCGAGGTGCTCTCGCAGGACTACGTGCGCACCGCACGGGCCAAGGGCCAGGCTGAGCGGGTGGTGATCTGGCGGCACGCGCTCAAGAACGCCCTGCTGCCGGTGGTCACCATCATCGGCTTGCAGTTTGGCACTCTGCTGGGGGGAGCCATCCTGACCGAGACCATCTTCTCCTGGCCGGGCATCGGAAGCTGGATCTACGAGGGCATCATCAACCGTGACTACCCGGTGGTGCAGGGTGGGGTGGTCTTCGTGGCTTTTGTCTTCGTGCTGATCAACCTCCTCGTGGACCTTTCCTACGCCCTCCTAGACCCGCGCATCCAGTACCGATAAGGAGTCCTCATGGCTGCAACCGCAACTGCTCCCTCGCGCGTGGAGACCCCCACGCGCATGGCGCTCAAGCGCTTCATGAAGTCGACCTCAGGCAAGATCGGGCTGGCGCTGGCGACATTCCTGGTGCTGCTGGCCCTGCTCGCGCCGGTCATAAGGCCCTACAACCCGGCCACCGACCGCGACTTCCTCAACATCAAAAAGCCCCCCTCTACCGAACGCTTTTTCGGCACCGACAACCTAGGCCGCGACGTGTTCACCCGCGTCATCCACGGTAGCCGCATCTCCTTGCAGGTAGGGCTGGTGGCGGTGGGCCTGAGCCTGAGTATCGGAACTCTGCTGGGCCTGGTGGCGGGCTACTTCCGGGGGAACCTCGAGGTCTTCATCGGCTGGATCACCGACATCCTGCTGGCCTTTCCCAGTACGCTGCTGGCCATTGCCATCGTGGCGGTGCTGGGCTCCAACCTGACCAACGCCATGATCGCGGTGAGCGTGACGCAGATCCCCGTCTACATCCGATTGGCTCGTAGCGTGGTGCTAAGCGTGCGGGAGCTGGAGTTCATCCAGGCAGCCAACGCCCTCGGGGCTCCCAGCCACCGCATTCTGCTGCGCCACCTGCTGCCCAACGCCCTACCCCCGGTGATCGTGCAGGCTACCCTGTCCATCGGGACGGCCACGCTCGAGACCGCCGCACTGGGCTTTTTAGGGCTGGGCGCCCAGCCTCCGGCCCCCGAGTGGGGCGCCATGCTCTCCGACGCCTTCCGGCAGGGACACTGGCTGGATGCGCCCTGGATGATGATATTCCCCGGCTTCTTCATCCTGCTCACCGTGCTGGCTTTCAACCTCCTGGGCGACGGGTTGCGCGACGCGCTCGACCCGAGGGCGAATAAGTGAGGCCAGGCGATCATCACGCTGGAGCGTAAGCCAGCGCGCTTTTCTCATCAAAGCGTTTTAGGATGGAGCCATGAGGCGATTGCTCGCGGTGTCGCTGCTGGCCTTGGGTCTGACTTCCTGTGTCTTCGAGCCGCAGCGCCCTTATTACAACGTGACCGACGTGCAGATGTTCTTTCCTGAGTCCAGCGAGCGGTGGCTGTACTTCTATGGCGACAGCATGCTGGTGTTGAACGGGCAGCGTAGCCTGCGCCTGGAGCCCAAACCTGCGGGGCAGAGCAACATCTGGGAAGTAAAGGATGCTCTGTGGGTCAATGGGGAGCCGGTTTTGCGCGAGGTCGCCCCGCGCTGGAGCCGCACGGTCGCGCTCACCGTGAGCGCCCTGCCCTCGAGCAGGCTGGTGCTGCGCACCGAGCAGGAGATCGAGTCGGCCTGGTACTACGACGGCTCGAGCTGGTACCAACTCAGCGCCTCGGTGGAGGAGGGCCGCCAGGTCGTGAGCGATCCCCAAGCCCGCACCCCCGAGCTCGAGGGCCTGACGGGGGCAGAGGAGCAGGTGCTACTGCGGGAGATTCTGGCCCGCCGCGGAGGCCGTCCGGTGGTGCTTTACGAGATCACCCCGCCCCTCCAGCGCTTGCGGCTGGAGCCCGGGCCCTTCCTCTACCGCCAGGCCGGTCTGGTGGTGCAGTATGGTGTGCCTCAGGAACTCATCGTGATCCCCGAACCCCCTACCGTGAGGGTGCTGACCCAGGGTTCGCAGAGCACCTACAGCGATACCCTGCCGCTGGCGTATGTCGCTACCAACCCCATCGCCTACTCGCGCTTCCGCAGCTTCCTGCCCGACGCGCCCAGCGTCAATTTCAGCGAGGTGAGCCTGGCGGCCTTATTTATCGGCCAAAAGCCCACAGGCGGCTACTCAGTGCGCTTCGTCTCAGCCCGCCAGCAGGGCACGACCTGGGAGATCACGGTCAGCCTGATCAGTCCTGCCCCTGGCGCAATCGTGACCCAGGTCATCACCAGTCCCTACCTGGTGTTGCAGATTCCGGGCAGGCCCAGTCGGGTGATCTTCCGCGATACCTCGGGCCGACTCATCGCCGAGGGCACTCCCTTCGTTCAGTGACCTCCCAGCCTTTTGAGGAACTCACCCACCAGGTACAAAGAGCCGGTCACCAGCACCGGCTCTTTGCCTTTTCGGGCAGCGCGGGCGTCCTCGAGGGCCTGCAGGGGGTCCTCGAAAAAGGGCGCGCCGTGCACGGCTTCCAGCGTAAGCGCGTCCAAAGCCCCGGCCCCGGCGCTGGTGTAGCGTACCGAGCGGGCCTTTGGCAACAGAATTTCCAGCACCTGGCGGTAGTCTTTGCGGGGGAAGGCCCCATAGACCAGGTGGTAGCCGCTGAGTTCCTGGACCAGGGCTCGAGCGGCGGGCGGGTTGTGGGCCCCGTCGAGGATCAGCTCGAGCCCCCGCCACTCCACGCGCTGCATGCGGCCCGGATGCCTGGCCTGGGTGATCCCCTGGGCGATGGCTGCCTCGCGGATGCCCAGGAGGCGGGCGGCGGCGGCGGCCAAACGGGCGTTGATTCGTTGGAAGGTCCCGCTCAGGGAGGGCTGGCTGGGCAGGTCGAAGAGCGAATTGCCCTCGCTGAGCACGTGCAGAGGTGCGCCCTTCTCCCGTGCGATTCTACGCACGATCTCCAGCGCCACTCCCTCGGCTGCCGTCACCACCGGCACACCTGGACGGATGGCCCCGGCCTTGTCACAGGCCACCGCCTCGAGCGAGCCCCCCAGCACCTCCAGGTGGTCCTCCCCCACGTTGGTCAAGACCACGAGCGCTACGCGTGGAAGGACCCGCGTGGCGTCGAGCAGCCCGCCCACCCCGGCTTCCACCACGGCCAGCTCCACCTCCTTGCGGGCGAAGTGATCGAAGGCCAGGGCCACGCTGTGGTCGAAGAAGGCGATACGCTCGGGAAAGGTCTGCTTCCTGGCCCACTCCACGAAGCCCACCACCTCCTCCGGAGGGATCAGGCCCCATTGGGTGCGAATCCGCTCGCGGAAATCAATCAGGTGAGGGCTGGTGGTAGCCCCGTAGCCCACCCCTGCTGCGGCCAGGGTGGCCTCGAGAAAAGCCACCACACTGCCCTTGCCGTTGGTCCCCACCACGTGGAGCGCCCTGAAGCGCTCCTCGGGATGGCCCAGCCGCTCGAGCACCGCCTGCACCCGGCTCAGGCCACGCGGCCCGCCCGCCCTGCTTTGGGCGTAAAGCCAGGCCACGGCGTCTTCGTAAGTCACGCATCCATTGTAGTGGTGTGCTCAGAAGGATCAGAAGGCTAAACGCAAGACGCCGAAAGCGTTGGCAGCCAATAGTCGACACCTGACCTCAAATCAACGTGCTCAGCTTGACCCAGGTGACGGCCAGCAGCCACACCCCGGCCCAGGTATACACGTAACGCCGTTTCCAACCCAGCAGTACCAGCACTCCCGTCAGCAGGTCGTTGAGGGCGATGAACCAGACCATGGGCTCGAGCGGCAAAGGGATCAGGCGCAAGAAGCTGCGCTCCATGAGCCTGAGGAAGGTGTTGGGATCGATCAGGGCGCTGAGGCTGTTGACCAGGAAGATGCTGGCGAAGCCCAGGCGGAAGACCCAGTGCAGCGGGTGCGAGGTCACCATCCACAGGCCGGTGGGGTTGTCAGGGGTTGGGCTGGGGTCGGGTTCGGTCAGGCGCAAGGCCAACTCGATCTCCTGCAGCGGCCAGCCCTTGGCGAGCAGGCGGGAGCGGATTTCCTCCGGGTGAATGGCCCGGCTGCGCTGGAACTGGACATAGGCGATAAGACGCGCCGACATGGGCTAGATTGTGGCACAGACCGAAAATGCATTGTAGTGAGCGAACATTAATCAAATCAGGGTTCACGCTTCGTTTGGCAAAGCAAAACCTGGGGCTGTCACCCCAGGTTTTGGACCGGGCAGGAGGTTTAGGCCAGGGCAAAGCGCTCGGGTTGATAGGGGGCGGGCTCGAGGCTGGCTCTGGGCTCGTTGAGGATGGTGATGCGACCTTCCTCCTTGGCATCGACGGTGCCCAGGCTGCGCACGTACTCCAAGAAGGCCTCGGCGTCGCCGAACCCAGTATCGTAGCGGGCCCCCTTGGCGTTCTTGAGGCTCTCGAAGCCGTCGCCGCCGGTGGCGATGAAGTTGTTGACCACCGCGCGGTAGGTGGCAGCGGGGTCGATGGGCACGTACTGGCCGTCCTTGAGCACCTCGACCTTGGTCACGCGGCTGCCCACGGGCCTGGCCAGGTCGAAGGTGTAGCGCAGCCCGGCCACTCCCGACAGGAAGCGCCCGGCGCCCTGTTCCCACTGGGAGACGCCGTTCTCGAGCGCGGCGATCACCTCGGCCCCGGTGAGGTCCATGACCACCAAGGTGTTGCCGAAAGGCAGCACCTCGTAGATCTTGCCCACGGTGATGGGACCGGCGGGGATCGTCGCCCGCACCCCGCCACCGTTTTGCAGCGCGATCTGGGTCTTGGCTCCCTTGGTCTTCCACAGCATCCCGTCGGCGATGAGGTTGGAGAGGTTGCTCTCCCGCTTGCGCACGACGGTGCGCTCGCCGTTGAGGAGGGTGCGGGTCTGGGCCACCACCTGCGCGTTGAGGGCGGCGATGGGTAGGGAGTAGACCCGCACCGCCTCGGCGGCGTAAGGGTCTTCACGGTACTTCTGCTCGGTGACCAGGATGGCCTCGCCCTTGTGGCCGACCAGCAGGCCCTTGTCGTCGAACTCGAGGTTGAGCTTGCCCACCACCTTACCCCACTCCCACGCCTGCACCACCAGCACGTCGCGGCCCTCGGGGTTCTTGACGATGGTGGGGTAGGGCCCGGCGGGCTGAAGTTCCTTGGCCTCGAAGCTGCCCAGCAGGGTGTGGCTGTGCCCCCCCACGATGACCTGCGCGCCTACGATCTTCTTGCCGAGCTCGAGGTCGGCCAGATAGCCCAGGTGGGAGAGGATGACGATCTTGTTCACGCCGCGCGCCAGAAGCTCGTTGATGGCCTTCTGCGCGGCAGCGGCGGGGTCGGTGAAGGAGACGGTGGGGCCAGGATTGGCGATGATGGCGGTGTCGGGGGTGGTCAGGCCCACGATGCCGATGTTCTGGCCCCCCACGCGCACCACGGTGTAGGGCTGCACTTTGGAGAGTTTGGGCTCCCTGCTCACGTCCACGTTGGCCCCCAGCACGGGGAAACGGGCCCCGTCGAGGAAGGCCGCCAGCGCGTCGGGGCCAAGGTCGAACTCGTGGTTGCCCAGGGCCATCACCCGCACGCCCTCGCGGTGCATGAAGTAGCGGTCGGCTAGGCCGTGGTACTGGGTGAAGTAGAGGGTGCCCTGAAACACGTCGCCTGCGTGCAGAAACAGCGGGTTGGGTTCACTGGAGCGCAACTGATCGTACAGGTGAATGCGCCGAGCCACGCCCCCGACCTTGACCTTCTGGCCCCCCAGGGTGAGCTCCACGGGATCGATGTGGGCGTGGGTGTCGTTGGTGTGGATGATGGTCAGGCGGAAGACCCCGCCGCCCTGGGCGTGGCCCAGACCCGCAGCCGCGAGGCCCGTAGCCAATCCGGCTTTGAGTACGTCTCTGCGTTTCATCTTTTTCCCTCCTCGCACAATCATAAGCTTCCCAGGGTCAGCCATGGATCATGTATCCAAAACTTGCCCCTCCTGTGAGGGATTGTGGACTCTTTCCCCCACATCTCATGCAAGCTGTCTAAACTGAAGACCATGCCAAAGCTGATTTTCGTGTTGTTGCTGTTGGGGCTGGCCCAGGCTCAGAATCTCGGCTTCAGACTGGTGGCTTCGGACCTGGAGCGGCCCACCTTCCTGACCTACGCTCCCGATGGCTCAGACCGGCTATTCGTCACCGAGCAGACTGGCAAGGTGCGGGTGATCCAAGGAGGCAGGCTGCGCCCTGAGGCCTTTCTGGACCTGAGCAACCGCATCGCCTGCTGTGGCGAGCGGGGACTGCTGAGCCTGGCGTTCCACCCTGACTTCAAGAACAACGGCTTTTTCTTCGTCAACTACACCCGCAGCCCCGATGGGGCCACGGTGATCGCCCGCTACAAGGTGGCTGCCGAGGGCAACCGGGCCGACCCCGCTTCGGCCAGGGTGCTCCTGGTCATTGAGCAGCCCTTCGCCAACCACAACGGTGGGCAACTGGCCTTTGGTCCGGATGGCTACCTCTACATCGGCATGGGCGACGGTGGCAGTGGGGGAGACCCGCTGAACCATGGGCAGAACCTCAACAGCCTGCTGGGCAAGATCCTGCGCATCGACGTGAACAAGGAGGAAAACGGCAGACCCTATGCCATCCCCCCCGGCAACCCCTTCGTAGGCCGCCAGGGGGCCCGCCCGGAAATCTGGTCCTACGGTTGGCGTAACCCCTGGCGCTTCAGCTTCGACCGTGAGACCGGCGACATGTGGATCGCCGACGTGGGCCAGAACCAGTGGGAGGAGGTCAACCTCGAGCCCAGGGGCAGGGGCGGCCTCAACTACGGCTGGCGCCTGATGGAGGGCAGTGCCTGCTACAACCCCTCGAGCAACTGCAACAGCGGCAACCTGGTGCTGCCGGTGCTGGAGTACGACCACTCCCAGGGCTGCTCGATCACCGGGGGTTACCGCTACCGGGGAAGGGCGATGGCCAGCCTCAGGGGGGGCTATATCTACGGCGACTACTGCTCGGGCCGCATCTGGGTGGCCACCGAGCAGGGGGGCAGGTGGGCGGCCCGCCGGAGCTTCGAGACCGGCTACAGCATCAGTTCCTTTGGCGAGGACGCCGAGGGCGAGCTGTACGTGCTCGACCACCGGGGCGCAGTGTACCGCCTCGAGCTCAGGTAGCTAAATGTCGTAGTACATGGCGTACTCGATGGGGCTGGGCCGCAGCCGGACCTGCGCGGCTTCTTCGCGCTTGAGGTCGATCCAGGTCTCGAGCAGTTCGCCGCTGAAGACGCCTCCCTCGAGCAGAAAGTCGTGGTCGCGCTCGAGGGCGTCCAGCGCCTCCTCGAGGCTCTTGGGCAGGGTCTTGATGCGGCGGGCCTCGCGGGCGGAGAGGGTGTAGAGGTTCTTGTCCGTCGGGGTGGGTGGGGTCAGTTCGCGCCGGATGCCGTCCAGACCGGCCATCAGCATCGCAGCAAAAGTCAGGTAGATGTTGCCCGAGGAGTCGGGGGGGCGGTACTCGATGCGCTTGGCTTTGGGGTTGGTGGAGTACATCGGCACCCGGATCGCTGCCGAGCGGTTACGGGCGGAGATGATCAGGTTGACCGGGGCTTCGTAGCCGGGCACCAGGCGGCGGTAGGAGTTGACGGTAGGACTGGTGATGGCGCTCAGCGCCGGACCGTGGGCCAGCAGGCCCGCCGCGTAGTGCATCGCCAGCTTGGAGAGGCCTGCGTAGCCCTTGGGATCGGTGAAGAGGGGCTGGCCATCCTTCCAGAGGCTCTGGTGGGTGTGCATCCCCGAGCCATTGTCACCGAAGAGAGGCTTGGGCATGAAGGTAGCGGTCTTGCCGTGCCTTGCTGCGACGTTCTTGACCACGTACTTGTACTTGTAGAGCTTATCGGCCATCGCGGTAAGGGTGTCGAAGCGCATGTCGATCTCGGCCTGGCCCGCGGTGGCTACTTCGTGGTGGTGCAGTTCCACCTCGATGCCTATGTTCTCCATCAGACTGACCATCTCGCCGCGGATGTCCTGGTGCTTATCGGAAGGGGGCACCGGGAAATAGCCTTCCTTCTTGCGGATCCAGTGTCCGTCGCCGAACTCGTTGGAGTTTGGGTGGGCCTCGACGGACTCGACCGTGTAACCGAAATCGAAGGGATCGTTCCTGAAAGCCACCCGGTCGAAGATGAAGAACTCAGCCTCCGGGCCCATGTACACCGTGTCAGCGATCCCGGTGCGCCGAAGGTATTCCTCAGCCCGCTTGGCTACCTGGCGGGGGTCTTTGGGGTAGGGGGTG
>NZ_QWLA01000054.1 GCF_003574095.1 Calidithermus roseus
GGTTGTGGCTGGGCGGTGGACTGGGTGGGCCGGGGTTGAGCCGGGGCCGGAGGTCTGGGGCGGCTTTGGTCGGGCTCGGTGGGCAACTCGTCGAGGTCGGGGATGTCGAAGGTATTCTCGCCCCGCCGCAGCAGGCCGCGCAGGGCAGGGAGGATGACGAAGAAGAACAAGAACAATAGACCCAACAGGTCGTCAAGCTGCATCGCTCATCACCGGCCCTCCTCCCCTTCGGTAGCCCGGCTGATGGAGTGGCGCATGTCGGTGTCAGCTTCGATGTTTTTGAGCTGGTAGTAGTCCATCACGCTGAGCTTGCCGCTCCTGAGGGCGTCGGCCATGGCCAGGGGTACGGCGGCCTGAGCCTCGACCAGCTTGGCCCGCATGGCTTCGACCATGGCCCGGTTCTCCTGCTCGGCGGCTACGGCCATGGCCCGGCGCTCCTCGGCCTTGGCCTGGGCGATCTTCTTGTCGGCTTCGGCCTGGTCGGTGCGCAGCTGGGCGCCGATGTTCTTGCCCACGTCCACCTCGGCGATGTCCACCGAGAGGATCTCGAAGGCGGTGCCGGCGTCGAGGCCCTTGGCCAGCACGGTCTTGGAGATGCGGTCGGGTTGCTCGAGCACCTGCTTGTGGTCTTCCGACTGACCGATGGAGGCTACGATGCCCTCGCCCACGCGGGCGACGATGGTCTCCTCACCGGCGCCACCCACCAAGCGGTCGATGTTGGCCCGCACGGTGATGCGGGCGGTGGCCAGAAGCTGGATGCCGTCCTTGGCCATGCCCGCCACCATGGGGCTGGTGATGACCTTGGGGTTGACCGACAGGCGCACGGCCTCGAGCACGTCGCGTCCGGCGAGGTCGATGGCCGCCGCCCGGTCAAAGGTGAGCTTGATCCCGGCCTTCTCGGCGGCGATCAGGGCGTCCACCACCCGGTCTACGTTGCCTCCGGCCAGGTACTGCGACTCCAGGCGCGTCACCTCCACCGGGATGCCGGCCTTGAAGCTCTTGATCATGGGCAGGATGATGCGGGCTGGGGGGATCCGCCGCAGCCTCTGACCCACCAGCGTTCCCAGGCTCACCCGCACCCCGGAGAAGAAGGCCGTGATCCACAACCCCACCGGGATGAAGGTGAAGAAGACGAACAGAACGATGATAATCAGCGTTGCCAAGACTACTGGAGCCAGTATTTCCACGCTTATCCTTCCTTTCTTACCACCACGCGCACCCCTTCGACCTTGGTGACTCGGATCGGGGTGCCGCGCTCTATGAACTCTCCCTGCGTGACCACGTCCACCCGTCGTTCGCCGAAGAGCGCGGTCCCGGCGGGGCGCAGGTCGGTCAAGGCCGTGCCGATGGCCCCCACCATATCCTGCAACTCGTCCCGCGGAGGGGCCTGCTCCCCGATGGCGCTCTCGAGCACCAGCGAGCGGCCCAGGCGCGAGCGGGGGAAGAAGCGGAACATCAGGAACAGGCCGAAGGCCACGATCACGATGGCATAAGAACCCACCGCCACCGACTGACTGCCGAAGGTCAGGTACACCGAGGCCACGATGCCCGCGATGCCCAGGCCGCCCAGCACGCCAAAGCCCGGTGTGACGAACAGCTCGACCAGGAGGAGCAGCAACCCCCCCACGAACAGGCTGATCTCCAGCAGGCTCGAGAAGCCTGCCAGGTAGCCCCCGAGGAAATACAGCGTCAGCGAGATGATGCCGATGGTGGCTGGGAGGAAAGTGCCGGGGGTGAAGAACTCCAGCGCGATGCCCAGGATGCCCACCGCCAGCAGGATGGCCGCTACGATCTGGTTGGTGAGGAAGCGGGCTACGTTGACCCGTGTGCCGGGCTCGAGCCGCTCGGTCTGGGCGTTGAAGCCGGCTTTCTCGAGGGCTTCGCCCAGGCTGCTCACCACCCCGTCGGCGATCTTGGTCTCCGCGGCCTTCTGCGCCGAGAGGGTGAGGGGTTCGCCCCGTGTCGAAAGGCCCGGAACCTCGCGCTCGGGGTCTACCATGGCCTCGGCCAGGTTGACCGGGCGGCCCCGAGCCTCGGCCACCGCGCGGAACTTGCCTCGCAAGGCCGAGATCACCTTGCGGTCGGCGGGTTCCGGCTGGGTGATGGGGGTCACGGTGATGGGCAAAGCCGCTCCGATCTCAGAACCCGGCAGCATATAGATCTGCTGAGCCGACAGCGAGATGAGGGCTCCCGCCGAGAAGGCGTTTTGCACCACGGCGATGGTGGGCAGCGGGCTGGCTAAGATGGCGTCGGACATGCGGATGGCCGCATCGACCCGCCCCCCAGGGGTGTCCACGTAGAGCACCACGCCGCTGGCTCCTTCCCGCTCAGCCCGCTCGAGGGACTGCTCGAGGAAGATGGCCAGGGGCTGATCAATGGCTCCCTCAATGGGGATGATATAGCTTTTCGCGCCTGCCCAGCCCAGAGCAAGAAGAAGCAGAAAAACTACTAGACGTATCACTAGCTTCATCATAATGGGCTACACGCCCTCGACTGTAAACTGACCCCATGAGACTGGGCCTGATCGGCTATCCGCTCTCGCACACCCTTTCTCCGGCCATGCACACCGCAGCCCTGAGGACTCTGGGCCTGGGGGGCAGCTACGTCGCGCTCGAGACCCCCGGCGAGACCCTGGCCCAGCGCGTGGAGGAAGTGCGCCGGGAGTACCGCGGGGTGAACGTCACCGTGCCCCACAAGGAGGCGGTGATGCCCTACCTCGACTCCCTTTCCCCCGAGGCCCGCTCGATTGGCGCGGTCAACACCATCGTCAACCACGCGGGCCGGCTCGAGGGCCACAACACCGACGCACCGGGTTTCCTCAAGGGGCTCGAGGAAGCGGGGATCGAGTACCGCGGGGCCAAGGTGCTCATCCTCGGCGCAGGTGGGGCCGCCCGGGCCATCGCCTGGGCCCTCAAGCAGGCCGGAGCCCAGGTGCGCGTAGCTAACCGAACCCTTCAGCGCGCCGCGCAACTCCAGCGGGAGTTCGGCTTGGGTGAGGTCACCGACGACGAGTGGGTGCTCGCGGGGATGGCTCGCTCGAGCGACCTCATCGTCAACACCACTACCGTGGGGCTCAAAGACCCGGCCTCCACGCCCCTGCGCGCTGAGTGGTTCCCGGAAAAGGGCACGGTGGTGGACATCGTGTACGACCCCCTCGAGACCCGCCTGCTACGGGAGGCCAGGGCGGCGGGCCTCAAGACCTTGGACGGGCTGCCCATGCTGGTTTGGCAGGGGGCTCTGGCCTTCGAACTCTGGACCGGGGTGCGGCCTCCGATCGGGGTCATGTACCAGGCTGCGCAGGAGACGCTGGGCGCGTGATCACCCTGGCCGCTCCCTACGAACTCGAGCAGCTCGTGCAGAAGAGCCGCTTCATCGCGCGGGCCGCTCCCGCAACCACGCCCGAGGAGGCCCTGGCCTTCCTCGAGCGCGTGCGCGAGCCCGAGGCCACCCACAACTGCTGGGCCTACCAGATCGGGCTGCTTTACCGCTTCTCCGACGACGGCGAACCGGGCGGAACCGCCGGGCAGCCCATCCTGCGGGCCATCCAGGCTCAGGGCCTTGACCGGGTGATGGTGGTGGTCACCCGCTACTTCGGGGGGGTCAAGCTGGGGGCGGGCGGGCTGGTTCGGGCTTACGGCGGCATCGCGGCGGAGTGTTTGCGGCAGGCTCCCAAGCGCGAGATCGTGCCGCGGCTGCGGCTGCGTCTGGAGGCGCCTTTCGAGCTTTCCGGGCCAATCTACGCCCTGCTCGAGCGCTGGAAGCTGGCCCGCGAGTCCGAGGGCTACACCGAGGCTGGCCTAGTCGTCGAGCTCGTCCTCGAGGAAGCCCGGCTCGAGGCCTTTCAGGCTGCCCTGAGGGACGCTAGCCGAGGGGCTGTGGGGGTCGAGGTGATCAGGTGGCTCGATTGAAGCTCGAGTCAATTGGGGTCGAGAACTGCGTGTGCTAGCGTTTTGCACTTAGTCTTCTGCCACCCTGCTTTCCGCTGGGTGCCCGAGGGCTTGGTTCTGTTCACAGCGAAACGAATGGGGTTAGAATGGCCCCGTGCAGCAGCGAAGCTTATTTGATCCCGAACCCGAGGCCGAATCCAATCCCGCTCCGGTGCCCCGAGCCGAGCGGGTGATCCTGATCGACGGCCACCACCTGGCCTACCGCACCTATTTCGCCTTCGAGAAGCTCACGACCTCCACCGGAGAGCCGGTGCAGGCCATCTTTGGCTTCCTGCGGACCCTGTTGAAGTACCTCAAGGAGAACAGCTCCTGCGTCATCGTGGTCTTCGATGCGCCAGCCAGGACTTTCCGGCACGACAACTTCGAGGCCTACAAGGCTGGGCGGGCCCCCACGCCCGAGGACCTGCCCGAGCAGATTCGCAAGATCAAGCAGCTGGTCGAGCTACTGGGGCTGACCTGCCTCGAGGTGCCCGGCTACGAAGCCGACGACGTCATCGGCACCCTGGCCAAGAAAGCTGAGGCCGAGGGCTACCAGGTGCGCATCCTCACCGGCGACCGCGATGCTTACCAGCTTCTGAGTGAGAACATCTGGGTCTTTCACCCCGACGGCTCGATCATCGGCCCCAGCCAGGTCAAGGAGAAGTACGGGGTGGGCGTGGAGCAGTGGGTGGATTACCGTGCCCTCACCGGCGACGCCTCTGACAACATTCCTGGAGCCAAGGGCATCGGCCCCAAGGGGGCGGTCAAGCTTCTTGAGGAGTGGAAGAGCCTGGATAACCTGCTCGCACACCTCGAGGAAGTCAAGCCCGAGCGCACCCGCGAGCTCATCCGCGCCAGCCTGGAGGACATCAAGCTCTCGCGCGAGCTCTCCGAGATTCACACCGACGTTCCCCTCGAGCCCGAGCTGTGCGACTTCTCCAAAGCCCACCGCCGCGAGCCGAAGACCGCCGAGCTGCGGGAGATGCTCGAGCGGCTGGAGTTCGGCTCGATCCTGCGGGATCTGGGGCTCCTGGAGGCGCAAAGACCCACCACTGAAGCCCCTTGGCCCCCCCCTCCCGGGGCTTTCCTGGGCTTCACCCTCGACCGGGCCCAGCCCATGTGGGCCGAGCTGACCGGGCTGGCTGCGGCCAGGGGCGACACGGTCTACAGGGGCCCGACCAACCTCGCCGACCTGAAGGCGCTCGGACGGCTCAACAGCCTCGAGGCCAAAGACCTCAGCGTGCTGCTGCTGCGGGAGGGTTACTGGGTGCCTCCAGGCGACGACCCCATGCTGCTGGCTTATCTCTACGACCCGGCCAACAGCGAGCCGGCTGGAACCGTGCGCCGCTACGGGGCCGGCGACTGGACCACCGATCCGGCCCAGCGGGCCCTGGCCGCCCAAACCCTGTGGGAGACCCTCAAGCGCCGCACCGAGAAGGACGAGCGCCTGTGGTGGCTCTACCGCGAAGTCGAGCAGCCGCTTTCGGGCATCCTGGCCCGCATGGAGGTGCAGGGGGTGGCCCTGGACGTGCCCTACCTCCAGGAGCTTTCCGAGGAACTGGGCAAGGAGCTGGGCTACCTCGAGGCCGAGATCCACCGTCTGGCCGGGCGGCCCTTC
This sequence comes from Calidithermus roseus, assembly GCF_003574095.1. Taxonomy (GTDB): domain Bacteria; phylum Deinococcota; class Deinococci; order Deinococcales; family Thermaceae; genus Calidithermus; species Calidithermus roseus. The sequence continues at coordinate 5,545 of NZ_QWLA01000054.1, forward strand.
AACGTCAACTCGCGCGACCAGCTCGAGGCCATCCTCTACGATGAGCTCAAGCTGCAAGCCGGGGGCAAGAAGACCACCACCGGCAAGCGCTCCACCGCTGCCAGCGTGCTCGAGGAGATGCGCCCGCTCCACCCCATCGTCGATAAAATCCTGGACTACCGTGAGCTGTCCAAGCTCAAAAGCACCTACCTCGACCCCCTGCCCCGGCTGATCCATCCCAAAACCGGAAGGCTCCACACCCGCTTCAACCAGACCGCCACCGCCACCGGGCGGCTGTCGAGCTCCGACCCCAACCTGCAAAACATCCCCGTTCGTACCGAGGTGGGTCGCAAGATTCGCAAAGCCTTCGTGGCGCGGGCTGGCTACTGCCTGGTAGCCGCCGACTACTCCCAGATCGAGCTGCGCCTGCTGGCGCACCTGTCGGGCGACGAAAACCTCAAGCAGGTCTTCCTCGAGGGGCGCGACATCCACACCCAGACCGCGGCGTGGATGTTTGGCATCGCGCCCGAGACCGTGGACTCGTACCGACGCAGGGCGGCGAAAACCATCAACTTTGGCGTCCTTTACGGCATGAGCGCCCACCGGCTCTCCAACGAGCTCTCCATCCCCTATGCCGAGGCCGAGGGTTTTATCGAGCGCTACTTCGCGGCCTACCCCAAAGTGCGCTTCTGGATTGAAAAAACCCTCACCGAAGCCCGCGAGCGCGGCTACGTGGAGACGCTCTTTGGCCGCAAGCGCTTCGTGCCTGAGCTCTCGGCCAAGGTAGCCAGCGTGCGCCAGGCCGCCGAGCGTATGGCCTTCAACATGCCGGTGCAGGGCACCGCCGCCGACCTGATGAAGCTGGCCATGGTCAAGCTGGGGCCCCGGCTCGAGCCCCTGGAGGCTCACCTGGTGTTGCAGGTTCACGACGAGCTGGTGATCGAAGCCCCGAGGGACCGCGCCGAGGAAGTGGCCGGGCTGGCCCGCGAGGTCATGCGCACGGCCTGGGAGTTCGAGGTGCCGCTGGAGGTCGATACCGGCATCGGGGAGAACTGGCTCGAGGCTAAATAGCGATGCCCCGGTAAATTTCGTCCAGCCAAAGGGCGGCAGCCAGGCAGGGGGCTTCGAGGTCATTTGCCTTTTCCATTGACCCCCGCTGATGCTATATTGCTTGGAACCCCGGCCTCGAGCCGGAGTTTTTTAGAGTGCTGAGGGATGAGGATGCGAGAGTTCGACAGCGTTGAGGTGCAGAGGAGGTTGGCGTGAGGGCGGGAGGACTGAGCCCCAGGCGGGTGATGTTTGCCGGGCTGAGCCTGGGGGTGGTGTGCGGCGGCCTGATGCTGATGAGCCTGAGTGGGGTTGCGCCCGTGTTCATGGGCGCTTACGGGGCGGTCTTCGTGGGTTGGTGGGTAGCCTGCGTGATGCCCTACTCGCTGGGTCAGGGCCGCAAGCCACGACGGCGAATCCTGGCTAGGCGCTTCAGCCTGCGGGCCATTCTCAGTGTGCTCAGCGGGTGGATGCTCTGCCACGAGCCGGAGGAGGTCTACGACTTGATGGAATACCTCACCGGGCAGCCCGTAAACCCCGACGCTCCGCCGCTCGAACTCGCCAGGAAGCAGCTTCTGCGCCAGTTTCCCCAACTCAAGCGCCTGAAGCTTCCCCCGGAATCGGCTAAAGCCGAGGAAATATGGGCCTGGCTCGAGGCCCAGGAGCGGCGTTTGGGCACCGAGCACCTGGTACGCCAGGGCTAAGGTTTGGGGAAAAAGGGCAGCTTCAGCTCCACCAGGCTCTCGTAGAGCACCTTCCAGCCCGGCTGGATAGAGACCAGCCGGGCCGTGCCCTGGCGGGTGTAGACCACGCCTTCGCGGGAGACGACGAGCTGGAAGGCGACGCTGGCCCGGTCACCGTCGATGCTGGTTTGCAGCTTCCGCAGCTCGAAGCCCTCGAGCTTCTCCACCGAGCCCGCCGCGAAGCTGGCCGCAGCCCCCTCGAGAAACTCGAGGCTCCACCCCGGATCGCCGCACCTGAGCCCCTCGAACACCTGCCGCAGGGCGTTCTCTACGAGTTCCCTCGAGCCCGCCGGGCTCCCCTGGACCAACTCCTTCGCCGCCAGCGCCCGCACCGCCTCCGCCGCCCAGTGGCAAGGCGGCACGTCCACGAAACCGCCCCGCGGGGCCTGCTGCGCCCCCGCCAACCCCAGGACCGCCAAACTTGCCAGCAACCAGCGCATGCCTACAGGATGCCGCGAATCCGGGCAGTCGTGGGCCGTCCGGAGCACAGTTTTGGATATGACAGGAAAGGGCATTGATTCTGCCACCCGGTAGCCGGATTAATCTGAGAGATGCCCAAAAGGTGTCGCAGATAAGGGGGTGAAGATGAAACTTCAAAGGCCCGAGTCGCTTTTGCCCAACTCACCGAATACCGTGGACGGTTATGTGCAATCACTCATCGAAACCGTGTATCAACTAGGCATCACCAACCCGCTACAGCTCGAACCGGCCCTCACCAACCTTGGTCTTGCTCCTAGACTGGTCAATCCCCACTTCGCTACCTCTGTGTGCACTCCTTTTGGAAGGATGATCCATATCCCAGTGCAAATCTCAACCAAGACGGAGGGGCGGCCTTCACTGTATTTCCTTCCGGTTGGGGGAGAGGCTTTGGCGGGATACCTTATCAACCCTGAGGGCGAGATTTATGAGCGTTGGGTCAAGCGCGAAACTGGCTCAACGATTCCGGCCCAAACCGGTGATGACTTCCGGGTTCAGCTCAGGACGCTCAAGGGAGAAGTTATATGGAACGGGGTTGGGAGGCTCGAAGTCACCGACCCTAAACGGGGAGAAGGCAGGCTCGAGGCCATTGGAAACGATCCGAAGCCCTTTGGATGCTGGTGGGCAGGCTGGAGTTTTGTGTTGGTTTGCCCCTGAACCGGCTGATCTCCGAGCCTCATGACCGCTCCTCTAGTACTAATTGACCAAGCCAGTGCCATCTACCGTTCTTTCCAGGGTCAGTCCAGGCTGACCCTGGAGAGCGTAAGTCTTCGATTGATGCCGGGCGAAACCCATGCGCTGATAGGTCGCAACGGTGCTGGGAAGACCACTCTGCTCAGGCTAATCCTAGGCTTGTTGCCTACTCTGACCGGGAAAGTCAGCGTACTGGGCAAAGATCCCGTCACACGGCGTACCCAGATCATGCGGGAGGTCGGGGTCTTGCTGGATGGTAGGCGCGCGCTAGAACCCCGCCTGAGCGGATTAGAGAACCTAACGCTCAAAGGCTCGATGTACGGGCTGCCCAAAGCCGAACTCCATGACCGTGTTAAGGCCCTGCTAGACCACTTCGATCTTCCTGCTAACGAACCGGTAAACCGGTACTCGAGGGGAATGCGACAGCGGCTTATCCTAGCGGAAGCTGTTCTGCATAAACCCCGAGTTCTTCTTCTCGATGAGCCTACCCTGGGTCTGGATATTCGGGGGTGGGATCTGCTACTGGAGCTCATCGAGCAAACGAACAAGCTCGGGGGGGCAGTGCTGATAACCTCACAGGAAATTTCACTCATGGAAAAGATCTCAAGTTGGGTAAGCGTTCTGGAACGGGGAAGAGTGGTGGCTTCTGGAGCGCCATCGGACGTGCTGTGCATCCTAGGCTACAGCGCTCGAGTGCGCCTAAGGGTTCTCAATCCAGCCAAGATGGTAATCCCGATACCTCCAGGCTTCTCGTGGGATGGGGAGTTTCTTGAAGGACCGCTCAGTTTGGAGGGATTGGAGGAGGCTATATCCTACCTGCGCTCTACGGGTGCAGGCTTAGTGGGCCTTGAGCAAGTCTCGGGTATAGAGAGGCTGGTGAGGGGAGAGACGACATGATGCTGGCCTTGTGGAGCATCGTCCGGTTTGGCGTTTTGGTGGAGATTCGCTATCCGGTCGTGTTCCTAAGCAACGTGGTATCTACGGCATTATTCCTAACTTTGCTATTGCTAGGGGGGCGCGCGATCGGCGTTGGGGGAATCGAAGGCGCCCTATTCATCACGTTCATAATCCTTGCGGCGCTGCAAGCCCCTCAGCGCGCATTAGAAGACAGCTCAGCGGAGCCGGAGGAGGTGTACTTGTATCCCATCCCCCCCATCGCCACGCTGATTTTTCAAGCAATCGGCTTGGCTGTGAGGACTGTGTTCAGCTTTACCATCGTTTACCTCGTGATGCTTTTTCCCCTGCACCTGCCCACGAGTACCCTTATTGATTTGTGGATTTATGCCCCTGTAGCCTTTCTCGCCGGCCTAGGACCAGGATTGCTTTTGGGCGGATTTTCGCTTTTATTCAAGAAAACCGGGGCATTGGTCAACTTGATGGCGATCATCGTGCTGGCCGGGGCGTTTTTGCCCAGTTCGCTGATGAGTTCTGTAGGTTCTTACCTACCGTTTTCGGTAGTACAAGGCTTGATGCGTGGCACGACGGATATAGGTACTGTTGCTGTTGTGTGCGGAGTTTCCTTGTCGCTAGGAACGCTAGGATATGCTTTTCTCGAGCGCCTGGTGATCCGTATGGGGTTCTCTGGTATCAAGTAGCTATGCTCGATGAGTATGTAGTCCAAGATCCCATGCAGGCTCGAGCAATCCTCAACCCAGCACGTTTGCGGGTGCTGTTGGCGTTTGACGTACCGAAAACCTCTGCACAGGTTGCCCGGGAGATCGGGGAGGTGCCTAACCGAGTTGGGCACCACATCAGGCTACTGCGACAGTTGGGGTTGCTGGTGGTGTGTTACCGGCAAGGTCGTAGGGTTTTTCTCGAGCGGAAGGCTCGTAACTTCAGAATACCCTTTTCCCTAACACCTTACTCGAGCTTGGAAGAAGCTCTGGGATTGGCGTCTGCCGAAATACTGCAATTGCTTCGCCAAGCAGTGGCTCACTGGCAACAAGAATTAGATGAGGAATTTATCCTCGTCGGTGAAGACTTCCCGAAACTACCCCGATCCCCTGTCAAGATACTGGATTTGGTGCTCACCAGTGAGCAAGTCGCTATGCTCGAGGAGATGCTTCGCAACCTGAGCAATAACGGCAAGCGTGGGGTTGCCGGGCGACGCTACAAGCTCGCCGTGCTTCTCGCCCCAGTGCACTGATGAACTCTTGTAGAGGATGACGCCTTGTGTCTTGCGTACGACGTACGACCCGCGCTGTGCGTTCGGCTATCCGCTATCGACCATCGACATTCCCCGTTAGACTATTCGCCGTGAGTCGCAAATACTTCGGCACCGATGGCGTGCGCGGCGTGGCCGGTGAGCCGCCCCTGACGCCCGAATTCGTCCTCAAGCTCGGCCAGGCGGCCGGTGCGTACTTCAAGTCCCACGACCGCCGGCCGGTCGTGCTCCTGGGCAAGGACACCCGGCAGTCGTGCGACCTGCTCGAGGCCGCCCTGGCCGCCGGGCTCATGTCGCAGGGTGTGCGGGTCGAGCACCTGGGGGTGCTGCCCACGCCGGGCGTGGCCTACCTGACCAAGCAGCTCGGGGCCACGGCCGGGGTGATGATCTCGGCCAGCCACAACCCCTACCAGGACAACGGGATCAAGTTCTTCAGCGCCCAGGGCGACAAGCTGCCCGATGAGGTGGAGCTCGAGATCGAGAAGCTGTTGGAGCAAGACCTCAAGACCGACGGCATCGGCACCGTGGCCGACTTCAGGGAGGCCGAGCGCATGTACCTCGATTTCCTCGCCTCCAAGGGGCGCAGCCTCGAGGGCCTCAAGATCGTGCTCGACACCGCCAACGGGGCCACTTACCGCCTGGCGCACCGCCTTTTCCAGCGTCTGGGGGCCGAGGTCTTCGTGATGTTCAACACCCCCGACGGGCGCAACATCAACAAGGGCTGCGGTTCGACCCACCCCGAGTTTCTCAAGGCCCAGGTGGTCGAGATGGGCTACGACTTGGGGGTGGCCTTCGACGGCGATGGTGACCGGGCCATCCTCATCGACCGCCAGGGGCGCGAGTTCCACGGCGACCACGTGCTCTACCTCAACGCCCTCGTGCGGCGCGAGCCGGGCGTGGTGGGCACGCTGATGAGCAACATGGGCCTGGAGGTCAAGCTGCGCGAGGCGGGCATCACCTTCTACCGCACCGCCGTGGGCGATCGCTACGTCTACGAGAAGCTCAGGGCCAGCAGCCTCACCCTGGGCGGGGAGCAGAGCGGGCACATTCTCTTCCTCGACCACGCCCCTACCGGCGACGGCATGCTCACCGCCGTGCTCACCCTCTCGGCCATGCTCGAGTCGGGTCGCGACCTTGTCGAGTGGCACGACGCTTTGCCCATGTTCCCCCAGCTCCTCAAGAACGTGCGGGTGCGCGACAAGCACGCCCTGATGCAAAAGCCCGAGCTGCACGCGGCCATCACCCAGGCCGAAGCCCGGCTGGCGGGGCAGGGGCGCATCAACGTGCGTCCTTCGGGCACCGAGCCGCTGGTGCGTGTGATGGTCGAGGGGCCTGCCGAACTGATCGAGGGCGTCTCGGCAGAGGTGGTGCAACTGGTGCAGCGCCTCGACGAGGCTTGAAGCACTGCCGGCAGGTGCGGCATACTGAATTTCCTCGAGTCGCAGGGGGTTGTCATGAGCGTGGGCAAGCAACGCCTCGAGCAGCAAGCCGCCCGCCTACTCGCCGCAATCATCCACGACGAACTGCAGGACCCGCGCTTGCCGATGATCATCGGCATCGAGCGCGTGGACCTCTCGCCTGACAACGCCTCGGCAGTCGTCTACGTCAGCACCCTCGAGCGCATCGACGACACCGTGGAGATCCTCAACCACGCCCACCGCTTCATTCAGGACGAGTTGGCCCACCGTATGAAGCTGCGCCGGATTCCCCGCCTGCGCTTCGTCGAGGCGGTCTGAGCCATAAGATAGAGCCCGTGACGATCCGTGTTCCCGTCAAGGTGCGCTATGCCGAAACCGACGCCATGGGCGTGGTGCATCATTCCCGCTACGTGCCCTGGCTCGAGCTCGCCCGCGTGGAGTGGCTCGAGCGCCTGGGACTCCCTTACACCGAGGTCGAGGCCCAGGGCCTGGCCTTCGCCGTGGTCGAGATCAACCTCAAGTACCGTGTCCCCGCCCGCTTCGGCGACACCGTCGAGGTCGAGGTGCGCCTGAGCGAGTTGTCCTCGAGGGGGCTGCGCTTCGATTACCGCGTCTGGCGGGATGAAACCCTGCTGGTCGAGGGCTACAGCCGCCACCTGTGCCAGAGCCGGGAGGGCAGAGCCACGCGCATCCCGCCGGAGATTTTGGGGCAGCTCGAGGCGCACCGGGAATCACGGGAAATTTAGCCTCAACGGGTGGGTTCGAGCCGCTCCTTGCCGAAGTAAGGGCGCAGGGCCTCAGGCACACTCACGGTGCCGTCCTCGTTCTGGTGGTTCTCCAGCAGCATCACCAGGATGCGGGGGGTGGCCAGGGCGGTGTTGTTGAGGGTGTAGGCGTAGCGCACCTTGCCGTCCTCGCCGCGGTAGCGCAGGCTGGCGCGACGGGCCTGCCAGTCGAGCAGGGCCGAGCAGGAGTGGGTCTCGCGGTAGCGGTTCTCGCTGGGGACCCAGGTCTCGAGGTCGACCTGGCGGTACTTGCCCAGCCCCATATCGCCGGTGCTCACCTCGATCACGCGGTAGGGGAGTTCCAGGGCTTGCAGGATGCGCTCGGAGTTAGAGAGCATCAGCTCAAACCAGCGGTTCGACTCCTCGAGTTCGGCGCGGCAGAGCACGTACTGCTCGACCTTGTTGAACTGATGGACCCGCATGAGCCCGCGCACGTCCTTGCCCGCCGAACCGGCCTCGCTGCGGAAGCAGGTCGAGACGCCCGCGTAGGCCTTGGGTAGCTCGGCCTCGGGGAGGATCTCCCCGGCGTGGAGGTAGTTGAGCAGCACCTCGGAGGTCCCGGCCAGGTACATGTCCTCGCCCTCGATCTTGTACACGTCTTCACGGGCCTTGGGGAACTGCCCGTGGCCGTAGAACACCTCCTCGCGGGCGTAGGCGGGCACGCTGATGGGGGTGAAGCCACTCTCGACGAGCTGGTCGAGGGCGAAGCGCAGCAGGGCTTGCTCGTAGAGCATCAGGTCACCCTTTAGCGCGTAGGAGCGCGAGCCGGAGATCTTGGCGATGCGCTCGAGCTCCCCCCAGCCGTTGCGGTTGATCAGTTCGACGTGGTCTAAGGGCTCGAAGAGGAAGGTGCGGGGCTTGCCGTGGACGCGGGTCTCGACGTTGAAGGAGTCGTCGGGGCCCACGGGAGCGCCCTCCCAGGGGATGGTGGGGGTGAGGTAGAGCAGGTTCTTAAGGCGGGCCTCGAGCTTGCGCAGCTGGGGCTCGAGTTCGGCGAGTTGCTGGGCGATCTGCTTGCCCTTCTCGATCAGCGCGGCGCGCTCGGCGGGGGCGGCCTTGGCGGCAGCCCTGGCGTTGGCATTGCGCTCAGCTTGCAGGGCCTCGGTTCGTCGCTTCAGCTCGGTAATCTCGCGGTCGAGGGCCAGCAACTCGTCCAGATCGAGCGCGCCGCCCTTCTGTTCGATGGCCTTGCGCACGAGATCGGGGTTTTCGCGGATGAACTTGAGGTCAAGCATGGAGGTGTCCTACGTCCTACGTCCTACGTCGTACGCCAAAGAGGATAGCGAATGCGTAGGACGTACGGCACTACTCAATCATTCTCGGCACGACGAAGAAACCGTCTTTGGCCTCGATGGCCACAGAAAGCACTTCTTCTTGTGAGAGGACTGCGCCGGGCTCGTCCTCGCGCAGCATGTTGGTCAGCTCCACGGGGCGGGCCAGCTCGTTCAGGCCCTCGGTGTCGAGTTCGCCCAGTTTTTCAAAGAAGTCGAAGATGTTCTTGAGGTCGCCCGCCATGCGGGCTTCTTCCTCGGGGGATAGCTCGAGGCGGGCGAGGTGCTCGAGGTGGCGGATCAGCTCGGGCGTGATCTCCATGCACCGCATTGTCTCGGGTTGTGGGGCAAGGGTCAAGGGACGGGGGAGGCCGAGGGGCGAGGGTCTAGAGTCAAGGCGTCTGGCGTATTGCGTTTGGCGTTTTGCCCACGGCGTACGACGTACGACCCACGTCCCGCGTCCGGCCATCGGCGTTCGACGTAGCGCCCCCGGCAAGCGTTAGCATATCCCCATGTCACCCGAGGAATTCAAACGCATCGGCTACCGGCTTATCGACTGGATCGCCGAGTACCGCGAGCGGGCCCCGGAATTGCCGGTAATGCCCCAGGTCGAGCCGGGCTTTCTGCGCTCACAGCTTCCCGATACCCCGCCCCGGCAGGCGGTGGGGTTGGGGGGCATCACCCAGGAACTGGAAAAGCTCGTTCCTGGCCTCATGGGCTGGCAGAGCCCCAACTTCTTCGGCTACTTCCCCTCCAACGCTCCGCTGCACTCGATCCTGGCCGATATGGTGGCGACGGGATTCGGGCAGATCGGACTTTCCTGGCAGGCAGCCCCGGCGCTCACCGAGCTCGAGGAGGTCATGAACGACTGGCTGCGGCAGATACTGGGCCTGCCCCCTGAGTTCGAGGGCGTGATCCAGGACACAGCCTCGACGGGAACGCTGGTGGCGATGCTCACGGCGCGGGAGCGCTCTACTGCTCACTCGCAGGCCAGAGGTGGGCTTCAGGCCGAGGAGAAACCGCTGGTGGCCTACGTTTCCGACCAGGCCCACTCCTCGGTACCCAAGGCGGTGCTGCTCGCCGGGTTCGGGCGCGACAACCTGCGGCTCATCGAGACCGATGACGAGCACGCCATGCGGGTGGATTTGCTCGAGGCAGCCATCGAGCGCGACCTCGCCGAAGGGCGCAAGCCCTGTGTCGTCGTCGCGGCGGTGGGCACCACCACCAGCACCGCCATCGACCCCGTGCGCCCCATCGCCCTTCTGGCCCGAAAATATGGGCTGTGGCTGCACGTGGACGCGGCGATGGCGGGCTCGGCCATGATCCTGCCGGAGTGCCGCTGGATGTGGGAGGGCATCGAGCACGCCGACTCCATCGTGCTCAACCCGCACAAGTGGCTGGGCGCGGCTTTCGACTGCTCGCTCTACTACGTGCGCGACCCCGAACACCTGGTGCGGGTGATGTCCACCAACCCCTCCTACTTGCAGACCGCCGCCGACGGGAGCGCTAAAAACTACCGTGACTGGGGCATCCCGCTGGGGCGGCGCTTTAGGGCACTCAAGCTGTGGTTCGCCTTGCTCGCGGAGGGCGTGGAGGGCTTGCAGGCCCGGCTGCGGCGCGACCTCGAGAACGCCCGCTGGCTCGAGGCCCAGGTGCGCCAGGCTCCCGGCTGGAAGCTGCTGGCTCCCGTGCCCTTGCAGACCGTCTGCGTCCGCTACGAGCCCGAAGGCCTGAGCCCGGAAGAGCTCGACCGGCATACCCTGGAGTGGGTGGGCCGGGTCAACCGCTCTGGCAAAGCCTATCTGACGCCCGCCATCCTCAAGGGCCGCTGGATGGTGCGCGTCTCCATCGGAGCCGAGCTCACCGAACGCCGCCACGTCGAGGCGCTGTGGAGCCTGATGCGGCAGGAAGCCGAGAGGGTGAAGCTTGAACGCCCCTGAACCTGGGCCTTTCGAGCGCCTGGAAACCGCCGACGGCTCGCCCACGCTGGTGCATCCGCGCTTCAAGGAAGCGTATAGCTCCGTGCACGGGGCGCTGACCCAGGCCCGCAAGCTCTACCTCGAGCTCACCCGCACCCATCTCGATCCCAGGCCCAGGGTGCTCGAGGTGGGCTTCGGGCTCGGCGTCAACTTCCGGGTCACGCTGGAGAGCGCCCTGAGCCGGGGGGTGCGGCTGGAGTACCTGAGCTATGAGTTCGCGCCCGTCGAGCGGTCCCTGCTGGAGTCGGTGGAGGTGCCCCTCGAGGGCGCGGCGCGGGAGGTTTGGGGGGAGGTGCTGGGGCGCTGGCCCGAAGTCGGCAGTCCCCTCGAGCCCCTGCGGCTGTCGGGTGAGTGGGGCAGCCTGGAAATCCGCTTCGAGGACGTGGGGGAGGCCCAATTCCCGCGAGTTTGGGCCACGGCGATCTACCTCGACCCCTTCAGTCCCGCAGTCAACCCCGAGCCCTGGAGCCTCGAGGTCACGCGAAAGCTTCACCGGGCTGCCCAGCCGGGAGCCTGGCTGGCGACTTACTCGGTCGCAGGTTCCGTTCGCCGCAACCTCACGCAGGCGGGCTTTGCGGTTGAGCGGGTGCCGGGGGTAGGGAAGAAGGCGTGGCTGCTGGCTTTGTGCTCCCGTAGCGGCTGAGCAGGGTCTCGCGGGTCATATAGACGATCTGGGCGGGGGCGCTGAAGAGGTGCTTGGGCAGCTCACCGCGGTAGAGCCAGGAGAACCAGGCGGTGGTGAGCTTGGACAATAGCTCGTCTCGGCGGGGCAGGGGGTGCATCTCGAACCCCAGTACCTTGGCTCCCTCGCCCAGGTAGCTCATGCCGTAGATGAAGCACACGTCGGGTTGGGCCTCGAGCACCCTAGCGACCTCCTTGAGCGTCTCGCGGAAGGCCCGCAGCACCTGCATGGGGCTCATGGCGGCCAGCCGCGCCGACTCAAAGTGGATCCACATGCAGGGTGTGCCCGGCGGGTAGCCCGGCAGCTCGGGGCCGTGGTACTTCTGCTTTTGCAACCGCAGGACATTGTTGTAGCGGTATCCGGCCTTGTACACCTCGGCCTTGGCGTCGAAGCGCTCCTCGCTACCCTGCAAAGCCCGCTCGAGCCCCTGTCGCGGGCCCAGGGGCCGCAGCTCCATCTCATCCAGCCGCACGGGCTGGTAGCCGTACTCCTTGAGCCTGGGCAGCAAAAGTTCCAGCAGCCTCAGCGTGCGCTCAGGGCCGTCGTGCAGCAGGATCACCGAGCCGCCCTTGACGTAGAACAGCAGCCGCTCGGCCAGGGCGGCGGGATCTTGCTCGAGCCAGTCGCGCGACTCGAGGTCCCACAGCACGACCTGCTTACCCTGCAGCCGGGCGAAGAGGCGGGTGAAGGGGGAGTGGATGCCCCAGGGCGGTCGGTAGAGCCGCCCTGGGCTGCGGGCGATGTGGGCCCACTCGGTCCAGGGGGCCATCAGCAGCGCGGGGCGGTGCCAGTAGCCGTGGGCCTCGAGCTGGTGTCCCGCAGCCCGCATGGCCTCGACGAGCTCGGGGTGTTGCTCGGCCTTTTGGCCGGTGAGGAACATGGTGGCCTTAACCCCGTGGCGCTCGAGCAGTGCCAGCAACTCCGGTGTGCGCTCGCTAGGGCCGTCGTCGAAGGTGAGGGCGATTTTGGGCTCGGAGCGCTTGCCCCAAGCGAGGGCCCCTACCCCCATCCAGCGGCCGAGCACCTCGGCTAGGGCGTAGGCCAGTACGGCGAGCCCGATCAGCGTTTCCAGAAAGGTCTCCATAGCACGATCAGGTAGAAGACGCTCAGCACCAGGAAGATCGTGCCCCCGACCCGCGCGGTGACCGAGACGGTGCTGAACGTGGAGGTGATGAACCCGCCGGCGGAGGGCCCTAGGGCGAAGCCCAGCCCTTCCACCATCAGGATGGTGCCCCAAGCCGCTGCGCGGTTGGCCTCGGGCAGAATGCGGATCACCAGCGCGTTCCAACTCGGCACGAAGCAGGCGAAGCCGGCGCCCGCGATCACGGCCAGCAGGAGCATTTCGCTGAAGCCGGGCTTGGAGGCGAGCCAGAACATCGAGACGCCCAGGACCGCCAGGCCCAAGATCAGCAGCCAGCGGGGCGAGACCCGGTCGGCGATGCGGCCGGTGAAGGGCACCAGGGCGAAGACTAGCCCGCCCCCCAGCACTATCAGCACCACCAATTGCCATGGCAGCAAGCCGATCTTCTGGGCGAAGGGAAGCACCTGGAAGCCGATCATGGCAGGGGCGAAGGTCTGGCCGAAGGCCGCGGGGATGAAGATGAGCAGCCGCCGCCAGGGGTAGTACTCCTGCTTGCGCAGCCGCATAGTGATGGACAGGCCCAGCAGGCTGATCCCCAGCAGCACGGCTGCGATCTGGCCGCCCAGCAGCAGGGCGAAGGCCAGATCGGGGTTGTGTTTGGTCACCAAGCCCACGCCTAGCAGGCCGATCCCAGCCCAGGGGGCGGTGAGCCCGTCGGTGAGGGTCAGGGCCCGGCCCTCGCGACCCTGAAAGGCCAGGCGGCTGCTCAGGGTCTTGAGCCCGGGCAAGATGCTCGCCAGGGAGAGGCCCCATACCCCCGAGATCAGGAACAGCAGCAGCGGGGACTTCACCGAGGAGGCACCGTAGAGCGCCAGCATTCCCATCCCCGCTCCGAAGATGGTCACCACGCCAATCCCGTAACGCTGAACCAAATACCCCCCGACCCCCTTGCCGAAGCTGTCGGCTAGGAGGTGAATGGTGAAGGACAGGCCCACGACCGCTGCGTTCAGGCCGAGTTCTTTGGGCCCGTAGAGAATGAGGTAGCCTGCATAGAAGCCACTTCTGACGCTCTCGAGTAGCCCCCACGCTAGCATGAGCCGCAGCAGTGCGCCCAAACCGCGCTGCCGCCAGGGTAAGATCCGGAACACGGGTAAAGTATAAAGGGAGTTCGGAAAAGCCTGTCTAGAGGAAATGCCGAGCCATTTCCCGCGGGTGATGTGACGGAGGCGTAATTTGCAGCGTTTTTCGGTGGTGATTCCGGCCCGCAACGAGGAAGCCTTTATCGGCGGGGTGCTCGAGGCCCTCGCCCGCCAGACCCTACCCCCTTACGAGGTCATCGTCGTGGACAACGGCTCCACCGACGCTACTGCCGAGATCGCCCGGCGACACGGCGCGCGGGTAGTTGCTTGCCCCACCCCGGGGGTCGCGGCGGCGCGACAGGCGGGCCTTGAGGCTGCCACCGGCGAGTGGGTAGCCTCCACCGACGCCGACTCGTTGCCACAGCCGCAGTGGCTCGAGGCCCTCGCCCGTCACACCGAGGGAGCGGTGGCGTTGTACGGCCCCATGGCTTTCTACGGGCTGCGCCCGTGGGAGGAGTGGGCTTCAGAGTGGGCCTACCGGCTGTTCCTGCGGCTGATGGCGGCTTTAGGCAAGCCCAACCTGGGCGGGGCCAACATGGCCTTCCGGCGGGAGGTGGCGCTCGAAGCGGGCGGCTACCCCCCGGTGCACGCGCGCGAGGACGTGCTGTTGGGATTGGCTCTGCAGGAACGGGGGCGGGTGCGCTACGTGCCCGAGGCTATGGTGCGCACCTCGGCCCGCCGGCTCAAGAAGGGGCTGCTGCCCTTCCTGGCGCAGCAGCTCCGCAACCTCAGCGGGAGGACGGAAGGCTACTTCGCGGAAGACGGGGAAAGGGGAAGATGAGCTTTTTGGGCTCGATCTGTTGGATCTCGCGGGCTTCGTCGTAGAGTTCCACGATAGACTCGGCGATGCGGCGGGCGCTGCGGGCCTGGGCGAACTTGCGCGCCCCCTGGCTCAGGCGCTGGCGCAGCGATTCATCGGAAAGAAGCTCGAGCGTGCGCTGTGCCATGCAATGGGCGTCTTTGGGCGGCACCAGGTAGCCGCTGCGGCCCTCCTCGACTCCTTGCAGGGTGCCCTCGGCCCCGACCGCCACCACCGGAACCCCCATCGCCTGGGCCTCCCACAGCACTAGGCCCTGCGTCTCGGTCTCGCTGGCGAACAGGAACACCTCGGCGTGGCGGTAGTACCCGCCAATCGTTCGGTAGGGCACCGCCCCTACGAAGGTGACGTGCTCGAGCACCCCCAGCTTCGCCGCGTAGGCCTTGAGGTGGGCCTCCTCGGGACCCTCGCCCACGTGCACCAGATGCGCGTCGGCGTGAGGCCGGATTTGCGCCAGGGCCTCGAGCACCACCTCGAAGCTCTTCTCCTTGCCCAGCCTTCCCACCGTGATCAGACGGCGCTTGCCCTGGGGCCAGGGGGAGGGTACTTCGGGGGCTTGCTCGAGGATGTCGGTGTCCACCCCGGTCGGGATCACCGAGATGGGGCGCTCGACCCCGTAGGACTCGACCAAGGCCTTGACCGGCTCGGTGGGCGCAATGACCACCTCGCAGCGGTTGTAGAAAGCGCGGGAGAGGCTTTGGATGAGCCCGGTATAGCGGTCGAGCATGGCCAGGCCGGGGACGTAGTGGGCGTACTTCTCGTAGTGGGTGTGGAAGGTCGAGACGTGGGGGATGCCCCGCCTGCGGGCCAGCCTGCTGCCCCACAGGCCCAAAAACAGCGGGGTGTGGGTGTGGATGATCTCGAACTTGGTGGGCAGGTAGCGGCTGGAGGGCATAGCCAGGCGCTGTCCCTCGAAGAAGGGGTAGGCCACGCTGGGAATTCGCACCACGGCCTCCTCGGCAGGAGGATCGTTGGGGCCTTCGGGGGCCATCACCCAGGCATCATGCCCCATCCGGCGCAACTCGCGCAGCAACAGGTAGATGCTTGTCGAGACGCCATTGGGATTGGGCAGATAGACGTCGGTGAACAGGCCAATCCGGTATAGACGCATTATCGGAGTTTATAGCACAACGGCGGCGATCAGGACAGGCGCTAATGCTGGATCAGCCGGGCCAGTACCTTTGCCAGCGTGTTGGCACTGTGCTCGAGGGTATGGTTATTGAGGATCCGAGCCCGAGCTGCAGCTCCCAGTCTCGCCGCGAGGCCGGGGTCATGGGCCAGCTCCCTCAATGCCTTCGCCAATGCTTCAGGCCGTGCTGGAATCAGTAGACCCTCGTGCTCGTGGTTGATGAGTTCGGCTTGTGACGGGATAGGTGTGGTAACCACTGGCAGGCCGCTAGCCATGGCCTCGAGCGTCACCAGCGACTGGTTTTCAGCGAGGGTGGGTTGTAAAACCGCGTCCGCTGCCTGGTACAACTCCGGCATATCCCAACGTTTGCCGAGAAACCGCACATTCCTGAGCCCCCAACGCTTGGCCAACTGCTTGGCCAAGCGCCCGGTCCCTGAGTTGTCATCCCCCACGAAAACGAAGTCCAGATCGGGAGATAAGCGGGCAACGCGTAAAGAGGTCAGGGGATTCTTCTCCGGAGCCATGCGGCCTGGTACCAGTACCGTAAATCGGCTGAAGCCGTAGCCCGCTCTTAGTTCGTGTCGTTGCTCTGGAAGAGGCTTGAACCTCTCTACGTCTACCCCGTTGCGGACGGACACGACCTTGGGAAAACCTAGGTGCTTCTGCAAGAACTGCCTGCTCCATTCCGATACCGTGATGAGGATATCTGTTTTGCGGAGGGCACGAGCTTTGGTCATGCGGTAACCCAGGCGATACAAGTATCGTAGGCCATAGGGGTAGTGATACTCGAGTTGGTCGTGAATGACCGAGGCATTAGGTCCAGGAAGATGGGCGTAGAGTGAGTTGTAGGTTTGCGACTGCCAGGCTTGGGTGACCCTAAGCTGGGCTCTGCCCAGCTCTGGGATTGAGTCGCTCAAGTTCTTGTAACGCGACACGGGAACCCCTGCTTCGCTCATCCGTTTGGCATACTCGTCCAACTCGCGGCGGGCGCTCAAGTAAAGCTTCACTTCCAGGCCATGTCGCTGCAAGCGGGGTAGGTAGGCAAGCAGCCAGGTCTCGCTCCCCGCAACCCTGGGAGCGTCTGTGAGGAATGCGATCTCAGCCATTCAACGTCTCCGTGATCTCAGCGGCGATGCGCGGGAGCGCGCCAGGTGGCCCAATCCGTTCCTTACCCGCCGTGGAGGCGATACTGTAGCGTTCCTCCTCGAGCACTTCCCGTATCGCTCGGGCGATGTCCGGGGGATAGGGTTGAGCTAGGGTGAGCGCTTTGCCGAGCAGGCGGGCTTGGCGTTGGGCGAACCGCATGGTGTACTGAGGGCCGTGACTAGGAAAGCCTACCACCGGAACCCCCAGGCCAGCAGCTTGCTCGTTGGCGGTTCCAGCCGTACCGAGGGCGACCTTGGCTTGGTGGAGGATTTCCGAGAAGTAGCCCCGTAGCAAGACGACCCGATGAGCACCCTTCTCGGCAATCGCCATTTCCTCCCCCTTTAGGGTAAGAGTCCAGTCTTCAGGCACCTTTACCCCCTCGAAGCTCGAGGCCCAGGCGACGAGAGGTTGCAACTCGGGCAGATGGAGGGTGGCCTCGAGCATGCGGGGCAGGCTAAAGGCCACATCTCCCCGCGAACCAGGCAGAAGCGCCAGCACGGGTCTGCCATCCACAATTCCAGCGAGACTCCTGGTGGGTGGGGGGAGAATATCCATTGCGAAACTGCCATAGAAACGGGCATGGGGAATCCCGAGTTTCCTCAGCCGGTCCTCGCTCGCCGAGTCACGCACGTAGACTGCTTTGGCTCGTCGCTGTGCCCATCGCTCGTACCACAAGAAGTCCTCAGCTCCTATTTCGTTGAGCCGAGCGAGTCTTTGGCGTAGGGTTTGACCCTCCAAGTAGTGGCTCGAGATGAGCGGATTGAGGTGAAATATCGGCTTCGCCTTTGCAAAGGTTACTGCGATCAAGAGGGCATACGCATCCCCGATCACCACCACCGCACTGCACTTCCGCGCCGACTTCCAGGCCGTGCTCCACTGTTTGAGGTTCTGGCTGATGAATCCTGCCCGGAGGTCCGCTACCAGATTCTTGGCACTTCCGAAGGGGAAACCTCCTGAAGGTAGCTCCTGTTTGGGGCCGATGACTTCGGCCCCTGCTCTCTCATAGGCTTCTCCTCGTCCCACCAGAGGCAGGGCCTGCACAGGCATCCGGATGAGCTGGGCGAGATGGCTACCGATGATGTCCTCGGCGTTACCGTTGGAGATGAACAGGAGCATGGTGAAAAAACATTTCCAATGTCAGTGAGACAGCCTGAGCTTGCACCTCGAGCGCTACGTAAGGCTGGGATTGGGAGAGGGTTAACATAAAGAGCACCCCAATCACGCAAGCCAGTGTATACCAGGAGCCGGGCAATGTGATTTGGCATTTCTTGCCTGTGACCTCCCACCCTTGGGTTGGATCAGTGCAGGTATAGGGGTTACTGAAGCTGCATGTGGCTGGTTTTATAGCCCGGAGCACGGGGATGTAGTAAACTTCTTGCCGAAACTTTTTGAGCGAGTCCAGTCTGCGCTCTGAGTTTCAGTTCTACGGGAGGCTTTCCATGGAGCTAGGGATCATCACCGATTCAGCAAGCGACCTTTCTCCGGCGGCTGCCGGGGAACTGGGTGTGGGCCTGGTGCCGCTGTACGTGCAGGTAGGTTCCGCCCGCTACAAGGACTGGCGTGAGCTCGACCCGGACGGCCTTTACGGCCAGATTCGCCAGGGGGCTCATCCCAGCACCGAGCCCCCGGCCGTCGAGGACTTCATCGAGGTCTACGAGCGCTACTTGCGCCACTACGACCGCCTCCTCTCCATCCACCTCTCAGGGGAAACCTCGCTCACCGTGGAGCGGGCCCGTAAAGCGGCAGACAAGGTCGCGCCGGGCCGCATCCGGATTTTCGACAGTCGCACCGTTTCGGGGGGGTTGTCGGCGTTGGTGTACCGGGCCGCCGAGTGTGCTGCGATGGGCTGGGAAGAAGAGGCCATCGTGGCCGAGCTGCGCCGCATTCAGCGGGAGGACGCCATTTTCTTCAGCGTAGCCAGCCTCGAGCACCTCGTGCGCGGGGGTCGTCTGCCCAGGATTGGCCAGGCTATCGGCGACCTGTTGGGGCTGCGGCCCATCCTCACCGTGCAGGAGGGCAAGATCAGGACGGTGCGGGCGGTGCGCGAGAGTACGGTGGCCCAGAACCTGGTCAAACAGGCGCTCGAGCCCCTCAAAGGCCGGCGGGTGCGGGTCACTGTCGCGCACGCCGACGCGCCCGCCGAGATGCTCGAGGAGATCAAGGAACTCACCAACAAAGCGGGGGTGCTCCTCGACAAGGGCCGTGTCATCCGCATGGGCTCTATCGTGACAGCCCACACCGGGCTGGGCACCCTAGGCGTTCATGCCTACCCGGTGGCCTGAGCGATCGAGCAACAGGCTGTAAGCCAGCTTTCCCTGTCCTGGTGGGCTTGCGGTAGACTGGGCAGGTTGCCGCCATGCCTCAGACCATCAGCCTGCCCTACAACCATTACCTGCCTGGGCTACCTCAGGTGGCCCGCGCCCTCCTATTCGCCCAGGCTCCCTCTCCCGCCGTGCTGCTCACCCCCCCCGAGCGGGTGCCGCTGTACACCCTGGGGCCCTTCGCCCGCACCGTCTACCTCAACCCCGGCCTCGAGGCCCACGGGGAAAAGGCCCTCTTCGTCTTCAGCTACGACGAGGCCATGGAGCTTTTCCCCGAAGACCCCTCGGCCTGGCGACTGGTGCTGGAGGTGGGGCAGCGCTACCTGCGCTCCGAACTGCTCGACCGGCTCCACCGCATGGGCTACCTGCGCGAGGAAGACTTCAAGGTGCAAGGCGACGTCCTAGAGCTCGAAAACCTCCGGCTGGAGTTCTTCGGCGACGAACTCGAGGCCCTGCGCGTGGAGGGCAAGCCCCAGACCCGCTGGGTGCTCACAGCCAAACCCGGCAAGGCCGAGACCTGGACCAGCCATAAGATCGCCCACTTTCCCGGTCCCGTCTTCCTCGACACCCCCGCGCTGGCCCCCGCCGAGCTGTGGAAGCTCATCGAGGGCCGCGACCGCATCGCCTTTGGGCTGGGCGGCCCCGAGCTGGGCGTGATGCCCATGGACTGGCCCAGCCTGCCGCCCTACCGTGCCCGGATCAGCCAGTTGCAGGCCGACCTCGAGGGCTGGCTGAATAGCGGCTACGCGGTGGTGTTCTTCTACCGCCACCCCAAGAGCCGTGATTACCTCCGGCGCAAGCTCGAGGGGTTCCCCCTGCGTTCCGCGGCCCAGCTCGAGGCTCACCCCGGCTTCCTGACCTTCGTCCCTGGCCCCTACGAGGGAGCCTTCCTCGATCCCGACCGCCGCATCGTCTACCTCACCGAGCCCCACCTCTACGCCTTCGGCGCGGGCAGCGCGCGCATCCAGAGGGTGGTGGGCCGCGACGTGCAGGACGTGGGGGCGCTCGAGCCGGGCGACTACCTGATCCACCCCGAGCACGGCATAGGGCAGTTCCTGGGCCTCGAGCCCCGCGAGGTGCTGGGGGCCAAGCGCGACTACCTGATCCTGCAATACGCCGGGGAGGGCAAGCTCTACCTGCCGGTCGAGCAACTGCCCCTGCTCAAGCGCCACCCCGGCACCACCGACGACCCGCCCCGGCTCTCCAACTTGGGCAAGGGTGAGTGGAAGCGCGCGAAGGAGAGGGCCCAGAAGGACGCCGAGGAGCTTGCCGCCCGCCTGATCGTGCTCCACGCCAAGCGGGCCGCCACGCCGGGCCGGGCCTTCGCCCCCAACCCCGAGCTCGACC
>NZ_QWLA01000055.1 GCF_003574095.1 Calidithermus roseus
CTCCCGGCCACCCCGGCCTGTGGCGACGAGGACGACGAACTCACCCCTCCCCAGACCGAAGGCCCCTACTACAAGCCCCGCGCCCCCGAACGGAAATCGCTGCTCGAGAGCGGCCTGAGTGGAACGAGGCTGCTGATCCAGGGCTACGTGCTCTCCACCGGCTGCAAACCCGTGGCCCGTGCCCTGCTGGACTTCTGGCAGTGCGACGCCCAGGGACAGTACGACAATGAAGGCTTCCGTCTGCGGGGCCACCAGTTCAGCGACGCCAGCGGGCGCTTCGTGCTCGAGACCATCGTCCCCGGCCTCTATCCAGGCCGCACCCGCCACATCCACGTCAAGGTGCAGGCCCCCAATCAACCGGTGCTCACCACCCAGCTCTACTTCCCCGGCGAGCCCGCCAACGCTTCCGACCGCATCTTTGACCGGCGGCTGACGATGGCCGTGCAGAAGAGCGCCAACCTGTGGCAAGCCCGCTTCGACTTCGTGCTGCGGGTTTAGCCTCAATCCGCCGAAGCCTGCAACGCCGACCATGCTTGGGATGGATCGGGGAGGACTTCTGGCGCGGTGAACTCGACCTCGAGCTCACCGAAGTTCTCGCTCTGCCGCAGGCGCACCTCCCCTACCCGGTGGGCCTCGAGCAGGGCCGAGAAGGCCACGGTCTGCTCGGCCCAGGTGTTCAGGGGCAGTTGGCCGAACAGCGCCCGCCGCACCCTGAGCAGGAAGTTCCGCACCCTGGCCCAGGCCTCCTTGAGGCCGAAGCGCTCGGGCTCCATCTGAATTTCCGCCCGCCGGGTGAAGGGGCGCACGGCCTCGAGCAGCCGCTCGACGGGCAGGGGTTTCAGGCGCTTGTCCTTGGGCAGGGGTGGCGGGGGCACCGGGAGCACCTTCGAGCGCTCCTCAGCCCGCTGGCGCAGGAACTGGATGGCCTCCTGCAAAGCCACCAGGGTCTCCAGGAAGCCGGTAGCCTCGCCCGATTCGTCCTCCTCCACAAAGGCTGGCTCGACTCTGGCGAAGGCCCGCAGCTTGAAGAGGATCAGCTCGGCCAGCAGGGGCAGCAGTTCGCTGCGCTGGGAGAGCTCGAGCGCCTCCACCTGGGCCAAAGCCTGCTCGACCAGGGTCAAAATGGGCAGCTCCCTGGCTGCCAGGCTGCCCCGCCGCACGGCTTCGGAAAGCTGGAGCGGCGTGCCGGAGAAGCCAGGGAAAGCGAGGTGGATCAAGAAAGCACCTTCCGCCGGGGAGAGAGCAGGCCGAACTTCTCACGCACCTCTTCCATGGTAGCCTGCGCGATGGCCCGCGCCCTGCGTGCGCCGTCCTCGAGGGCGTCCAGCACCCGCTCAGGGTTGGCCCGCAGCTCTTCGGCCCGCTCGCGGATGGGCCGCAGCGTTTTCATCATCTCCTGGAACAGGATTTGTTTGACGACCAGGGTGCCGATGCCCCTTCGGGCGTACTCCTCGCGCAAGACCTGGATCAGCTCGGGTGGGGCGAAGTACTGCAAGAATTTGAAGGGCACGCTGCGCTCGGGGTCACCGGGGTCGGAGAGGCGGATACGGGCGGGGTCGTCGGGCATGACCCGGATCTTCTGCCAGATGCTCTGTTCGTCCTCGAGCAATCCGATGGTGTTGCCCACGCTTTTGCTCATCTTGGCCTTGCCGTCGATGCCGGGCACGCGGGGAGCGTTGGGGTTGAGGTAGATCTGCGGCTCGGGGAAGGTCTCGCCGTACTCCTGGTTCCACCTCCGGGCGATCTCGCGGGCGAGCTCGAGGTGCTGGGTCTGGTCGTCGCCTACTGGCACGGTGTCGGCTTTGTAGATCAGGATGTCAGCGGCCATCAGCACCGGGTACATCAGCAACCCTGCCGGGACCGACTCGAGCCTGGAGGCCTTGTCCTTGAACTGCGTCATGCGGGTCAGGTCACCGTAGGGGGTCTGGGTAGTGAAGATCCAGGCCAGCTCGGTGTGCTCGGGCACGTGCGACTGCACGAAGAGGATGACCTTGTCGGGGTCTAGCCCTGCGGCGATGTTGACCAGCCCGGCCTCGAAGGTGCGCTGGCGCAACAGGTTCTTGTCGTAGGCCGCCGGGTTGGTAGGCGCGTGGTAATCCACAATGCAATAGATCGCGTCCCGGCCAAGCTTTTCTCCAAGGGCCACATAGTTGACCATGGCCCCCAGGTAGTTGCCAATGTGAAGCTCGCCGGTCGGTTGAAAGCCGGAAAACACCCGTTTCATCCGGAACAGGATACCAAAGCAAGTGCCGGTCATACGTCGTACGTCTTACGCCCAACGCAAGCAGGGAGGGGTTACCTCGGCCTCCCGTCACCCACCCCTCCAAGCACCCGACCCCTGACCCTCGACCATTTTGACTATGGGCTAATTATCCCCACATCGTGCTCCAAACCCCCACTTTTCGAAGCAGCCTCGTCCTACACTGTGGAACATGCGCACTTTGATGCTGGCCGTGATGGTCGCGTTCATGGGCCTTCTGGCCACCGGGGCCCAGCAGAACGACGAGCCTTCCCTGCTCGATCCACGCGCGGCGAGGGCCCGGCTCGAGCAGGTCTACGAGCAAATCCACCCGGCGGCGGTCCGTATCGAGACCCGGCCCGAGGGCGTCGGGTCGGGCTTCTTCATCAGTCCCGACGGCCTGGTGCTCACGGCCTACCACGTCATCGAGGACACCCAGCGCTTCTGGGTGCGCAGCGCCGACCAAAGGCGCTACCCCGCCGAGGTGGTGGGATACGACGCCCTGCGCGACATCGCCCTCATCAAGGCCAGGGTTAGCCAGCGGATGCCTTTCATGGAGCTCGAGACCGCCAAAGCCGTGCATAGAGGTGAATCGCTCATGACCATCGGCAACTCACGCGGCGCTTTCATCGCCCCGCGGATTGGCGTGGTCACCAGCATCGGTCGCACCATCCGGCCCGACTTCCCCAGCGACCTCATCGCCTCGACTATGCCCCTGGCCCCCGGCGATTCGGGTGGTCCCGTGCTCAACACCGAGGGCAAGGTGGTGGCCATCGCCGTAGCCATCGGGCGGGAGGCGCAGGACGGCCAGGAGGCCCCCGTATTCCAGAGCTACGCCACGCCCCTGCTGGGCCTGGACAGCCTGCTCAGCCAGATCAAGGCTGGCTACCGCCGCGACATCCCCTTCATGGGCGTGAGTCTCGGCCAGCTTTCCGACGACGAGGCCCGCGCGGTGGGGCTGCGCCAGGGCGGGGTGGTCGTGATGGAGTTGCTCGAGGGCTACCCGGCAGCCACCTCGGGCCTGCAACCCCCCCGCCGTCTGTCGGAAAACCGGGTGCTGGCCGATGTGATCCTCGAGGTCGACGGGCGGGCGGTCCAGAGCGCCAACGATCTCATCGCCTACGTGCGCAGCCGCCAGGTCGGCGACACCATCACCCTCAAGGTCCTGCGCGGCAGTGAAACCCTCACCATCAAGATCACGCTCACGCCGAAGTGGCGAAGCGGCTGAGGCATACGGATCAAAGCAAAACCCCAGACCTGGAGTCTGGGGTTTTTCTGGTGCCGGGAACAGGACTTGAACCTGCACACCCTTGCGGGCACATGACCCTGAATCATGCGCGTCTACCAATTCCGCCATCCCGGCACAGGATGCGCTTCAGACGCAAAAGAAATAGTAGCCGCGATACTTCGATTCGTCAAGGGGAGGCTAGAGCCCCTCGACCGGATCGCTCTCGAGTCGCCGGATGGCCTGGCGCAGAGCCTCGGGCAGGGGGCTTGGCTTGCCCTGCTCGAGCCACACCTGCACCGTCTCACCCCTGGCGGCGAGTTCGCCATTGGCCCACACCTCGAAGATCATGCGGAAGCTGCTGTTGCCCATCTTGCTCACGCGGGTCATGACCCTGACGTCGTCGTGAAGGACGATGGGACGCCGGTAGTCCACCTCGGCCCTGGCCAGGATGAAGTTGCCGCTGCCCACCTCGTAGCCCAGCCGCAGGAAGTACTCCACCCTGGCCGTCTCGGCATAGCTCAGGTAAACCGCGTTGTTGACGTGCCCCAGCGGGTCCAGGTCGCGGAAACGCACGTCGATGTGTACACAAACGGGAAAATCGCTCACCGCTTAACTCTACACGCCTGCCGCTTCACAGAGGAAGCACGATTTGGGAATCGATTCAGCGTTTGGATATAATCGCCCCATGCGATTCTTGTTCTTTGCCCTCACGTGCCTGGCCCCATTGGGCCTTTCACAGGAAAATTCCGCCCCCAACCTCAGCCTTGGCTGCATCCTGCCCTCGGGGATGGCCCCCGAGCAGGTCAGGGTGCTGCTGGGCAGCCGGGAGATCGGCACCTGCGCCACCGCGCAGTTCGCCCTCGAGCCCGGCCTCTACAAGCTGGTGCTGCACGCCGAGGCCGCCGAGGGCACCTACTACCATTTCGAGCGGGCCGTGCAGCTCACCGGCGCCCCGCTGGAGGTAAGCGCCCGGCTCGAATTCTACGACCCCCGCAAACCCCAGGGCTTCCAGCTCGCCACCCAGGTCCACTCCATGGCCCACAGCCCCGACGGACGCCTGCTGGCCATCGGGGTCGCCGACGCCAGCGTGCGCATCTGGGACGTGCACAAGCACAAGGAGCTGCGGGTGCTCAAGGGGCACAATAAGTACGTGCGGGCTCTGGACTTCTCCCGCGACGGCAGGTTGCTGGCTTCGGGCTCGAGCGACGGCAGCATCCGGGTGTGGGAGGTGGCTTCAGGCAGGCAAATCCAGCTCATGAAGCCCGGCAAAGCCATCTGGAACCTCAGCTTCGACCCTACGGCCACCCGCATCACCTCGGTGCAGGTCGGCGGAGACGTGGCCTTCTGGGAGGTCAGGAGTGGCAGGTACCTCAAGGGCTTCAGGACCTCACAGCTTCTGTTCTCGGCCTCCTTCAGCCCCAGCGGGCGCACCATGGTGCTGGGGCGCTCGACGGGCGGGGTGGAAATCTGGGACCTCGGCAGCGCCCGCCGGGTCAACGTGATGGAGCTGGCCAGCACCCCGGTCTACGCGCTGGCCTTCAGCCCCAACAACCGCTTTCTGGGGGTGGGCTTAGGCGACGGGATGGTGCTGCTCTTCGACCTGCTGACTCGAGACGAAAAAGGCAACCCCAAGCAGTTCGCCAGCCTCAGCGGACACACCGACGCGGTCTCGAGCCTGGCCTTCAGCATCGACAACCGCTTCCTGGTCTCGGGCTCGGGCGACCGCACCCTGCGCTTGTGGAACCTGGCCGATCGGGAAAACCCCGTGCCGATGACGGTCTTCCCCAACCAGCCCGGCCCCGTCCACAACCTGAGCTTCAACCCCAGGACCGGAATGCTGGCCTCGAGCGGCCAGGGCGGGGAGGTCTACCTGTGGCCGCGCCCGGTGAGCCGCCTGGAGTAGTGCCTCATCGGAACCCTCACTCGCTGCGTATACTCACCCCATGAACCTAACTGCTCAACTCCCCCGCTGGAACCTCGAGCCGCTCTTCAAGGGCCTGCAAAGCCCCGACTTCCTGGAAGCCTATGCCCGCCTCGAGCAGCAGATCGCCGAACTCGAGGCCCTGTTCGAGCGGTACCAAGTCGGCGCGCGCCCCATGCGCGAGGACGACCCGGCGGCCTTTGCCGCCATCATCGAGCAGCTCAACGCCATCACCCTCTCGCAAAGCCGCATCAACACCTACCTCTACGCCCTCATCTCCACCGACTCCGCCAACGAGGAGGCCCAGGCCCGCTACTCGCTCTACCGGGGCCTGACGGTGCGCCTGCAGAAGCTGCGGCCCAGGCTCACAACCTGGCTGGCCGCCCTCGACCCCGAGGCGGTGAAGGCGGGCGAGTACCGCATTTTGATCGAGGAAGCCCGCGTCCAGGCCCAGCACCTCATGAGCGAGGCCGAGGAGGTGCTGGCCGCCGAACTCTCGCTGTCGGGCGGCAGCGCCTTCGCCCGGCTGCACTCCGACGTCTCGAGCCAGATCACCGCGCGGGTGCGGGGCGAGGAGCTGCCCATCTCCAGCATCCGCCTGCTGGCCTTCGACCCCGACGAGGCCACCCGCAAGGCCGCCTACGAGGCCGAGCTCGAGGCCTGGAGGGCCCACCAGATCCCCCTGGCCGCCGCGCTCAACGGCTGGAAGGGACAGCAGAGCACCCTAAACCGCAAGCGCGGCTGGGCCGACGACCTCGAGTCCACCCTCTTCGCCAACCGCATCACCCGCAGGGCGCTGGAGGCCATGCAGGAGGTGATGGAAGCCAGCTTCCCCCACTGGCGGCGCTACTTCCGGGCCAAAGCCAAGGCGCTGGGGAAGGCGGGCCTAGACTGGTGGGACCTCTTCGCCCCGGTGGGCCACAGCCACAGCCGCTGGAGCTGGGAGGCGGGCCGCGACTTCATCATCGAGCACCTGGCCTCCTTCTCCCCCGCCGACGCCGAGGTGGCCCGGCGCATGTACGCCGAGGGCCGCATCGACGCCGAGCCTCGCAAGGGCAAGCAGGTGGGGGCCTACTGCTCGCACTTCGGTGGCGGCGAGAGCCTGATCTTCACCAACTACGAAGAGAGCTTCGGGGGGGTGAGCACCATGGCCCACGAGCTAGGCCACGCCTACCACAACTACTGCCTGCGCTCCAAGCCTCCCCTGCTCGCGCGCGGCCCCATGACCCTGGCCGAGACCGCCAGCATCATGAACGAGACCATCATCACCGAGGCAGCACTACGCAAGGCGAGCGAGGCCGAGCAGCTCACGCTGCTGGAGGGCAACCTCCAGGACGCTGCCCAGGTGATCGTGGACATCCACTCCCGCTTCCTCTTCGAGCGCGCGGTCTTCGAGCGGCGCAAGGAGCGCGAGCTATCGGCCAACGAGTTCTGCGCGCTGATGCTCGAGGCCCAGCAGGCCACCTACGGCGACGGCCTGGCCAGCTACCACCCCTACATGTGGGCCGTGAAGGGCCACTACTACGGCATCGACTTCTACAACTACCCCTACGCCTTCGGCCTGCTCTTCGGGCTGGCGCTCTACAAAAAGCAGCTCGAGCTCGGCCCCGACTTCCTCCCCCAGTACGAGGACCTGCTGGCCTCGGTCGGGGTCTACCCTGCTAAGGAACTCGCCGCCCGCTTCGGCTTCGACCTCGAGGACCCCGCCTTCTGGCAGGGGGGCATGGACGTGCTGAAAGGGCGCATCGAGCGCTTCGAGCGGCTGGTGGGATGAGTGCTGGTGGCCGATAGCCGGGCGCGGGTCGTACGCAAGACGCAAGACGCCTTGTCCCTTGGCCCTAGGCCCTCGACAAACCACGAACCACAGGCCACGAGCCCCCCGCCACCTCGAGCACCCCAAACAGCGCCCTATAATGGAGAGCGGTGACTTATGGCAGGCCATAGCAAGTGGGCTCAAATCAAGCGGAAGAAAGCCGCCAACGACCTCAAGCGCGGCAAAGTAATCAGCAAGTACCTGCGGGCCATCGCGGCGGCGGCCAGGGCCGGGGGCAGCGCCGACCCGGCGGCCAACGCCCAGCTTCGCAACCTCATCGAAGCGGCCAAGATGGACGACGTTCCCAACGACAACATCGAACGCCTGCTCAAGCGCTTGCAGGGCGGCGACGAGGAGGGCTCCAACTACGAAGAAGTGGTGTACGAGGGCTATGCGCCGGGCGGGGTGGCGGTGCTGGTGTATGCCCTTACCGATAACCGCAACCGCACGGCCAGCGAGGTGCGCCACGTCTTCAGCAAGCACGGGGGCAGCCTGGGGGCCAGCGGGGCGGTAGCCTGGCAGTTCGATCGCCGGGGCTATATCTGGCTCGAGCCCAACACCGAAGCCGCGCAGGAGGCCGCCATCGAACTGGGGGCTTTGGACTTGCAAGAGAGCGAGGAGGGATTGGAGATCTACACCGATCCCCAGGAGGTCTACACCATCGCCAGCGGGCTCAAGGAGCGGGGCTTCAAGCCGGAGGACGTGCAGATCACCATGATCCCGCAGAACACCATGACGTTGGCACAGGAAGACGCCGAGAAGGTGTTGCGCATGATCGAGGCCCTCGAGGACCTCGACGACACCCAGAACGTCTACTCCAACCTCAACCTCGAGAACGTCACGGTCGAGGCCTGACCCACAATCGGCACCCACTCTCCCTGGCACACTTGAGGCATGCCAGGGAGATGGTTGTTCTGGTTCCTGGCAGTGTCCTTCATCATCCTCGCCCAGAATGCGCTCGAGGGGGCTGCCCTCGTCCAGGCCCTGCAGAAGGGTGACTACGTGATTTACTTTCGCCACGCCGACACCGACGGGGCGCGGGGCTTCCGCCTCATCGCCCACGTGCTGGCCGAGGACTGGGCCAAGCTGACGGCCCGATAGGAGAGAGCCATGCTCAGATTGGCTTTGCTTGGGTTGTTGCTGGGTTTGTCCGTCGCCCAGATGGGGCCTTCAGCCATCCAGGAATTTCCGGTCAAAGTAGGGTCGCACCCCCACGACGTGGCCCCGGCCCCCGATGGCAAGGTCTGGTTCACCGCGCAGTTCACCGGGGAGTTGGGCATCCTCGACCCTGCAAGCGGGCAAAGCGAGTACGTGAAGCTGGGCGAGCGCTCAGCTCCGCACGGGGTCATCGCCGGGCCGGACGGGGCGGCTTGGATCACCGACGGCGGACTCAACGCCATCGTGCGGGTGGATTCGAAGAGCCTCGAGGTACGCCGCTACCCCCTGCCCGAAGGCAGCGCCTATGCCAACCTTAACACCGCCGCCTTCGACACCAGGGGCGTGCTGTGGTTCACCGGGCAAAGCGGGTTCTATGGCCGACTGGACCCAAAAACGGGCAAGGTCGAAGTCTGGGAAGCTCCCAGGGGACGCGGCCCCTACGGCATCACCGCCACCCCAGACGGGGCCGTGTACTATGCCTCGCTGGCCGGAAACCACATCGCCCGTATCGACACCGCTACCGGTCAGGCCACCGTGCTCGAGCCCCCCACCAGAGGCCAGGGCGCCCGGCGGGTGTGGTCGGACTCGAAGGGCACGGTCTGGATAAGCTACTGGAACACCGGACAGCTCGGGCGCTACGACCCCAAGACGGACGCTTGGAAGGAGTGGAAGCTCCCCGGCTCCAACCCCCAGACCTACGCCGTCTACGTCGATGAGCGCGACATGGTGTGGGTCTCCGACTTCGGGGCCAACGCCATACACAGCTTCGATCCCACCACTGAGCGCTTCACCACCTATCCCCTGCCCAGTCCGCGTTCGAACGTGCGGCAAATCCTGGGCCGTCCTGGCGAGATCTGGTTGCCGCTCTCGGGAGTGGATAAGCTGGCGGTGTTGCGTACGCGGTGAATGGTCGATAGTCGATAGCCAGGGGTCGTACGTCGAACGCTAAACACGACTTCTGCAAGAAGTTTTATCGCTTTCCATCCGGCTGCAAATCGTGAATCACGATCTCAGCATTGGCCCGGAAGCGGATGGGCAGCATGGAAACGCCCAGGCCCCTTGAGACGAAGCCTTTCACCGGGTTTTCAAACCAGCCCTCCGCGAAGCGCTTGCCGTACCTCGAGGAGGTGCTGACGGGCCCGATGATGGGCAGCTTGACTTGTCCGCCGTGGGTGTGCCCCACCAGCGTCAGGCCCACCTTCGCGGGTATCTCGAAGAAGTAATCGGGGTTATGGCACACCAGCAACACTGCTCCCCCCTCGTGTTCCCGCAGAGCCCGCTCGACGTCGGGCTGACCGTGCCAGAGGTCATCCACCCCGGCCAGGTAGAGGTCGTCGCGCACCTGAACCCCGGCGTTGTTGAGCACCCGCACCCCGGCTTGCTCGAGCCACCCCTGCAAGTCGGAGAGGTCGCGGGACTTATAGCGCCGCAGCCGGTAGTCGTGGTTGCCCCACACCGCCCAGGTGCCCAGTGGGGCCTTCAACCCGGCCAGTTCGGCCACGGCAGGCCGGATCCACTCGGCGCGGTGGGTATCGGTGAGGTCGCCGCTGATGACGATCAGATCGGGTCGGTGCGCCACGGTGGTTTCGACCCACCGTCTGACGATCCTCGAGTCGATGTAGTAGCCGATGTGCAAGTCGGAGAGGTGGGCCACCCGCACCGGGCGCTCGAGGCCCGGAAGGGGTTGGGCATAGCGGTTGACCTCATGGGCAGCGAGCCAGGGGAAGCGCATGGAGATCATGCTACTCGGGTCGTAGGTCCTATGTCATACGTCATGCGCTGTACGCGAGACGCCGAGGACGCGCTTGAGGAACAAGGCATCTTGCGTTTTGCGTACGACGTAAGACGCACGCGTACGACCTACTTCTTGTGCTTCTTCCTCTCCTCGCGCTCGAGCCTACGGCGCTCAGCCCGGCTCAGGCCCGAGGGGTTGGGATTGGGAGCGTGTTTTTCCCGGCGAACGGTAAAGGGGTCGGGTTGGGGTTGGGCGAAGGCGCTGGCGGCAGGGCTGGCCTCCACCACCGGAGTGGGCATCGGCTGCTGCCGGATCACGGGCTCGAGTTCCACCTTGAGGCGGAAGAGGAACTTCGTCACCTCGCTCTTGATGGTGGCGATCATCTCGTTGAAGAGCTTGGTGGCTTCAAACTTGTACTCCTGGAAGGGGTCTTTCTGGCCGTAGCCGCGCAGCCCGATGCCCTGGCGCAGCACGTCGAGGTTGTGCAGATGCTCCTTCCAGAAGTTGTCCACCACCTGCAAAATCACGAAGCGCTCCACCGCCCGCATGATCTGGGGCGAGAGCTCGGCCTCGCGCCTGGCGTACTCAGCAAGCGCCGCCTCGACGAGCTTCTCCACGCCTTCGTCGGCCTTGAGCGAGCGCAGCGACTCGTAGTCGTAGCCCTCGAGGCCCGGCACGAAGTCCACCATCGCGCCCTTGAGAGCGCCGAGGTCCCAGTCCTCGGGATGCACCTGGGGGTTGAGGTGCAGTTCAGCCGCCGCCGCCACGCTGTCTTCGATCATGGCCTGGGCCGCTTCGCGCACCTCCTCGTCCTTGCCCAGGAGGATGGTACGGCGCTGGGCGTAGACCACCTCGCGCTGGCGGGCCATGACGTCGTCGAACTGCAATAGCTGCTTGCGGATGCCAAAGTTACGGTCCTCCACGCGCTTCTGAGCCCGCTCAATAGAGGCAGTGACCATGTTATTGACGATGGGCTCGCTATCGTCGAAGCCCATGCGGTCGAGCATGGCGATGATGCGCTCGGAGGCGAACAGGCGCATGAGGTCGTCGTCGAAGGAGACGTAGAAGCGTGAGGAGCCGGGGTCGCCCTGGCGACCCGCGCGCCCGCGCAACTGGTTGTCGATGCGGCGCGACTCGTGGCGCTCGGTGCCGATGATGTGCAAGCCGCCCAGTTCCTTCACCCTCACCTCGTCGGCGGCGCAGGTGTCGCGCAGGCGGCGGATCTCCTCCATGATCTCGGGGCGCACGCCGAGCTCGGTGCCCAACCGCCGGGCCTCGTCTTCCTCGCCCTGGACCAGCTTCTTGATGAAAAGCTCGACCTTCCACTCGTAACGGTCGAAGCCCTCCTTCTGCAGCAAAGCCGCCGCCAGGTACTCGGCGTTGCCACCGAGTTTGATGTCGGTGCCGCGCCCGGCCATGTTGGTCGAGATGGTCACGGTCTTGCTGCGCCCGGCCTGGGCTACGATCTCCGACTCGCGCTCGTGGTACTTGGCGTTCAAAACCTGGTGCGGGATGCCCTTGCGGATGAGCTCGAGGGTGTGCACCGAACGCTTGAGCGCTTCCCAGGCGGTGCGGAGGTTGCCCTTGGGGGGGATAGCCGAGTCGTAGGGCTCGAGGTCGGCCTCCTTGAGCTGGGTCGGGCGGGCCAGGAGGCTCCTGATCTGCTCCCACTGCCCCCCGCTCTGCTTCTCGGCAGCCTTAAGGAAGAGCTGGGTGCGGAACTCGAGCTGCGGCAGGTAGTGGCGCGGCTCCTTGAGCATCGCCGAAAGCCGCTCGGACTTCTCGACGGAGATGGTGCCCACCAGCACCGGCTGGCCCTTCTCGTACTTCTCGACGATCTCCTCGACCACGGCGAAGAACTTGCCCCGCTCGGAGCGGTAGACCACGTCGGGGCTGTCCTCACGAATGACCTTCTTGTTGGTGGGGATGGTGCGCACGTCCATCCCGTAGATCTCCTGGAACTCCTTCTCCTCGGTCTTGGCGGTGCCGGTCATGCCCGCGACCTTCTCGTAGAGGCGGAAGAAGTTCTGGTAGGTGATGGTGGCCAGCGTCTGGTTCTCGCGCTCGATCTTGACGCCTTCCTTGGCCTCGATGGCCTGGTGCAGGCCCTCGCCGTAGCGCCGTCCGGGCATCAGACGACCGGTGAACTCGTCGACAATGATCACCTGGCCGTCTTGGATGATGTAGTCGCGGTCTACGAAGTACAGCTCCTTGGCCCGCAGGGCCTGGGTGAGCATGTGGGCCTTCTCCATGTTCTCGGTGTTGAACAGCCCTTCCACGCCCAGCAGCTTCTCGGCCTTGGCGATACCCTGCACGGTGAGGTGCACCGACTTCTGCTTCTCGTCGATGGTGTAGTCGCCGGTGGGCTCCTTGCGCACGCCGGGCTCGGCCTTCTCGCCGCGCTCGAGCTTCTTGGCGATCTCGGCCATGCGGTAGTAGAGATCGGTGGCCTTCTCAGCGGGACCGCTGATGATGAGCGGGGTGCGGGCTTCGTCGATGAGGATGGAGTCCACCTCGTCGATGATGGCGTAGTGCAGCGGGGTGTCGTGGCGCAGTACCAGGAACTCCGGCTGCACGACCATGTTGTCGCGCAGGTAGTCGAAGCCCAGCTCCGAGTTGGTCACGTAGGTCACGTCGGAGCGGTAGGCCGCCTGGCGCTGCTCGGGGGTGGAGTTGTGCTGGATGATGCCCACGGTGAGGCCCAGGCCGCGGTACACCGGCCCCATCCACTCCGCGTCGCGGCGGGCCAGGTAGTCGTTGACCGTGACTAGGTGTACGCCCTTGCCCGTGATGGCGTTGAGCGCGACCGCAAGGGTGGCCACTAGGGTCTTGCCCTCGCCGGTGCGCATCTCCGCGATCTTGCCCTCGTGCAATGCGGCCCCACCGATGAGCTGCACGTCGTAGTGGCGCAGCCCCAGGTAGCGCCGGCTGGACTCGCGGGTCAGGGCAAAGGCCATGTGCAGCAGGTTGTCGAGGGGCTCGCCGTTCTCATAGCGCTGGCGCAGCTCGGCATAGGCCGCGGCCAGGTCCTCGATCTTCTGCACCTCAGGCTCGAGGGCGTTGACCGGCGCGACTACGGTTTTCCAGTAACGAGCGATGTGCCGCTCGTTGTTGTCGAAGAGCTTATTGATGAGGCCCAACATAACCGTTCACGATTCTAACCCGGCAAGATGAGGATTTGAGTGGCCTGGAATCATCGACATCATCATGATCATGCCAGTGGCAAATATGCGGCTGCCGGCAGGCTCAAGGCGTCCCCCCGGCCACCCCAGCGCCGCCAGGCGGCCAGGGCGATCATGGCGCCGTTGTCGGTGGCCATGCCCCTGGGTGGGAACAAGAGCTTCAGACCCGCCCGCTCGAGCCGCTCTCGCAAGGCCCGGTTCTGCGCCACTCCTCCCGTGACCAGGAGGGTCTGTAGACCAGTGTCCCGCGCCGCCCGCAGCACCACCGAGGCCAGGTGATCGACCACGACCCGCTGGAAGCTGGCGGCAATGTCGGCCTTGTCGAAGCCCTTCTCGACGGCCCGCAGCGCGGCGGTTTTGAGCCCCGAGAAGCTGAAGGCGTAATGGCTCTGACCCTGTAACGGCACGCCAAAGGGCACCGCCTCGGGATCGCCCTGAGCCGCCAATTTCTCGATCTCCGGCCCGCCGGGATAGCCCAGCCCCAGCAGGCGGGCCACCTTGTCGAAGGCCTCCCCGGCGGCGTCGTCCATGGTCGCGCCCAGCAACTCGTACTGGCCCCAGGCCGTGACGCGAAAGAGGTGGCTGTGGCCGCCCGAGGCAATGAGGGCTAGGAAAGGCGGCTCAACCTCAGGATGCTCGGCCAGCGCGGCGTAGAGGTGGCCCTCGAGGTGGTGCACTCCCATGAAGGGCCTCTTCAGCGCCAGGGCCAACCCCTTGGCGTAGGTATAGCCCACCAGCAGGGCTCCGATCAGACCGGGGCCTCGGGTAGCCGCGATCAGATCGACGTCCTGGAGGCGGACCCCCGCCTCGGCCAGGGCCTGCTCGAGCAACCCGTCGATGACCTGGGTGTGTTCCCGCGAGGCCAGTTCCGGCACCACCCCACCATATTGCTGGTGCAGCAGGGTCTGCGAAGCCACCTTGTTGGCCACGACCCGCCCGTCACGCACCAGGCCCACGCCGGTGTCATCGCAGGAGGTGTCTATGCCCAGGACAAGCATCACCTAGAGGATTGTGGGGGCTGGACAGACCGCGGTCAAGGGTCGCGGGATCGAGAGAATGCTCTCGAGTTCCCGCAACGTACCGACCTGCTTGAGTGCAGGGTGAAGTTCGGGCCTCGAGGGAAAGTACCGGGGCAGCACCTTGCGCATCTGGCGCATTCCAGAGTGTTCGCCGTACCACCGCACGTTGAGCTGGGCGTGGCGCAGGGCGGTTCGAACACGTTCGCCCTCGGAGGGTGGGGATTTTCCCGCGATCTGGGCGAAGATCCAGGGGTTGCCCACCGCACCCCGCCCGATCATCACCCCGGCCACCCCCAGCCTCAGCCGCTCGAAGTACTGCTCGGGCGTGATCACGTCACCGCTGCCGATCACGGGGACCCGCACCGCCTGGGCTACGCGGGCGATGGCTTCCCAATCGGCCTCGCCCGCGTAGCGCTGCTGGCTGGTGCGCCCATGGACGGTGATCAGGCTGACCCCGGCGGCCTCGAGCCCCTGGGCGATCTCGAGGCTGCGATCGCAATCCCAGCCCAGCCGGATCTTGGCGCTCACCGGCAGGCTCGTGCCCTGGCGCATGGCCCGCACCAGCGCGAAGGCCAGTTCCGGCGTCTGGAGCAGGCAGGCCCCGCCCCGGCCCGCCATCTTGGGAGCCGGGCAACCCATGTTGAGGTCCAAGGCCACCGGACCGAACTCGGCCTCGGCCTTGGCCGCCGCGTCGCGCAGCACCTCGGGCTCGTGGCCGAAAAGCTGGAGCACCAGCCGCTCCTCGCCGGGGTAGGGGGCCCCCAGCTCCACCGAGCGGCGCTCTCCAGCCAGCAAACCCCGCGCCAACACCATCTCGCTCACCACCCAGGCCGCGCCGTGCTCGAGGGCCAGCTTGCGGAAAGGGGCGTCGGTGTAGCCCGCCATGGGCGCGAGCACCGCCTGGGAGTCGCGCAGGGCGCGGCTGTAGAAATTGTCCTGATGGACGGGCGCGGTGAGCACAACCAAAGCAGTCTACCCAAATCCGGCCCACCCCCTACACCCCACCCCACGTCCACCGCTATAGTCCAGACATGTCACGCCCTGCACTCACCCAGCTCGAGGCTTCCCTCCATGGCGTGCTGTTCGGGCAGGAGCGGGTCATCCGTGAGCTCCTGGCCACGGCTGTAGCCGGAGGGCACGCCCTGCTCGAGGGCCTTCCCGGCCTGGGTAAGACCCTGCTGGCCAGAGCCTTCGCCCAGGCTTCGGGCCTCTCCTACCGCCGCATCCAGTTCACCCCGGACCTGCTGCCCGCCGACGTGACCGGTACCGAGGTGCTCGAGGACGGCCAGTTCGTCTTCCGCCCAGGGCCGCTCTTCGCCCAAGTGGTGCTGGCCGACGAGATCAACCGGGCCACCCCCAAGACCCAGTCGGCCTTGCTGGAGGCCATGCAGGAGCGCGGGGTGACGGTGGGCGGAGAGCGCTACGCCCTGCCCGAGCCCTTCATCGTGCTGGCCACGCAGAACCCGCTCGAGCTCGAGGGCACCTACCCCCTGCCCGAAGCCCAACTCGACCGCTTCATGAGCAAAATTACAGTCGAAGCCCCACCCAGAGCGGTCTGGCTGCGCATCCTGGGCGAAGAACCCGCCCAGCCGGCGGTGGTGGAGGGCCTGGACCTACTGCAAGCCCGCCAGGAGATGACCCAGGTTGTGGCGAGCCAGCCCGCCCTGGAGGCCATCGCCAACGCCGGACAACTAACCCTCGAGGACAAACGCCTGCGGATGCCGCTCTCGCCGCGTGGGGCCAAGGCCTGGCTGGCCCTGGCCCGCGCCCTGGCCTATCTGGCTGGCCGCGCCCACCTGGACTGGGAAGACCTGCGCCAGGCCATGCGCCCAGCCCTCTCGCACCGCCTGCTGCTGAGCGAGGAGGCTCAGTTCGAGGGCGTCACCGTGGAGGCGGTGCTGCAAGACCTGTTGCGCAGGACGATGCCGAGGTGAATGTCCTACGCTATACGCCAAGGCACGCTGACGTAGGACGTACGACCCACAATGACCCGCTACCGCATCCGCACCCATCCCACCCAGCCCTACGCGGGCGAGCGCACCCGGCCCCGTCCCGGAAGGGGCCTGGAGTTCTACGAACTGCGTGGCTATGCACCCGGCGACGAACCCCGCTTCATCGACTGGCGGGCTTACGGGCGCACCGGACGGCTGTACACCCGCGTCTTCCAGGTCGAGGTCCCCGCTCGTTTCACCTTCTTACTCGACGGCTCGCCCAGCATGACTCTCTTCGGCAAGGCTCCCTATGCCGAGCGCGTGCTGCACCTGCTGGCCAGGCTCTCCAGGACTGAAGGGGCCTTTCTGTGGGGCCAAGGGCGCTACCGGGGCCGGGCCCGGGCCGTAGCGGAGGGGCCCAGAGTCGTCCTCGGCGTTCCCCGGCCCAAAGGAACGACCGTGCTGATCACCGATGGGCTCGACGAGCTGGACTGGGTGCGCCTGCTGAACAAACTCAAGCACGTGGTCCTGGTGCAGGTGCTGGCCCCCGAGGAACTCTCCCCCAAGCCCCAGGAGGCCCTGCTACACGACGTGGAGACCGGGGAAAGGCTCGAGATTGGCCCCGCCGAGGTCGCCGCCTACCAGAGCGCTCTCGAGGCCCACCTGCGCAAGCTCAGGCTCACCGCCCGCAGGCTAGGGAGCTACGCCCTGCTGCGGGTGGGCGAGCCCATGGTGCCCGCGCTGCTGCGCCAGGGAGTACTCGAGGAGCGTTAACGGTCGAGGATGTTCTTCAGGCTATTGACCAGCACCTCGAGCTTGAAGCGCTCCTCGCGGGAATAAGGCAGGTCCAGGGTTTCGACCACACCCTTCGCTCCCACGATACGCGGCAGGGAGAGGGAAACGCCGTATTCAAGACTGCGGGCGCTGACGGTGAGCACGATCTGAGCGTCACGCAGAATGGCTTCCACCACCCGCGTGATGGCCGCCCCAACCCCGTAGGAGATGGCCCCCTTGCCCTCCACCACCCGCCGGTTGGAGCGCTGCACGCGGTCGGTGATCGCGGCCTGGTCGCGGGTGGTCCAGGGCACTCCACGCTGCTCGGCGAACTCGGCCACCGGCAACCCTGCTACGTTGAGGTTGGACCACACCACCAGCGCCGAGTCACCCTCCTCCCCGACCACGTAGCCGTGGACGTGCTCGGGCGAAATTCCCAGGTGCGCCGCCACCGCCGCTCGAAGTTGCATGGTCTCGAGCACCGTCCCCACCCCCAGAACCCCCGAAACATCCCGCCCTTCCAGCAGGCGGTAGACGTACTCGGTCATGGGATCGACCGGCTGCGTCGCCACCAGGATCACTGCCTGGGGAGCGGCCTCGAGCACCTGGGGCATCACCTCACGGAAGATGAGGGTGTTGCTGGTGATCAGCTCGGTGCGACTCAGACCCCCCTTCTGCCGCAACCCCGCCGCCAGCACCACCACGTCAGCCCCCCGCACCTGAGCATAGGTTCCGCTATAGACCCGCACCCCCCGGTTGAGCGTGGCGGCGGCAGCCACGTCGGCGGCCTGGGCCTGGGCTTTGTCCTGATCAACGTCCAGCAGGACGATTTCCTCGCACGACCCCCGTAGCGCCAGGGTGTGCGCGGTGGTGGCCCCGACCAATCCAGCACCGATGATGGCAACTTTGCTCATGCTCACGCTCCTGTTTCCCAGTCTAACCGGGTCGGCAGGCCGTCCATCTGCGCCTGACTCGAGCCATGGCTCGCTATAATCCCGTCGCTGAAGCCTCCGGGTGCGAGCTATTTAAGTGACATGATTCTGCAAACGCCGGGGGAAAAGGCTACTACCCCGACCTATTCCTCACCTGTGAAGAATCCAACGGTAAGACCAGATTCAAGCAATCGCCCCGCTGGATTATCAATCCATTAATTCCAAGGACCATACTTGATAAGGATAGCTACAAACTTGATAAACTCTCCCCTAGAGGATCTCGTTAAATGAGCGAATCCAGAGGCCAAATCATCGTCCAACTTCAGGGAGCCACCGTACAGACGGTGGACTTAAGCACCGATTCCCTCACCATCGGGCGCATTCCGGATAACGGACTGGTACTGCCCATCCCGCCGGTGAGCAGGCACCACGCCGAACTCCGGCTGACGGCGCATGGGCTGGTGATCAGAGACCTGGGCTCGAGCAACGGGACTTACGTCGCAGGGGTTCGGCTGGTCGCCCACCAGGAGTACCCATTGATTCCGGGAGTTCCGGTGCAGATCGGGTCTTTCGTGCTGACCTACTCCCCTGTTACTGCCGCCACCGAGGCGGAGAGCGACGCACAGCCCGTCAGCCTGGCCTCCGTGAGCGAACTCGAGGTGACCCACGAACGGCAACCCCCAGCCCCCCCGCGACCCACCTACCCCGCGCCGCTGCCTACGGGGCCGCACTCGCGCTACCTGCAATACCTACCGGTTATCTTCCACGATGGTGATTTTTTGGGGCGCTTTCTACAGATCTTCGAGAGCATCTGGGAGCCCCTCGAGTGGCGCCTGGACCACCTGCACATGTACTTCGACCCCCGCACGGCCCCGGCCTCGATGGTGAACTGGCTGGGGAGTTGGCTGGGGCTGGAGTTGAACGAGCGCTGGCCCGAGGAGCGACGCCGCAGGCTGGTGGCCGAGGGCATGGAGTTGCTGCGTTGGCGAGGAACCCACTACGGGCTGAGCCGCTGGATCGAAGCCTGCACCGGGGTTGCACCGGTGATCGAGGATGACCCCGAGCAGCCTTTCGTTTTTCGGGTGCGCCTCCAGATACCCCCAGGCCAGGATCTGGATAAGGATTTGGTTATCGAGCTGATCGAAAACCACAAACCCGCTCACGCCGGGTACGTGTTAGAGTTTGTCTGAAATCTGGGGGCTTAGACGTGGAAGGTGGGACCAAAACCATAGCTAGTCAGGCCGAGGTGCGCGTTGGCAAGTACGTGCTCCAGAATTTGTTGAGCGAGGATGGGCTGGGGCGGGTGTTCCAGGCGCAGGACGCCGAGTTGCGGCGGCCCGTGGTAGTGCGCCTGCTGCCGCTACAGGCCCGGCTGGCTCAGCGCTTCCAGGAGCTGGGGCAGGGCTGGATGGGGCTCAAGCACCCCAACGTCGTCGAGCTTTACGACTACGGCGAGAGTGGCGAATTCTTTTATCTGGCCAGCGAGCTGGTGCCGGATGGATCCTTGCAGACCCTGCTGCACCGCTACGCCAGGGCGGGCCAGCGCATCCCCTTGCAGCAGGGCCTCGAGCTCGTGCGCGACGCGGCGGCGGCGCTGGAGGAAGCACACCGGCGGGGTGTTGTGCACGGGGACTTGAGGCCGGGCAACCTCCTGCTGCGGCGCAGCGGCCTGATGGAGCAGCACACCCTCAAGGTGGGCAATTTCGGGCTCACCCTGATGGAAAGCAGTGGGGACCTCGAAGACCTCGAGCAGCTCAAGGGCTCGCCCACCCACATGGCCCCCGAGCAGTTTCAGGGCCTACCCGCCACCTTCCGCAGCGACATCTATGCCCTGGGGGTGGTGCTCTACGAGGTCGCCACCGGGCTGCTGCCCTTCGAGGCCAAGGACCGGAAAGACGCAGCCATCCGCCACATCTACGCCCAGCCCGTACCGCCCCGCCAGATCGTGCCCGAGTTGCCCGAAGCCCTCGAGCGCACCATCTTGCGGGCCCTGGCCAAGAACCCCATCGACCGCTTCGCCGACGTCGGCGAGCTGCGCGATGCCCTGCAGGGCTTACTCGACCGCAGCACGCCCCCCCAGGCCCGCCCCACCCTGCGCCTGGGCCCCGAACTCGCCGAGGTCGCCCTTCCCAGCATCCCGGCCCCCGAGGGCACGAGCAAGAACCCGCGCGTCAGCGTGTGCGACGGCCAGGGGCAGGTTCTGCGGGTGATCGAGCTGGGCCACGGCGGGCTGCGCCTGGGACGGCTGGAGGGCAACGACGTGGTGCTCGAGTCCGAGCGCATCTCCCGCCACCACCTGCGGGTGGACTGGGACGGCGAGCAGGTCTACCTGAACGACCTGGGCTCCACCAACGGCACCTGGCTCTACGGCGGGGGCACCTCTCAGCAACTCCTGCCCCAAGTATCCACTCCCTGGCCCTGGCGCAGCCTGGTGCGCCTGTCTCCCTTCTGGCTGCGGCTGGACCCCCCGACCCCCATCGGCGCCAGGCGCATCGGGGTGAGCCTCGAGCCCGACCATCTCGCACTCACCCCCGGCGAGGCCGCCACCTTCAAGGCCAGGCTGATCAACCTGGGCCCCACCGTCGACCACTTCCACATTGGCCTGGAGGGGGTTCCGGCCCACTGGCTGCTACAGAGCCCCGAGGTGCAGCTCAACCCCGGCAACCAGGCCACAGTCACCCTCACGGTGCTGGTCCCTCGCTCTGCCGAGGCCAGAGCGGGCGAGTACGAGCTGAAGGTACGGGCTGACTCGAGGGAGAACCCCGGCGAGTCCAGCGCGGCTTCGGCCCGTTGGACGGTCCTGCCCTTCGCGGACCACAGCCTGAGCCTCGAGCCCCCCAACGCCACCGCCCGGCGCATGGCCGCCTACCGGATCCGGCTGACCAACACGGGCAACACCCCTGCCTGCTACGGCGTGCTGGTCGAAGACAAGCACCACCAGCTCACCTTCCGCTTCGACGATCGCAAGGCTGCCGCCGTGCAACTCAACGAACAGCAGCGGAACGTGCTGAGCCGCTGGTTCCGCATGCTCACCCGCCCCCTCGAGAACGCCCTGCGCTCCCTGTGGGAGCGCACCGTCGGCCCCAGCCTGCGGCGGGTCCAGTGGTACAAGCAGCAACTCGAGGAGTTCAGCGGCCAGGGCCCCAACGCCCCCAAACGTCCGCTGCCCCCACCCGAGGTGATGCCGCGGTATCGGCTCGAGCCCGGTCAGGCCGTCGAGATCCCCCTCAAGGTGTGGGCTCCCCTGCGGCTATTCGGCGCTCCCACACCCCGGCGCTTCGAGGTCAGCGCCCAGGCGCTCGAGCTGCCCGAGAGGCTGGAAGAGCCCAGGCCCCTCAGCCAAAGCGCCCAGTTCAACCACCGGGGCCTGCTGCCGGTGTGGAGCGCGCCTGTGATGCTCCTGCTGCTGGGCCTGCTGGGGTTGTGGTGGACCAGGCCGCCCAGCATCACCCACCTGGCCCTCGAGCCCACCCAGCCCCTGGCCGGGCAGCCGGTCACCCTGCGCTACCGCGTCAGCAACGCCACCCGGCTCGAGCTGCGCCCGCTGGGGCTCTCGCTCGATCCAAAGGGCGAGCACTACACCTTCGAGCGCGGCTTCGAGGGCCCGACCAACCTCACGCTGGTGGCCTATGGGCGCTGGCGCAACAGCCAGGAAAGCCTCAGCGTCACGGTGCGCGAGCCCCAGGCCACACCCCCCGTGATCGAGGTTTTCGAGGCCACCCCCCGCAAGCTTTACCAGGGTCAGCCAGTACTGCTGCGCTGGAAGGTCAGAGGCGCTCAGAGCGTAACCCTCGAGCCCATCGGCACGGTCAAGGCCAGCGGCAGTTACGAGGATAAGCCTGACGCCACCCTCACCTACCGGCTCATCGCCCTCAACCGCGACCAGCGGGTCGAGCGCAATCTTAAGGTCAGCGTAGGCGTGCCCTCACCGCGCATCGAGGGCTTCAGCGTCAAGCCCCTGCGGGTGACGCGGGGCGATGGCTCCGTCCTGACCTTCTTCTGGCGCACCGCCAACGCCAGCGTCATCGAGCTAGACGGTGTGGGCACCGTCGCCCCAAGCGGCACCCAGCAGCTCGCCGCTCCCGAGCAGAGCAGCGAGTTCGCGCTGCGCGTCCGCAACGCCGCCGGTGAGGAGGTGGTGCGCAAGGTGCGGGTCGAGGTGGTCGAACCGGTGGTCGCCGCACCCCCGACTCCCCCACCCCCCCTTCCCACGGCGGCTCCAGGAGCAGAGGTTCAGAATGGGTCCGCGCCACCGGTCATCGAGAGCTTCAAAACCTCGGCGCTCGAGCTCACCCAGGGCCAGAAGCTCATCCTAAGCTGGAAGGTCACTAACGCCAGCAGCGTGCGCATCCCCACCCTCTCCCCCGACCCCCTACCCGCACAGGGCAGCCGGGTGGTCGTCCCACGCGCCAGCAGCACCTACACCCTGCAGGCCACAGGCGCGGGCGGCCAAGCCCAGCAGAGCCTCCAGGTCTCGGTGCGCCCCGCGCCCATTCGCGAAGCCTGGTACGACAACATCTTTGGCAGCATCCAGCTCGAGCGCGAGGGCAAGCAGGTGAGGGGCAGCTACCGCAACCTGTCCAACGGGGCTAAGGGGAGCCTCGAGGGGGTGCTGGAGGCAGGGGTGTTGCGCGGCACCTATACCGCCGGGACCAGCCAGCGCAGCTTCGAGTGGAACCTCACCCCCGACGCACAGGGCTTCAACGGAGTCGCCGGCGAACTCGGACGCTGGTGCGGCGCCCGCAAGGGCAGCCCCCTCCCCGACGGCTGCGGCTACCAGGGCGAGTGGACCACCCACTTCGCCGCCCGCGACAACTGCTCGATGCAGCTCAGGCACGTCGAGAACCGGATCAGCGGCAGCTTCTGCGAGGGCAGCCTCTCCGGGGAGGTCAAGTACCAGGCGGGCCGCATCGTCGCCGAGGGCACCTGGAACTCCAACCTCACCGGGGCCCAGGGGCGCTTCCGCTTCGAACTGACCTCCATCGACACCCTACAATTTCAGGGCAACGCCCACAACCTCGAGTGGTGCGGCTGGCGCTCAGGCATAGCCAAACCGGCCCGGTGCGGGCTCGAGCGCTAATGGCCGATAGCTTAACGCCCAACGCAAAACAAGAGGCAGCCTGTAACAGATTCGGTCAGTTCGTTCCCGAATGGGGACGAACTGACCCGACCGAAGGGAGTGCTCTAGGATTCAAAAAGATAGCCTCTGAAGGTCTTTGGTTTGGGTGATTATCTTTTTGAATCCGGTATAACCTGTTGCGAGAGCCAAGCAAAAAAGCCCCCCGTCGTGGGGGGCTTTGGCGGCAAGGCCCTTAGCTGTTGGGGTTGACCCGAATGCTGGGGCCCATGGTGGTGGTGATGTAGACGGTACGGAGGTAGGTGCCCTTGGCTCCTTCGGGCTTCACGCCTTCCACTGCCTTGAGGAAGGCCCGCACGTTCTCGGCGATCTGGTTGGGGCTGAAGCTGGCCTTGCCCACCGGGCCGTGGACCACGCCGGTCTTGTCGTTGCGGAACTCGATCCGGCCCGCCTTGATGGCCTTGACTATCTCGCCGATGTTGAAGCCCACGGTGCCGGCCTTGGGGTTGGGCAGCAGGCCCTTGGGGCCCAGCACGCGGCCCAGCTTGGAGCCCACTGCGCCCATCACGTCGGGGGTGGCGACCACGGCGTCGAAGTCGGAGCGGCCGTCGAGGATTTCCTGGATGATCTCCTCGCCTGCGGCAATGTCAGCCCCGGCCTCGCGGGCTTCCGTGATCTTCTCACCCTTGGCGATGGCCAGCACCCGCACGCTGCGGCCCGTGCCGTGGGGCAGGGCCACGGTGGAACGCACGTTCTGGTCGGACTTCTTGGCGTCGATCCCCAGCTTGATGTGCACTTCGACGGTTTCGTCGAAGCGTGCCGACTTGATCTGGGGAATCAGGGCGGCGGCCTCCTCGATGGTGTAGACCTTGTTGAAGTCCACCTTC
Source organism: Calidithermus roseus (assembly GCF_003574095.1). Classification (GTDB taxonomy): domain Bacteria; phylum Deinococcota; class Deinococci; order Deinococcales; family Thermaceae; genus Calidithermus; species Calidithermus roseus. The sequence continues at coordinate 23,897 of NZ_QWLA01000055.1, forward strand.
TCGAGCAGGGCGCGGTAGCGCTTACCATGCTTAGGCATTGGGCACCCCCACAACTTCCAGGCCCATGCTGCGGGCTGAACCGGCGATCTGGTGCGCGGCAGCCTCCACGTCGTTGGCGTTCATGTCGGCCATCTTCTGCTTGGCGATAGCCAGGCACTGCTCCCAAGTGATCTTGCCCACCTTCTCACGGCCCGGCTTCTGGCTGCCCTTCTCGATGCCGGCAGCCTTGCGGATGAGGTAGGAAGCGGGCGGGGTCTTGGTGATGAAGGTGAAGGAACGGTCGGAGTAGATAGTGATCTCCACCGGCACGATGGCGTCACCCATGTTGGCCGAGGCCGCATTGAAGGCCTTGACGAACTCCATGATGTTGGCGCCATGCTGACCCAGCGCGGGGCCTACGGGCGGTGCAGGGGTCGCTTTTCCAGCAGGAAGCTGAAGCTTGACGATGGCTTGTACCTTCTTCATTTGTCTCTCCTTTGGCTCCCTCGAAATTCGAGGTGTTATCGCCTGCGCCACGGGGGCGCTGTCGAGGGTCGAGGGCTAACGCCCGACCAGACCTGCAATGGTTCGCTAGGAGCGAACCACCTGGGCGAAGTCGAGTTCCACGGGGGTCTCGCGCCCGAAGATGGAAACCAGCACCTTGACCTTGTTGCGCTCAGGGTTGATCTCGCTGACCACTCCCGTAAAGTCGGCGAAGGGGCCGCTGATGACCCGCACCACCTCGCCTTCCTTGAAGGAAACCTGAGGCTTGGGGGCCTCTTTCTTGCCGGCCAGCCCGCTGACTTCCAGCAGGTGCTGCACCTCGTCTGGGCTCAGTGGCACCGGGTGGGTCGCCGTGCCCACGAATCCGGTGACTCCGGGAGTGCCGCGCACCACTTCGTAGGCCTCGTTGACCTCACCGGCCTCGTCCCCGAGGTCGACCTGGACGTAGACATAGCCAGGGTAGAGCTTGCGGCGGACCACTTCCTTCTTGCCGCCCTCGCGGTGCTCTACCACCTCTTCTGTCGGGATGAGCACCTGAAAGATCTTGTCCTGCATGTTCAGGGCTTTGACCCGCTTCTCGAGGTTCTGCTTGACTTTGTCTTCGTAGCCCACGTAGGTGTGGACCGCATACCATTCGATGCTCATCGGTTGATCAGCCCCGTCAGGAAGCGGAAGACCAAGTCGTAGAGGCCCAGGATGACCATGGCGAAAAACGCGAAGAGCAGGATGGCCTGGGTGGACTGGATGATCTCCTCGCGGGTGGGCCAGGTTACCCTAGCCAGCTCCGCACGGGCCTCGCGGAAGTAGTTGACGATCCGCTGAAGGAAAGGACGGCGAGGGGTATCGGTACGTTCTGCCACGAGAACCTCCCGACCCCTCAGACCTTGACTTCTTTGTGCGGCAGGTGCTTGTTGCACCAGGGGCAGAACTTCTTGAGCTCGAGCTTGCCCGTGGTGTTACGCCGGTTCTTCTCAGTCGCGTAGTTGCGGCGCTTGCACTCGGTGCACTCGAGCAAGAGCTTGATCCTTACATCGCTAGCCATCTTCTCTCACCTTCTTTAGCCCGCGGGCGACTAAGAACACCCACAAGACCTTTCTTCAGGGCGCTTGCCCAGCCAGCGCCATGTCTCAGCAACCGGCTGGGCTCGCCCGCAAGCACTCAGTTTACTCGAGGATCTTGGCGACGACTCCGGCACCGACGGTGCGGCCACCCTCGCGGATGGCGAAGCGCAGTCCCTCCTCCATGGCGATGGGCTTGATGAGTTCGACGGTGAAGGTCACGTTGTCCCC
>NZ_QWLA01000056.1 GCF_003574095.1 Calidithermus roseus
GGCCTCGAGCTGGGGTGGGGTAAAGCGCCCGCTGTCGGGGTCGTGGTCGACCCACTGCTTCTCGAGTCGGTACAAGTAGCGGCCCACCCCGAACTTCACCGCCGCCCGCTTGAGGGCGTCGGAGAAGGCGGCCTTGAGGCTTTCACCCTCGCCCACGTCCTCCTTGGACACCCCCAGCACGCTCAGGCGGCAGCGCACCGCGAAGCTGCCCTCCTGTGCCACCAGGACCTCGTAAGTGTCTTGCCAGCCCTCAGGACCAACCGCCTCATCGAGGCGGTCGAGCACGCTGCGAGCGTCGATGTAGGGCACCACCATAGCCCGGCGCTTGTCCTTGGAGAGGGCCTCCACTCGCCACTGCACTTCACCCACAGCGAAAGGCTCGGCCAGAATTTCCCAGGCATCGGAATTCATCGGCTTTCATTTTACTCAAGTCTCTGCTTTTTAAGTGCCCCAAACGCATGTTTCTCGCCCACCGCGGGGTGAATTAACCCCGCTCACACCCGTCGTTTACCCCTCGCGCTTAGGCTTGGGGCCATGAAACGCTGGCTTGTTCTACTCGTCTTAGCCCTGGGCTCACTCTCGCTGGCCCAGCAGATCACCGTGTCTGTCCCGGTGCTGACCATCACCAGCGAGTTGCGCATTTCCCTGGTGCCCAACCTCATCGTCGTGCAGCGCATCCCCGAGCCTCAGGGCATCGTGGTGATCTACGTGGCCAACCGCACCGAGGAGGTGTTCGTCTACCACGACCGCGACCTGCGCGCTCGCGGCTGGCAGCGCGTCAAGTACGAGTCGAAGAAAGGTGGCTACAAGGCCGAGTACCGCCGGGGCAAGGCCAAGGCCAGGCTCGAGGTCAAGGACAAGAAGGGCCGCGTCGAGGTCAAGGTCAAGGAAGGCTAGACAGCCTGGGGGCCTCTCGCTAAGATAGGTGGCGCAGGTCTTGGCCCGCCGTGAGGGGCTGTAGCGCAGCTGGGAGCGCGTCGCAATCGCACTGCGAAGGTCAGGGGTTCGAATCCCCTCAGCTCCACCAAGACCGGGATGGGGTTCCTCGAGGAATCCCGTCCTTTGCTTTGAGCGTCAGCATCTTTCACACCCAGACCCCCGTGACCGACTCCGGCGGCCACTGAAGAAATCGATGGCTTGTGAGCGGGTGTGGCAAAACGCCGCACCCGGCGGCTTTGACCTGTACTCCTCGACCGCCTGCGCTTTCCCAGCGGAGCGCGGGACTGAGGTGGTGACCGTGCTCGAGGTGATGAAAGTGGATGGGCCTGAAGGAAACCCTCGAGGCCTTTTCCCGCTCGATCCAGGAAACCCTCGAGGGCTCTTTACACGCGGTGATTCGGCGTTACGTCAGGCGGGCTCACCCCGACCACTCCTGGTCGGCTCCTTTGTGGCGAGGCAATGAGGGACTGTTGGCACTGGGTGATCTGAATCTGCTGGATTTTGGGGAAAGCCCTACCCCATGCAAGAATGCTTGCTTGACTGGCTCCCTGCTGGCGCGGGGAGAGCTTGGTAAAATGCTACAATCGCCTATCGCTGAAATTGGGTGAATGCTGCCGGGGCAGGAGCTTCTGAATGCGCGTTACCCGGGTATTGCTCTCTGGAAGGTGGGTTTCTGGCTCAGGCGATAAAGCTGGTTTATTTTCGTTACGAGGGATGCCCTGGGAAGTTACGCGTTGTGATCTTTGAACATCCCTTAACCCAAAGTCGGTGCTAGCTTGACAGTGTGAAGTGCTTGCCGCGGTTACGTCGTGCTGAAAGTTGCCTCATGCAGGAGCGGCGGGGATTTTTAGGGGGATTGAAGCGATGAGCAAAGCTACGGGAAACATTCAGCTCAAACTCTGGGGACCCGCCCGATTGGAGTATCAGGGGCGCGAGATCAAGCTACAGCGCAAGGGGCTGGCGATTCTGTACTACCTGCTGCTCGAGGGCCCCACCCGCCGCGAAGTGCTGGCCGACCTGCTGTGGGGCCACAGCGCGGCCTCGCAAAACCTACGCGTCGAGCTCCACCGCCTGGGGCAGGCCCTGGCCCCCCTAGGCTTCGCCGGCTTCCAACCTGGGGAAGACCCCCTCAAGCCCCCGGCCTATCTGCAACTCGACCGGGCAGCGGGGCCGGGCATGCCCATGGAGGGCCTGGAGGATATCTCCGCCGAGTTCAGGGCCTGGCTCGAGGGCCAGCGCTCACAGCTCATGTCCGGCAGCCCCGGCGCGATGGGCCGCGAGCGCCTGGTGCAGGACGTGGCCGCCCAGATCCAGCCGCCCTTCCTGCTCATCCTCATGGGCCGCCCCGGTTCGGGCCGCACCTCCTTCGCCCAGGCTTTGGCCAAGACGCTGGGCATGCCCTTCCTAGAGGGCCCGCGCGGTTCGGGCCGCGTGCTGCACTACCTGCGCGCCCCCTACCCCGACGGAGCAGTAGAACGCGCCCTCAACGACCGCGAGGGCCTGTGGGTCGTCGAGCGCTCCTCCTTCGGCGAGGACCCCCAGATCATCCTCGAGCTGCGCAGCCACTACCCCCCCGAGCGCACCCGCTGCATCAGCCTGCCCCCGCTCTCCTGGGGCGAAGCCCGCAGCGGCCTGCTCAGCCAGATGCCCTTCGCCCAGGCCGCCAAGCTCTTCCTGGCCTCGGGCGGCAGCCCCGGTTACTTGCGTGAACTGCTGGCCATGGGCCAGTTCGACGGCGAGCTGCCCCTGCCCCAGCGGGTGCGCGCGCAGGTGCAGCTCGAAGCCCGTATGCTCTCGCTCGAGGCCCGCCTGGCGCTCGAGCGCCTTTCGGTCCATCCCGCCCCCTTCACCCAGGGCCTGCTCGACGCGCTCGAGGGCACCCCTTTCCTCGACGAACTCGAGCGCTGGGGCTGGCTGGTCTACAACGGCCAGTGGCAGTTCGCCGACGACTCCATCCGCCGCGTGCTCTACCATAGCCTCCAGCCGGGTCGCCGCCAGCAGTACCACCGCCAGGCTGCTCTGCAGATGGCCCTGGAGAGCCAGACCATGCCCGAGGCCTACCACCGCCTGATGGCCGGGGACACCACCGACTGGAGCAGCTTCGTGCAGGCCCTGGAAGACTGGCCCCAGTACGGCTTGCGCGCCTTCTTGGACATGCCCCAGCCGGAGTTTGCCGAGCTGACCCCCGAGGAGCTTTCCCCCGGCGGCGAGATCGCCATGCTCGAGGAGAGCCGCTTCGGCCTGGGCTTCGACACCGAGGGCCGCTACCTGCGCTGGAACCGCACCCCCTCCATCGTGGGGCCTTCCGGCCTCGAGTGGGCCACCTTCGAGGAACCGGGCCTGCTGCACCTCAAGGGCTATGCCTACGTGGAGAACCCGCTGGGCATCGGCGTGACCGGGACGGCGGCCCCCCTGGTACTGACCCTGCGCGGCGAGCGCGAGGGCCGGGTCTACTTCCTCAAGGGCGCTAAGCCCGTCCAACTCGACCCCCAGACCACCGTGCTGCCGCTGCTCGAGAAGCTCGACTACTGGTTCCGCGTGCCCCAGGGCGTGAGCGTGAGCCTGCACAGCGCCGCCGAGAGCGCGCTGCTGGACCTCGAGGTCAACGCCTACCGCATCAGCCAGGCCCCCGCCACCTACGAGAAGCCAAGGGTGCCGGTGTACGACCTGTTTCCCAGCCCGGTCTCCGGGCGCATCTGGCGCTAGGCGCAGGCGTAAACCGGCGTGAAGGGAGGGGGCAATCCCCTCCTTTTCTTGTTGTCATCTTGCGCCCGGCCTGCTTTGTGCTCGAGCGCTGCACCAAAGACCTGCACTGGAAGGCGCTTTTCTGCCAGTACTTCCGCAGCGATTGGTGCAAGGGTGCCCCCACCCCTGCTTGCCCCAGACCTATATGTACAATATCCTGTACATATGAAGGCCATCACCTACACCCACGCCCGCCAGAACCTGGCAAAAACCATGGACGAGGTCATCGATAACCACGACCCCATCATCATCACCCGCAACAATGACCGCGCGGTGGTGATGATAAGCCTGGAAGACTTCAACGCCTGGCAGGAAACCGCCTACCTCATGTCCAACCCTGCCAACGCCCGCCGCCTGATGAGGTCGATCGAGTCGCTCGAGCAGGGCAAGGGCAAGGTTAAGGAGCTGTTGGAGGAATGAGGCTGATCTTTTCGGAGGAGGCCTGGGAGGACTACCTGTACTGGCAGAAGACCGACAAAGCCTTGCTCCGCCGTATCAACGAGCTGATCCGCGACGCCCAGCGTAACGCCTTCGACGGCTTGGGCAAGCCCGAGCCGCTCAAGCACAACCTGCAAGGCTGGTGGTCGCGGCGCATTAACCAGGAACACCGCATGGTGTACAAGGTCGAGGGCAACGACCTGATCATCGCGATGCTGCGCTACCACTACGAGGACTGAGCCAGGATATTTTCCACTGCCCGTGCCAGCCGCTCGAGGTCGTCCGGGTCGTTGTAGACCTGTGCCGAGACCCGCACCCACAGCCGCCCCTCCACCGCGATCACGGGGGCCTCGATCCGGTGCTCGAACAGCAGCACGTCCTTCAGGCGGGTGGCTTCCTCACGGGTAGAGCCCGCGTGTTCGGGCAGGGGCACGCTGACCATGCAGCCCACCATGCTCCGGGGGGTCTCCAGGCGCGTCCCCCAGCGCTCGGTGAGGTGCTGGGCGGCCTGCCAGGCCAGGGCGTGGTTGTAGCGGCGCATGGCCTCTAAGCCCAGGAAGTCCCGCATGAAGGCGATGCCCTCGGGGGCCGCCAGGAAAGGGGAGGGGTCGCGGGTGCCTACCCAGTCGAACTCCTGGTGGAGGCCCGCATCCAGGCCCCAGGAGATCACGGGCGGGTGCAGGCCTTCCCGGCGCTCGGGCGCGACCCACAGAAAGCCGCAACTGCGCGGCGCGAAGGCCCACTTGTGCAGGTTGCCGGTGTACCAGTCCACGCCTAGGCCGGGAATGTCCAGCGGGATCGCGCCGGGTGCATGAGCCCCGTCGGCCAGCACGGGGACTCCCCTGGCGCAGCAGGCGGCGGCCATCTCGGCCAGGGGTAGGATCAGCACGGTCTCGGAGGTCACGTGATCGAGGATGGCGACCCGGGTCCGGGGCGTGAGGGCCTGCGCCACGCGCTCGACGTACTCGCCTGGGTCGCGGGTGGGGAAGGGAAGGTGGACCGTGACCAGCCGGGCCCCGCGCTCGCGGGCCACGAAGGCCGCTGTGTTGATGACGGCACCGTAGGCCAGATCGGTGATGAGCAACTCGTCACCGGGCTCGAGCCTCAGCGACCGCAGCACCGCGTTGACCCCGGTGGTGGCGTTGTCCACGAACACCAAGTCCTCACCCCGCGCCCCCATGAAGGCGGCCACGGCCTCCGCCGCGACCCGCAGCCGGGGTGGTTGGGCCGGCGGTTCGGGCGCGAGGTTCATCAACTCGCGCAGCAGGTAGCGGGCCGGCTGGCGCTCGATCTCGTCGCGGATAGCCTGCTGGACCTCGAGCACTCGGCGCGGCGTGGCCCCCACGGTGCCGTGGTTGAGGTAGGTAATGGCAGGGTCCAGCAGCCAGTGCTCGAGCATCGCACGTCCGAAGGTGAGGGGAGATGGGGTTTGGGCAGAGCTCATGGGTATGAGGCTATCAGCTATCGGCCGTCAGCGCTCAGCGGGAGGCCCGTGGTGTGTGGCGCTCGAGGTCAAGGGTCTAGGGCCAAGGCGTACGACGTAGGACGTACGACCCGCACCCGGCTATCAGCTACCGCCCATCTGCCAACAGCCGCCGCTCGGCCAGCAGAGCCAGGCGCAATCGGGCGAGCAGGGTGGCGGACTCGAGCGAATCGCCCAGGATGGCCTCGAGCTGCTGCAGGCGCTTTCGCACGGTGTTGACGTGCAGGCCCAGGTGGGCGGCGGTCTGGGCGAGGCTGCGCCCGAGCTCGAGGTGGGTGCGCAGGGTGCGCTCGAGGCGGCCACTTGGGTCGTGCCGACGGATGGCGCCCAGCGTAGCGTCGAAGACCGGGCGCAGGCGCTCGAGAGGGGCGGTCGCCACCACCCAGGCGGTGGGCTCGAGTTCCTCCCACGAGGCCGATCCGCGCGGCTCGAGCACGCTCTCGGCGGCCAGCAGGGCCTCGCGGTGGGCGGCGGGGAGGTCGGAGGGGAGGTGGGGGCTGGAGAGGCCCAGGCGGGTGTCGCTGGCCGGGGCCACGGCGGTGAGGGCCGCCCGCAGGCCCTCGAGCTGCTCGCGGGGGCGGGGGCTCTGCCAGGCCAGCAGCACCACCTCGGAGAGGAAGCCGGTGAGGAAGGGCAGGCCCTGGGCGCTGAAGAACTCCTCTCCGGCCCGGCGCAGGGCGTCCTGGAAGACGCGGAACTCGAGCTGCTGCTCGCGGCCTGCGCGGTTACGGGCCCAGGGATCGCGTACCTCGACCACCGCCAGCGCCACCGGCTCGCCCGTGAAGCCGAAGGCGCGCAGGCGGGCCGGGCTCAGCTCGGGGTTCCAGGGCTCGAGCAACAGCTCGCGCAGCAGGCCCCCGCGCACCAGCCGCTCCTGGTCGATCACGCCCACCCGCTCGGGCAGGCTCACCGCCAGCAGGCGGCGGGCGAAGTCGAGCGCGCTTCTGGCCCGCCCCAGCGCTCCCACGTCGGGGGCCAGCGCCACCAGCACCGCCTGGGTGCGCCCGGCAGCCCGCACCGGCAGCGAGCAGACCCAGCCGCCCAGCGCCTCGCCCAGCCACTCGCGCTCGGTGGGGTGGTGGAGCGCGGCCCACAGTTCGGTGGGGTCGAAGTCCCCGACCCCGACGGTGAGCTGTCCCCAAGGCGCGAAGCAGGCCACACCGAGGCCGCTCAGGGCGGCCAGCCGGGTCACGAGGCCCCGGTCGCCGGAGTGCTCGAGCGCCCCCAGCAGGGCTTGCTGCACGGCCTCGGCGGGCAAGGCCGGGAGGCTTGCCGCGATAGCCCAGCGGACGGCCTCGAGCGGCGTTGCGTGAGGGATGGTGAAGACCGTGATCCTGGCCTCGAGGCAGGCTTGGCGCAGGGTTTGGGGCACGGCGGGGATCACCGCGCCTTCGTGCAAGCCCAAGGCAAGGGCGCGTCCTTCCAATGCGGCGGCGAAAGCCCGCTGCCGCTCAGGGTGGCGGCCCATCCACAAGCCGGTGGTGAGGGCTACGCTGCCGGGCTGGAGCCCTTCGGCCTCGTCGGGGAATTCCACCACCTGCACGCCCTGGATCGGGCGGGAGGCATCGCTTTCCTCACCCAGTCCGCGCAGGCCCAAGGCGGGGTGCTCGAGCAGCTCTGCCAGAGTCATGTCTTTTTCTACACTAAATTGCTCGACTAGTGTGTAGAGCGACACTTGTATTTGGCCCTTCCAGGGACTACCTTCGCTTTGGACGCGAGGTGAAGCCCATGGTAGACCGCAGCCTCATGCACGGTTCCGTCACTCCCCTGGTGACGCCCTTCAAGAACGGACAAATCGACGAAGCCGCCCTCGAGCGCCTCATCGAGCGCCAGATCGAAGCCGGTTCGCACGGCATCAGCGTGGGGGGTACCACCGGCGAGCCGGGCACGCTGAGCCTGGAGGAGCGCAAATACCTCATCGAGCTGGCGGTGCGCTTCGCCAGGGGCCGGGTCAAGGTGATGGCCGGGACCGGCACCTTGCGTCTGGACGAGACGCTCGAGCTCACCCAGTTCGCCCGGCGGGTGGGGGCTGCTGAGGCGCTGGTGATCACGCCCTACTACATCAAGCCCAACCAGGAGGGGCTCTACCGCTTCTTCGGGCAGGTCGCCGCCAGCGTGCCCGACATGCCCATCGTGCTCTACAACATTCCCGGTCGCTCGGGCATCGAGATCAAGATTCCCACCGTGGTGCGCCTGCGCCGCGAGTTCAGGAACATCACCGGGCTCAAGCACTCCTCCAAGGACGTCGAGTACGTCTCCGAGCTGCTGCGGGCGGTGGGTCGCGACTTCCGCGTGTTCTGTGGCCTCGAGGCCCTCACCTTCCCCATGATGGCCGTGGGCGCCGTAGGCACCATCGCCGCCACCGCCAACTGGCTGCCCAAGGAGACCGCACAGATGTGCGAGCTGCTGCTGCAGGGCAAGTACGCCGAGGCGCTGGAGCTGCACTACTACGGCCTCGAGGCCAACGACGCCATCTTCTGGGACACCAACCCCATCCCGCTCAAGACCGTACTCTCCTGGATGGGCCTCATCGAGAAGGAGTGGCGCGAGCCGCTGGGCCCCACGACCCCGGAAATTGAAGCCCGTCTGCGTAAGATGGCGGAAGGCTACGGGCTGCTGGTGGCCCAGGCCGGTTGAGTGCTGACGGGAGGCGACGCGCGATGAAGACCGTACGATTCTTTTACAACGGCTGGGTGCGTAAGGGCATCGTAGACCACGGGCTGGTGCTCGACGAGGCGGGCGAACTCCACCACCCCGACAGCCTGCAGTACATGCTGCCCTTCACCCCCGGCACCGTGGTGGGGCTGGCCCTCAACTACCGCGATCACGCCGAGGAACTGGGCCTGGAGATGCCCAAGGAGCCGGTGCTGTTCATCAAGCCCGAGTCCAGCCTGATCCCCCATAAAGCCCACGTGATACGGCCCAAGGGCGTGGAGTACATGCACTACGAGAACGAGCTGGCCGTGGTGATGGGCCGCGCCGGCAAGCCGGCCCGCCGCGTCAAGGCCGAGCGGGCCATGGACTACGTGCTGGGCTACACCATCGCCAACGACGTGACCGTGCGCGACTTCGTGGGCAACATGTACCGCCCGCCCATCAAGGCCAAGGGCTGGGACACCTTCGGGCCCATGGGACCTATGCTGGTCTCCGCCGACGAGATCCCCGACCCCCACAACCTCGAGCTGCGCACCTACGTCAACGGCGAGCTGCGCCAGAAGGGCAACACCCGCGACCTCATCTTCAGCATCCCCGAGATCATCGAGTTCGTCTCGCGCTTCATGACGCTCAAGCCCTACGACGTCATCCTCACCGGCACGCCCAAGGGCATCTCCCACGTGCGCTCCGGGGACGTGATGCGCCTGGAGATCGACGGGCTGGGTGCTTTGGAGAACTCAGTGCGCGAGGAGATCATCCCCGGTGATATGGATTGAGTATGGGTGCGAGGACGCTCTCCCAGGTCTACCGGGCCGCCGTCTACGAGGCCGGGGGCGTGGTCTTCACCCTGGGCGAGAGGCCCACCGGAGTCACCCTTTTCGGGGGGCGCGCCTTCGCCATCATCACCGCCCACAACCCCGGCAGCCAGCGTCTTTCGGACGGGGAAAACGCCCGGCGGCACCGCGAACTCGAGCAGGTATTGCGCGAGGGCGGCTATGAGCTCGCTCCTGGTGTGGGCTGCTCGCCGGACGGAGAATGGCGGGAGGAGGGCTTCACGGTGTTCGGCGTCGGGCTCGAGGAGGCCCTGGCCGTGGGCCGGCGCTTCGGGCAGAACGCCATCGTATACGGACAGGGCGAGCGGGTGGCGCTGGCGTGGTGCGAGAGCGGGGAGCTCGAGTGGTTCTACCCGGCGCAACCCAATGCAATTCCAGGTTCTTCACCTGGCAGGTAAACCTCTCGTTGAGCCGCAGATCTGGGAGGGAAGATGAAGATTGACGACAAAACCGCAGGCATCCGCCCCGAGTTCATCGAGCAGGTGCGGCAGAAGCTGGCCTCGCGTACCTTCGAGCACTACATCGGCGGCCAGTTCGTCCCCGGCGCACGGGGAGAGGTCTTCGAGACGCTAGACCCCGCCACCAACCGAGTGCTGGCCCGCGTCTACCGGGGCCACGCCGAGGACATCGAGCGGGCGGCGCAGGCGGCGCATGGAGCCTTCAAGACGGGCTGGGGGAGGCTCAAGGCCCGCGAGCGCAAGAAGTACCTGCTCAAGATCGCCAGCCTCATCGAGAAGCACGGTGACGAACTCGCCACCATCGAGTGCCTCGACGCCGGGCAGGTGCTCAAGATCGTGCGGGGCCAGATCGCCCGCACCGCCGAGAACTTCAGCTTCTACGCCGACTGGGCCGAGCGGGCCATGGACGGGCGCACCTACCCCGTGGACGCGGAGTGGGTCTACTACACCCTGCGCGTGCCGGTGGGGGTGTGCGGCATCATCACCCCCTGGAACGCCCCCATGATGCTCTCCACTTGGCGCATCGCCCCCGCGCTGGCTTTTGGTAACACGGTGATCCTCAAGCCCGCCGAGTGGTCGCCCCTGACCGCCTGGAAGCTGGCCGAGATCATGCAGGAAGCCGACCTGCCCCCCGGCACCTTCAACGTGGTGCAGGGCTTCGGCGAGGAGGCCGGGGCCCCATTGGTGGCCCACCCCCTGGTTCCGCTGATCACCCTCACCGGCGAGACCACCACCGGCTCCATCGTGATGAAGAACGCTGCCGACCAGCTCAAGCGGCTCTCCCTCGAGCTCGGTGGCAAGTCCCCGGCCATCATCTTCGAGGACGCCGACTTCGAGCGGGCCCTCGACGCCACCATCTTCCAGATCTACAGCTTCAACGGCGAGCGCTGCACGGCCAACTCGAGGGCACTGGTGCAGGAGAGCCTGCTGGAGACCTTCGTGAGCCGGGTGGCCGAACGCGCCGCGCGGGTGAAGGTGGGCCACCCCCTCGACCCCGAGACCGAGGTGGGGCCGCTGATCCACCCCGAGCACCTCGAGCGCGTGCTGGGCTACGTGCGCATCGGGCAGGAGGAGGGCGCGAGGCTGGTGGTGGGCGGGGAGCGCGTGGGCAGCGAGGGCAACTACATGCGCCCGGCGCTCTTCGTGGGCGAGAACCACATGCGCATCGCGCAAGAGGAGATCTTCGGCCCCGTGCTCACCGTGATCCCCTTCAAGGACGAGGCCGACGCCTTGGCCAAGGCCAACGACGTGAAGTACGGCCTGGCGGCCTACGTCTGGACCCGCGACGTGACCCGCGCCCACCGCATGGGGCTCGCTCTCGACAGCGGCATGACCTGGATCAACAGCCACAACGTGCGCCACCTGCCCACCCCCTTCGGCGGGGTCAAGTTCTCGGGTACCCACCGCGAGGGCGGGGAGTATAGCCTCGAGTTCTACACCGAGCTCAAGTGCATCGCCGTGCCGCTGGGCGAGCACCACATTCCCAGGTTTGGGAAGTAGGAGCCCCCTACTCCACCGGCCTCTCCCCTCAGGCTGACCGTCACAGAGAGGTTACGAACACGGTCACGGCTACACCCGTTGTTCCATCCCACAATTGTGCATTGGACACTTGAACCCTCCGGGCTTTGGGGGCAAAGGTAAGGGTACCTGAAACTCAATCCTCCTTCAGGGAAGGGAGGTGAATGATGGGCACTCAGATAATGGTAGCTCGGATCATTGGGGTGGTGCTGACCCTGGTGGGCTTGGTGGGGTTCTTCAGCGGCTCCAGCCTCCTGGGTTTCGGCATCAACGGCCTGCACAACGTGGTGCACCTGGCCAGCGGGTTGATCGGGTTGTGGGCCAGCTACGGTGGTTGGGCGAAGAGCTATAACCAGATCTTCGGGGTTATCTACCTGGCCGTCACGGTGCTGGGCTTTATCGCTCCTGGCTTCATGACCAGCCTGCTCAACGTCAACATGGCCGACAACATCCTGCACCTGGTGCTGGGCGTGGTGCTGGCTTACGTGGGCTTCATGATGCGCGAGCCGGCCAAGGCGTGAATTACCGGAACCCGGCTCGAGCAGCGCTCGAGCCGGGTGGTTTTGTGCCTTTAAAGCGGCCTGTTTTGTAGGGGCACCTCAGAAGCCGTCCTAATGCTCTCCCACGCGCTATAAGCAGCCACGCACACCAGAGAAAGCCGCTACCTTTAAAGTTCCATGTAGGAACCCCTGGACCTCAGTCCAGGGAGGATGTCAGCCCAATGGCATCACCCACGGCCTGCCGCTGGGGTGCTGGGTGAGGGCGAAGGGCAGGCCATAGACCTGCTCGAGGCGCTCGGGCTCGAACACCTCCTGCGGTGTGCCCAAGGCTACGACGGTCCCCTGGTGAAGCAGCAGGACCCGGTCGCAGAAGAGGGCGGCCAGGTTGAGGTCGTGCAGCACGGTCACCACGGCCCAGCCCTCCCGGGCCAGCCTGCGGCACAGTTGCAGCACCTCGACCTGGTGGCGGGGGTCGAGGTGGTTGGTGGGCTCGTCGAGCAGCAGCAGTCGGGGCTCCTGGGCCAGGACGCGGGCCAAGTCCACCCGGCTCTGCTCCCCGCCCGAGAGGGTGGGGTACTTGCGGTGGGAGAGCGCCGAGGCTTGGGTGAGGTCGAGGGCATGGGTGGTGGCTTGGTGGTCGCGGGGGTATTCGGGGCGGCGCTCGAGGTGGGGCAAGCGGCCCAGAAAGGCTACCTCGTAGGCGGTGAAGGGGAAGCTGAGGTCGCGGCGCTGGGTCAGCACCGAGCGCAGCAGGGCTAGCTCGGTGGCGGTGTAGGCCGAGAGCGCTTTCCCCAGCAGCCACACCTCGCCCGAGCTAGGCCGTTCTTCCCCCGACAGCAGGCGCAGCAGCGTGCTCTTGCCTGCCCCGTTGGGACCCAGCACGCCCAGCACCTCGCCCGCCTCGAGCCCGAAGCTCACACCCTCCAGCAGGTGGCGCTGGCCCACCTGGAAGGACAGGGCACGCGCCTCGAGCATCAGCGGGCCGCCTCCCGCTTGAAGCGCAGCAGCAGGGCGATGAAGAAGGGCGCGCCCAACAGGCTGGTCACCACGCCCACCGGCAGCTCGGCGGGGGCCGCCGCCGTGCGGGCGATTAGGTCGGCCAGCACGCTCAGGATGGCCCCCAGCAGCACCGAGCCCGGCAGCAGGTGGCGGTGATCGGGCCCGGCCAGCAGGCGGAAGAGGTGGGGGGCCACCAGCCCGATGAAGCCCACGCTGCCCGCCGCGGCCACCGCGGTGCCCACCGCCAGCGCGGCCAGGGCCACAGCCTTGCGCTTGAAGGGCTCGAGGTTCACCCCCAGGTGGAAGGCCTCCGACTCGCCCAGTACCAGCGCGTTCAGGGGACGCGACAGGCGCAGCAGGCCCCACAGCGAGAGCAGTGCGGTGGGCGCGGTGGCCGCCAGCAGGCTCCAGGTAGCCCCGCTGTAGCCGCCCAGGGTCCAGAAGGTCAGGCTTCTGAGCTGCTCGTCGGTGGCGCGGCTCACCAGCAGCCCGATCAGGGCCCCGGCCAGCGCGTTGAGCGCGATCCCGGCGAGCAACAGGGTCAACACCTGAACCCGCCCGCCGCTGCTGGCCAGCGCCCACACCGCCAGTGTCGCCAGCAGCCCACCCACGAAGGCTATGAGGGGTAGGGCATAGACCTCGAGCGCCCCTGCCCCCGGCAGCGCCACGATGAACACGGCGGCCCCCAGTGCGGCCCCCGCGCTGACCCCGATCAGGCCGGGGTCGGCCAGGGGATTGCGGAACAGGCCCTGCATCACCGCCCCAGACAGGGCCAGCAACGCCCCGGCCATCACCGCCAGCAACACCCGGGGAAATCGCACCGACGTCAGCACCGCGTAGGCGGGATTCTCACGCTCCCACAGGACGCGCGGGATATCCTGGGGCGCGATGGCGTAGGCCCCGCTGCCTGCCGCCAGCAGCACCACCAGCGGCAGCGCTACCCCCAGGCCCAGCAGGGTCAGCCGGTAGCGGGAAAAAGCCTTGGGTAACCGCAGAGTGCTCTGCATGGCTCAATCCAGCAGCCGGTGACGGACCAAGCGCAACTCGCGCACGCTGAGGCCCTGTTCGTCGTGGCGCACCACCTGGCGGCGCTCGGGCAGCCAGACCCCCGCCACCTCGGCATAGGCGTCGGCGAAGCTCTCCACGGCCTCGAGGCTGCCGTCCTCCCGACGGTAGATCACGGTGAAGTGCGCGGGCAAGTGCTTGGCGCCTGCCTCGGCGTAAGTATGCAGGTGGATGCGGAAGGAGGAGGCAGGGAAGTTGCGCTCGACCACTCGGACCCGTCCCTCCTGCACCCACAGCGCTGAGCGCAGGGGATCCTCGAGTTCGACGCGGGTGCCCAGCGGGCCCGCTGCCGTGACGCGCATGGGGTACTGCCCCTCGCCCTGGGCGAAGGGGCGGGGTGAGCGGTGAGCCAACATGGAGGCTAGCTCACGCCGGGGCCACTCGAGCAGGTCCTCCAGTACGTGCAATTCGATGTCCTTGGGTGAGCGGGCCACCACGCGCCCGCGGTGCCAGCTACCGTCGAGGTAGAGTTCGAGGTCGGCGCTGAAGCCGCCGAAGCCCTCGGGTAGGGTGTAGGCACCTGCGCGGGCGAGCTCGAGTAGCTCGTAGGCCGAGGCGGCAGTGTCGTTCACGGCTCCTCCTTGGGCCCGGCGACGTAGAGCCCGCTGCGTTCATAGGCTCCGATGAACAGGTCGAGTGCGGCCTGTCCAGTGCGGGGGCCAAAAGCGCCCAGGTACAGGTCGTCGATGGCCACCACCCGCCCGGCCTGCCCGGCGGGGGTCTGCGACACACCGGGGAGCTTCTTCAGGCCCTCCACTCCGCCGATGCTCTGGAGGCCCTTGGTGAAGACCACGATCAGGTCGGGCTTGGCCGCCACCACCGCCTCGGCGGTCATCTGGACGCAGTCCTTGATGCCCCGGGCCGCGTTGTCAATGCCTGCTAGTTCCATCATCCCCACCGGGTTCGAGCCCTCTCCGCAGACGAAGGTGGTCTGGGGGCCACGCAGGTAGAGGAAGAGCCCCTTGAGCCTCGTGCGCTGCTGGGCGAGCTTGGAGCGCAGGGCCAGCAGGTCGCGTTCCATGCGCCGGATGAGTTCTTCCCCGCGCTGCACGCGTCCCACCGCAGCAGCTATGGTGCGGATCTTCTCGCGGGCTCCCTCGAGGGTGGGCTTGTCGGGCACGCGCACCACGCTCACCCCCGCGCCCTCGAGCTGCTCGAGGACCTGCGGCGGCTTGACGTCCTCGCGCCCCAGCACCAGGGTGGGCCGCAGCGCCAGAATGCCCTCGGCGTTGAGGCGGAACTGGTACCCCACGTCGGGAAGCCGCAGGGCCGCAGCAGGGTAATAGCTGCTGGTATCGCGTCCGACGACCTTATCACCTACCCCCAGGGCGAAGAGGATCTCGGTGGTCGCGCCGTTGAGACTGACGATGCGCTCGGTGGACCGCACCGTGACGTTCTGGCCCCGTGCGTCCTTGACGGTGAAGGGCTGAGCCAACACCAGTCCCGCCAGCAGGGTCAGCATCGCTGCGCCGCGCTTCATCAGCCGACCTCCTGGGCCGAGGCTTCGGCGCTGTCGGTGAAGACCTCGTAGGTCTCGAGCTGGGAGTGTCCCCGGAAGGCCTCGCGCGGCAGGCTGCCGCTCCTGGCGTGCCCCTCCTTGAACTCTGGACTCTCCACCCAACCCTCGAAGTGGGCTTGGCTCTCCCAAAGGGTCATCACGATGTAGGGCTGCTCGGTCGGGTTGGTGGGCCGCAAAACCAGGTTGCGGATAAAACCGGGCATCCGGTCTACGAGTCGGGCGCGGTGCTGGAAGTTTTCCTCGAATTGCCGGGCGTACTCGGGGTTCACCGAGATGCGATTCATGGTAACGAACATCCCTAGCCTCCTCGAGAGTCAAGGCTAGGGCGAACGTCCCCTAAAGTCAAGTATTCCGGTCGGAATTTATGTGTATTGAAAACGATAACTGTTATTACTGTCGGGAAGCAGTCCGGACTCGGCTTAGAGCAAGCAGCATAGAGGTGCTGGGCGAGTCTCAGGTCCGTCGAGAACAGCGCTGGCAGTGGGTGAATTCACAGCAAGGAGCGGGTGAAGCCCCCGTCGACTACCACGGTCTGCCCGGTCAGGTAGCTGGAGCGGCTCGAGAGCAGGAACAAGGCCACGTCGGCGATCTCCTCTGGCCGGCCCAGGCGTCCGGTGGGGATCTGCTGGGCTTGCTGGGCGAGGGCGGCCTCGAGGCTCGTCCCTTGCTGCTTGGCGCGGTACTCGAAGACCTCGGCGACCCGCTCGGTGAGGGTGTAGCCCGGAGCCAGCGTGTTGACGGTGATGCCGTGTGGGGCCACCTCGCGCGAGAGGGTCTTGAGGTAGCCGGTCACGGCGGCCCGCAGGGTGTTGGAGAGGGCCAGGTTCTCGATGGGCTCCTTGACCGCTAGCGAGGTGATGGCCAGCACCCGCCCGAAGCCCTGGGCCTTCATGCCTGGCAGCAGGCCCTCCATCAGCCGGACCAGCGGGTAGAGCAGGTTCTCGGCGGCCTGGCGGAAATCCATGGGGCTGAGCTCCTGGGCCGGGGAGGGGCGGGGACCGCCGGTGTTGGCCAGGAAGAGTTCGATGGGGCCGAAGGGCTGAATCTGGGCCAGCAGCCCCTCGAGCTCCTCGCTCTTGCCGAGGTCGGTGGGGATGGCCTTGGCCTCGCCCCCCGAGGCTTTAATCTCGTGCACCAGGTGCTCGAGCTTCTCCGCACTGCGCGCTACCGCCAGCACTCTGGCCCCCTCCTGGGCCAGCCCCAGCGCGATTGCGCGGCCAATTCCCTGCGAAGCACCGGTTACCAGCGCGATTTTTCCCCGAATCCCCAAGTCCATGAGAAGAGTTTTTAGACTCGAGGTCTCGGAGTCAAGGGGGCGATCAGATCAACTCTTTGACGTACCAGCTCAGCGACGGCCCACCGTCGCGCAGGTGGGCGAAGCCCTGGCGCAGCCAGAAGCGGCGGGCCACCGGATTGTCGCCGTAGACCACGGCGAACAGCCGACCCACCTGCCCTTTGATCTGGGACTCGAGTTCGCCCAGAACCCTGGCCCCCAACCCCTGACCCTGCAGGTCCTCGCGGATGAGCAGCAGGCTGATGGTGGCCGCTCCTTCCTCGGGGTAAGGCAGCTTGTAGTCGAGGTAGCCCACCACCTCGCCCTCGTGCTCGAGCAACGACACCCTGCGGCGGGGGTCCTGCTCGAGGACCCCCAGCTCCCGCTCCACGTCCGAGAGCGTGGGCACCTCCATGCCGATGAGGTGGAAATAGGTCGGGCTGTTCAAGTACAGGCGGTGAATTTCCGGGGCTGAGGCAGGCTGTACGCGGCGCAAATGAAAGCGTGAGACGATTTTCATGGTTCGCCTAGATTTTATCGCGCGGCTTCCTGAGATTTGGGTTATAAGCCACGGCGGCGACTCCCGTAGTGGGCTGCTGGGTCGGCAGGGAAAACTAACGATCGATTAAGGGGCAAGTGGGCATTTGCCCAGCCGGACAGTGGGGAACTGGGGTATCGTGCCCCCATGAACGCTTATTTTCGGCCTCTGCTGCTGGCGGGCATCGCCGCTCTGCTGGGTGCGTGCTCGGCGCTGCCCATCACCATCGACCTCCTGCCCCATCTGGGGAATCAAAAATCGGGTAGCTATACCCAGGAGGTCCCACCTGGACAGGTCACCTTGAGCAACGCTATCCTGCCCGAAGGCGGCTGGAACGCCGACTTCAGCAGTCAGAACATCCCGGTGAGCTTCAAAACCGTACGCCTGAGCTATGAGGTAGCAGTCTCCTCCAGCGGGGTGGCCCTGAGCGGAAGCGTGAGGGCGCAGGCCTACCTGGCCCCCATGAGCGAGAGCAATCCCATTCAGGAGAAGTACAAGCTGGGTGCCGAACAGAGTGTGGACCTCGGCGCCAGCAGCTCCAAGCTCGCCGGCAGCGCCGAGCTTACCCCTGAGCAGGTAACGGCGGTCAACGAAAAAAAGGTGAAGGTGCTGGTGGTGCTCAACGGTACGGCCAGCTCCGGTAGCGGGGGCACCCTCAAGCTCGACTACGAGGTGCAAAAACTGCTGCTCACCTTCACGGTGATCTGATAGCAGCGCCCCTCCCTTCCGAGCCCGCCCGAAGAGGGCGGGTGTGAATTGGGGGATGGAAAAATCCCTGGCCCACAGCCAGGGATTTCGGGGTTTAGATGGGAGGTTCAGAACCGCTTGGCGGGCTCGAGCACGGTCACGTTGGCCGCCTGAGGCCCCTTGCCGTTCTTACCGGCTTCCACCTCGAAGCTCACCACATCCCCCTCGTTGAGGGTGCGGAAGCCCTTGGCGTTGATGGCGCTGTAGTGGACAAAAACATCGGTGTCCCCCTCGCGCTCAATAAACCCGTACCCCTTCTCGGCGTTGAACCACTTCACTTTGCCTTTCTGCATACCGCTCCTCACTTGCCGAGCGATCGCCCGTGGGGCGAAGCTCCATCCGGGTGACGGGGTGCTGCATTGCCCCAGGGGCTACCCCATTAGGCCCAGATGCCTCAGCCTAGCACGCTCTCATCTGGGCTGTCTATCCTTTGAAAACCCGCTTCAGCTTGTCCCAAAAGCCCTCGGGGGCGACCTCTTCTCCGGTCTCCTGGGCGAACTCCCGCAGGAGCTTGCGGGCCTTTTCGGAAAGGTTGCGGGGCACGGTGATCTCGGTGATGACCTGGAGGCTGCCCCGCTGTCGCCTTCCCGCGTAGGGCAGTCCCTGGCCCTCCATCTCGAACACCTCGCCGTGCCCGGTGCCGGGGGGGATTTCGAGGGGGATGTCGCCCTCGAGCCCCGGCACCTCCACCTTAGCCCCCAGCGCGGCCTGGGCCAGCCCCAGCTTGAGGCGGTAGATCAGGTGGGGGCCTTCGCGCTCGAGGTGGGGATGGGGCGCGATGCGTGGGCGCACGAAAAGGTCGCCAGGGCCGCCGGGCCCCAAGTTGCCCATGCCCGAAACCCGCAGAAGCTGGTTCTCGTCGATGCCCGCGGGCATCTGTACCTTGATCTTCTCCTCGCGCCTCAGGCGTCCTTGGCCCTTGCAGGTGTGGCAGGTCTCGCTGACGACGTAGCCTCGGCCCCGACAGACGCCACAGGTGCTTTGGGTCATCATGCTGCCGAAGATGGTGCGCTGCACCTGCTCGACCACCCCGCGCCCGTTGCAGTTGCGGCAACTCGTGCGCTTGCCCCCCTGGCCCGAACAGCTCTCGCAGGGCACCAGGCGCTGGTAGGTCAGCTCCTTTTCGGCCCCGTGCAGCACGTCGATGAGCTCGAGCTCCACCGTGGCCTCGAGGTCCTCCCCGCGCGGGGCCCGCCCTGGGCCGCTGGGAGAACGAAAGCCGAAGACCTGTTCGAAGAGGTCGAAGACGTCGCCAAAACCACCCGTGAACCCGCCCATTTGCGGCGCTTCGGTGCCGTAGCGGTCGTAGTTCGCGCGCTTCTGTGGGTCGGAGAGGACGGCGTAGGCCTCGTTGATGGCCTTAAACTGCTCCTCGGCCTCCTTGTTCCCCGGATTCTTGTCGGGGTGATACTTCAGGGCCAGCTTCCGGTAGGCCTTCTTGATCTCGTCCGCGCTGGCCTCCCGGCTCACCCCCAGGGTTGCGTAATAGTCCTTCATCGAAGTTTAGTCTAGCAGACTAAAGGTGGGGAACCGGGGCCAAACAGGACTGAGGGCTCGAAAGTCGTCGATGATCGATGGCCAATTGGACCAAGGGCAAAACCCACCTTGCGTTTGGCGTCATTTGGGTTCCCTCAAGCCGCGTGAGTGCTTTGAGCACTTTACACATCTCACTACCGCCTGCTATAGTTGGAGCAGATGCGACCCTCCGCGCGAGCTATCCTGTAACGGCACTCATGCTTCGCTGCATGAGGCCGTCGGGATTTGCCCAGCGGGGGGTTTTTCGTGCTCACGCCGTGCTCAGACCGAAGGTGATTGCCGTGAAGATGAAGCCCTCACCAGCCCAGGCTCGAGGCGGGGAATCCTCGGAGGAGATATGGTCCTGCTGACCCCCGGCCCCACCCCCATCCACCCTCTGGTACAAGCAGCGCTCGCCAGGCCCATGCGCGGCCACCTCGACCCTGAAACCCTGGCCACCAACCGCCGCATCCGGGGTTACCTCGAGGCGCTTTTTGGCGCGGGGGAGGGCGCTCTGCTGGCGGCCATGCCGGGCTCAGGCAGCCTGGGCATGGAGGCGGGCCTGACCAACCTGGCCTCGCAGGGTGACGCGGTGCTGCTGCTGGTCAACGGCACCTTCGGCGAGCGCATGGTGGAGATCGCCCACGCCTACGGGATGCATTACACCGTGCTGCGGGCCGAGCCCGGTCAGCCCATCGACCCCCAGGCCGTGCAGGAGGCCCTTTCCCGGCGCCAGTACCAGTTGGTGACGCTGGTTCACGGGGAGACCAGCACCGGGGTGATCAACCCCGCGGCGGAGATTGCGGCCCTGGTGCGCGAGCACGGGGCCTATTTCATGCTCGACGCCGTCACCACCGCAGCCATGATGCCCCTGTCTATGGTCGAGATGGGCGTGGATTACGCCTTCACGGGCAGCCAGAAATGCCTCTCGGCCCCGCCCGGCCTGGCCCCCTTCGCCCTCTCCAGGCGTGGGCGCGAGCGGCTGGGCAAGGCCCACGTGCCCGGCTGGTACTCCGACCTGACGCGAGTGGCGGTCTACTGGGAGCAGGAGGGCTATTTCTGCACCTCGCCGGTGCTGCTGCACTTCGCCCTCGAGGAAGCGCTGCGCCTGGCGCTGGAAGAGGGGTTGGAAAAGCGCTATCAGCGGGCCAGGCGGCTCTACGGTCAGGTGCTTTCGCTGCTGGAGGAACTGGGCTTTAGCGCCTACGCCGCTCCTGAAGCCCGTCTGCACACCGTGCTCACCGTACGCCCGCCCCAAGGCTGGAGCGAGGCCGAAATCCGCAAGGGCCTCTACCAGCGCGGAGTGTCGGTGGCCGGGGGCATTGGCCCCACCGCCGGGAAGGTCTTGCGGTTGGGCTTGATGGGCGAGAGTGCTCGCGAGGAGCATTACCGGGCCTTCTTCCGCGCCCTGGGCGAGGTGATGGGCAAGGACGGCCTGGAGGAGGCTTTCCTCGAGCGTGCCCAACCGGCGGCGGTGTAGAAGAGCGCATGCCAGGGAGCTCGCGGTAATACCGGATTCAAAAAGATCGTCGTCGAAATCAAAAACCTTCAGCGGCTATCTTTTTGAATCCCAGAGCACACCCCTCCCTGGCGGTCGGCGAAGAAAGCGTCTCCCTTCCAAGGGGCGGCATCGCCCTCCGCTACGCGGATAACTTCGGTCGGGTTGCTTCGCTGCCCTTCGGGGGCGAACCAACCGAATCTGGTATAAAGCGGTCCCCTACGGCTACAAGGGGCTTTTGGCCTTCGGCGTCTTGCGCTGACTATCGACCCTCGACTAAATCCCCGGCTGCGTGAGGTAGATGTGCTCGAGTTCGGCCTCGAGTTGCCCCAGAGCCTTGTCCAGCGGCCCCCCCTCGTAAGGCAGGGCGGCGTAGGCCTGGATGTTGAGGTTCTGCTTCAGGCGCTTGAACACCGGCGCTACGGCCTGGGGGCCACCTTCTTGCAGGATCAGCAAGTATCTGCCATCGCCTAGGTGGAACACCAGGTCGGGGCCGCGCAGGGTCTGCATGATGGGCTCAGGGGACTGGTCGGGAGGGGTTTGCAGCATCAGCAGCATCATGGGGCGCGCAGCGGCCAGGGGCTCGAGGCTGGGGGCCAGGGCCATCAGGGCCGCCCGGTTCATGGCTCCGCCACGTTCGCGGTAGCTTTCCTGCCGGAGGATGGGCAGGGGTGGGGTCTCCCGCCGCTGGAGGAAATACAGCCCGCACAACAGGGCGATTCCCGCTCCCAAAGCCGCCACTGCCGCTGTGCCTTCATAAAAACCTGGCAGTATGGTCAGGCTCAGCGAGGCGTAGGTGGCCAGAGTGTAGGCCATGAGCCCCAGGCCCAGCACCCAGCACCCCCGCACCAGCGCGACTGCGGAGGTGCGGTTGTAGAGGCTGGCGACCCCGGTGAGAATGAGGGCGGCCATCAGGTAAGCCAGTCCCGGGTACAGGACATCCCGCTGGGGATAGAACCACAAGGGGGCTATACCCAGCAGCAGGAAAATCCAAGGCACGACATACAGCCAGGGCATCCCTTCCAGCATAGGGCATTCTGAGCCTTATATGAGCATCATCTACACTTTCGAGCTCAGGGGGCTCTTGGGCAGAGCAAACTCAGGAAAGCGGGCACACGGAGGGGAGCGCCAGGCGATATGCTTTGACCCGATGAGCCCTCTGGCCGAACGCTTGCGGCCCCGCAGCCTCGACGAGGTGGTGGGCCAGGAACACCTCACGGGGGTGGGCAAGCCCCTGCGGCGGATGCTCGAGACCCGCAGGCTTTCCTCCTTGTTGTTGTGGGGGCCGCCCGGTAGCGGCAAGACCACCTTGGCCCGCCTGCTGGCGCAGGGGGTGGGACGGGAAATGATCGCCCTCTCGGCGGTCAACGCCGGGGTGAGGGAGATCAAGGAGGCCGTGGCGCGGGCCCAGGAGGTGGGGGGCCTGGTGCTTTTCCTCGACGAGATCCACCGCTTCAACAAGTCCCAACAGGACGCGCTGCTGCCCCACGTGGAGTCGGGCCTGCTGACTTTGATCGGGGCCACCACCGAAAACCCCAGCTTCGAGGTCAACCCGGCCCTGCGCTCGAGGGCGCGGGTCTACGTGCTCGAGCCCCTCGACGAGGGGGCCATTCGACGGGTGCTCGAGCGGGCCCTCACCCACCCCGAGGGCCTGGTGGGGGTCGAGGCCGACGGCGAGGCTCTGGGGTTGATCGCCCAGGCTTCGCTGGGGGATGCCCGGCGGGCGCTCTCGGCCCTGGAACTGGCCGCGCAGCTCGGACACGGGAGGGTGAGCCTGGAGGCCGCCAGGGAGGCGCTGGGCAGCCAGACCCTGGTCTTCGACAAGGGGGGCGAGGCCTTTTACGACCTGATCTCGGCCCTGCACAAGAGCGTGCGGGGCAACCACGTCGATGCCGCGCTCTACTACTTCGCCCGGATGCTCGAGGGTGGGGCCGATCCCCTGTACCTGGCCCGCCGCCTGGTGCGCATGGCCGCCGAGGACGTTGGCCTAGCCGATCCGCTGGCCCTGCGCCTGGTCATCGCGGCCAAGGACGCCTACGAACTGCTGGGCAGTCCCGAGGGCGAACTGGCCCTGGCTGAACTGGTGGTCTACCTGGCCCTGGCTCCCAAGTCCAACGCCGTCTACAGCGCCTGGAAGAGGGCTCAGGCCCTGGCCCGCGACTACCCCGACGCCCCGGTGCCGCTCAACCTGCGCAACGCCCCCACCGGCTTGATGAGGCACCTGGGCTACGGGCGGGAGTACGCCTACTACCACGACGACCCCCAGGGCAGCTTTGCCCAGCCCTACTGGCCCGAAACCATGACCCCCACCCAGCTCTACGAGGCCACCGGCGAGGGTTGGGAGGAGCGGGTGCGCGAGCGGCTCAAGGGCCTGCGCGAGCGCTTCGCGAGTGCAGCCAGAAAGCAAGGGGGATCGGGGTGAATGGGAGGCGCATCAGAGCAGCTTCCAGGCCCCGGAGATGCTGAAGGCTCCCCCACCTCCCTGGAAATTATTCAGATAACTCAGCTCGAGCAGGAAATCCTCGAAGGCGTAGCCGCCCGTGAAGTGGTAGATCAGGCCGCTCACAGCCTGGCCGTTGAACGTGAAGCCGATCCAGTCCACCCTGGGGGAGAGGTAGAACCTGTCCACCCCGATCAGCAGTCCCAGGTCAACCACCAGGGGGATGCCCGTCGTTCCTGGCGAGAGGAGCACGTAGGGAACAGTGAGGCCCGCGTCGAGGCCGATCGAATCGGCCAGGCGCTGCTTGATTCCCAGCCGCAAGCCAGCCTGGGCCGAGAGGTTGTACTCAGTCTCGCCGTCGCCCCTGGCGTAGTAGGCCACGGGAATGACCACCCCCCCATCGCTGCTGAACAGCCCACTGAGCCCCACGCTCAGGCTTTCGCCGCTCACCGGCTGGGGGGTACGCAAAACCGCTACGGGAACGCAACCGCTGAGGACAACCAGTCCAGCCAGAGCCACGACGAGTCGTCTCATGGTCCCCATTTTAGCGCTCGAGCAGTGGCCAGGACATATCTTTCTCCGAGATTACCTCGATGGGGAGGGGCCACTGGATGCCGAGGGCCGGGTCGTCGGGCCGCAGGCCGCGCTCGGTGCCGGGGGTGTAGAACTCGGAGACCAGGTAGAACACCTCGGCCCCGTCGGTGAGGGCCTGGTAGGCGTGGGCGAAGAGGGGAGGCACGTACAGGGCCTTGCGGTTGGCGGCGCTGAGCTCGAGGCCGAACCACTGCAAGTAGGTGGGGGAGTCGGGCCGCATGTCCACGATCACGTCGAAGATGGCCCCGCCGATACAGCGCATGAACTTGGCCTCCAGCGCCGGGGGCACCTGATAGTGCAGCCCGCGCACGGTGCCCTTTTTGTGGTTGTAGGACATGTTGCCCTGCACGAAGCGGTCGGGTAGGCCGTGCTGGGCGAATTCCTGCTCGCAGTACGCCCGCGCGAAGAAGCCTCGGAAGTCCTCGCGGGGCTCGAGCTCGACCACGAAGGCGCCCTTCAGGGGGGTTTCGGTGAACTTCATGGGCTCGAGTATAGCCACGCGGCCCGTGAAAACGCGCCCCAAAGGCCAGTGAAGCGGGCGTGAAGGCAGCGTTACGGCGTTTCGAGCTTCAGTCCGCCGCGCTCGCCAGCAGCGGCCTGGCCTTGCGCGAGAGGGCCCGGTAGAGCTCGAGGAAGCGCTCCTTGGCCCGCTGGCCCAGGAAGCCGGGGGGGGTGAGTTCCGGGGGCAGGCCGGGGTCTAAGAAGAGCAGCTTGCGGGCTTCGTGGACCAGCCGGGTGAGCTCGACGAAGGCCTCCTCGGGGGTCTGGGCTTTGGGATCGGGTTGGGACAGGAACGTGCGGTAGCGCAGCTGGGCGGCCTTGAGGTCGAAGGACTTTTCGATGAGCTCGACGGGGTCGGTGCTGGAGAAGCGCTGACCCTGGAAGAGCTCGACGTAGTTTTGCAGGCCGTAGAAGCCCACCAGGTCGCGGGCGGCCTCGAGGCTGCCGTTGGGGCTGATCCACACCCCAGGCGCGGGGGTGCCGTACCCCAGCAGCACCAGCTCGTTGCGGAAGCGGTCGCGCACGGTGCGCTTGGCCTCGGGCACCGCATAAACCAACACACGCCACTGCCCGTCCCAGGGGGCACCGTAGCTGTACAGCCGCGCCCGCACCTGCTCGACCTGCCAGGCCACGCGGGGGGAGAGGCGGTAGTAGGCCTTGCGCCCGCTGCGTTCGGGGATGATCCAGCCGCGCTTGACGCTACGCGAGACAGCGGCCCGCACGGCGGGCTCGGAGAACTCCAACAGCTCCATCCAACGGATCAGGTCACCCACCCACGCCCGGTTTTCGGGGTAGAGGTGTTCCATGTAGAGGGTAAAGAGGTAGGACCTGGCCCGCATGGAGCAAGTCTATCCCCATAACCCACGGATTTCCAGCACCCCTATTCAAAAACGTAGGTTTTGCTCGAGCGGATCAGGATCAAGATGATCTTAACACCTCAGGGTCCCCGGTTTGTTCGTCACGCCGTCGGCGCGGGCCAGCGGGTAGAGTAGGGCGATGCGTCTGTCGCGCCCTGGCTCCAACCCCGCACAGTGGCTATCCATGGGCATCAGCCTTCCGCTGTGGGTGTTCGTGCTGGGGTGGGTGCTTTCGCTGGGGATGGTGCTTTACCTGGGGCGCAGCCTCACCCATACCGGAAAGCAGGAGGCCCGGCTGGAGCAACTCACCCAGCAGGCCCGCAAGCTGCAACTGGCCCTCCAGGCCGAGCAAAGCCGCAACGAGGCCTATGCGCTGGAGGTGGTGCAGATGCGCCAGAGCCTGCAGGCCCTCGAGGGCGAGATCAACCGCCTGCGGGCCAAGTCCGGGCTGCCCCGCCCCTGGGCTCCTTGGGGTCCTGGGGGCGCGGGGGCGGGA
>NZ_QWLA01000057.1 GCF_003574095.1 Calidithermus roseus
CGCCGGGGCTCGCTGGTCGGTCAGCGGGGCCCACGCCAAGGCCTTTGGCCGCTCCCAGCTATTCTCTCTCCGTCCAATCGTCTCTTTCGACACCGTGCGCCATGTCGCTTTCCCAGCAGCTTAGCCCCTTAGGGTTGATTCGGGGACGCACCCTTTTGTAGGTGGCAACTTGGGTTTTAACTGGAGAGGGTGTATTCTGGGCGGTGGCGTGCTTTGCAGTGGGGTAGCCATAAGGAAGCTTCGGAGGATATGTGCAGCCTGTAGTCAATGCTCAACAATCTCTCGTCGAAAAAATCCGTAACCGAACAGCGATTGTTGGAGTTGTGGGTCTCGGCTATGTAGGCTTACCCTTCGCGGTTGAAAAGGCCAAAGTGGGCTTCAAGGTTGTGGGGATCGAGCGGAACCCCCGCCGCGCTGAACAGGTCAACCGGGGAGAAAACTATATAGGTGACGTGCGGGGTGAGGAATTGCGTGAGTTGGTGGGCCAGGGATTGATCGAGGCCGTCACCGACTTTTCTCGAGTCCCGGAGATGGACGTCATTGTCATCTGTGTGCCTACCCCGCTGACCAAGAACCTGACACCAGATTTACAGTATGTCGAAACGGTAACTCGTGAGATTGCCCGCTATCTGCGCCCTGGGCAACTTGTGAGCCTCGAGTCCACCACCTACCCCGGCACCACCGAGGAAGTCATGCTGCCGATCCTGGAAGGCAGCGGACTCGAGCTGAACCGCGACTTCTTTCTGGCCCACAGCCCCGAGCGGGTAGATCCCGGGAACAAGCGCTACACCACCAAAAATACCAACAAGGTCGTCGGCGGGGTCGGACAGGAGAGCCTTGAGGTTGCTGTGGCGTTTTACAGCCAGACCATCGAAAACGTCGTGCCGGTTTCCAGCGCCAAGGCCGCCGAGATGGTCAAGGTCTTCGAGAACACCTTCCGCGCGGTCAACATCGCTCTGGTTAACGAGATCACCCTGCTGTGTGATCGCATGGGGCTCAACGTTTGGGAGGTGTTGGACGCGGCATTTACCAAGCCCTTCGGCATCATGCCTTTCTACCCTGGCCCTGGAGTGGGTGGCCACTGCATCCCGCTCGACCCCCACTACCTGGAGTGGAAAGCCCGCGAGTACAACTTCCAGACCCACTTCATAGCCCTGGCAGGTGAGACCAATCGGAAGATGCCCGAGTTCACCGTGGAAAAGGCTATCCGGGTGCTGAACCGCCAGGGGAAATCGGTGCGGGGAGCCAAGATATTGCTTCTGGGGATGGCGTACAAGGCCAATCTCGATGACTACCGCGAGAGCCCGGCTATCGAGGTTTATAGGCTACTGCAGAACGCAGGGGCTGAGGTTTTGTTCCACGATACCTGGACGCCTGAGGTGGATGAGCACGGGGTCAGGGCAAGTAGCGTGGAGTTGACCGATGAATTGCTTCGGAGCGTAGACCTGGTCATCATCACCACCAATCACGCCAACGTGGATTACCAGCGGGTGGTGAACCTAGCTCCGGCTGTGCTGGACACCCGCTATGCCACTCGAGGCATTAAAAGTGAGAAGGTGGTGCTGTTGTGAAGCGCTTCGCCATGACGGGGGCCGCCGGATATATCGCGCCTCGGCACCTGCGCGCCATCCGTGACACCGACAACACCTTGGTGGCAGCTTTGGACCCATTTGACTCTGTAGGGATCCTCGACTCCTACTTCCCCGAGGCCGAGTTCTTCACCCAGCCTGAACTCTTCGAGCAGCACCTGGACAACCTGCGGCGGAATGGGCAAGGGGTTGACTACCTCTCGGTGTGCAGCCCCAACCACCTCCACGAGGCCCACATTCGAATGGCTTTGCGCTTAGGGGCTGACGCGATCTGCGAGAAGCCCTTGGTGCTCAACCCGCAGGAGATTGACCGCTTGAGAGACCTCGAGGCTGAGACCGGGCGACGGGTATGGACCATTCTTCAATTGCGGACGCACCCTGCGCTGCTGGTCCTCAAGGAGAAACTGGAGGCGGAGGGGTCTTCCTCGCCTAAGGAGCTGACCCTCACCTACGTTACCAGCCGCGGGACCTGGTACTTGCGGAGCTGGAAGGGGCGCGAGGAGCTGAGCGGGGGGCTGGCCACGAACATTGGGGTACACTTCTTCGACATGCTCGCCTGGCTGTTCGGCAGGGTTTGCCGGGTTGAGGTCCACCTCCGAGAGGACACGGCGGTGGCTGGCTACCTGGAGCTCGAGCGGGCCCGGGTGAGGTGGTTTCTCTCCGTTGATGTGAACCACGTACCCTTAGCTCTACGGGAGAAGGGCCAGCGCACTTATCGATCCATCACCTTGGAGGGCCAGGAGATCGAGTTCTCCGAAGGCTTCACCGACCTGCACACTGAGGTCTATCGGCGCACCCTTCGGGGAGAGGGATTTGGCCTTGACGACACCTACGAAGCCATCGCTACGGTCGCGAGGATTCGTAATTTGCCGATCACCAGGGATTCAGCTAATAAACATCCCCTTCTCAAGAGCTAACCTATGGACTGGTGGAAGCACGAAAGCGCATACGTAGATGAAGGAGCTAAAGTCGGGAAAGGTACCCGGATCTGGCACTTCTGCCATATCAACGGTGGGGCTGAGATCGGCGAAAACTGTAGCCTTGGCCAGAACGTCTTCGTGGCCAGAAACGTAAGGATCGGCAACGGCTGCAAGATTCAGAATAACGTCTCCGTTTACGAGGGGGTAATCCTGGAGGATTACGTCTTCTGCGGTCCTAGTATGGTCTTTACTAATGTCAAGACCCCCCGCGCCGCTTTCCCGCGCAATACCTCTGAGGATTACTTAGTAACTCTGGTTAAATACGGGGCCAGCATCGGCGCCAATGCCACTGTGGTGTGTGGGGTCACCATAGGAGAGTGGGCGTTTGTCGCGGCGGGTGCTGTAGTGACTAAGGATGTGCCCCCTTACGCCCTCGTGGCGGGGGTTCCGGCTCGGATCGTGGGTTGGGCCTGCGAATGTGGGGTTCCTCTGCGCTTTGCCGGGGAAATAGCTGCCTGCGCCTCCTGTGGCCGGGAGTACCAAAAAACCAGTGAGGGTGTAGCCCGACTGTCGAGGTAGAGGTAACGGATGCTGCAAGCTAAAATTCCAATCCTGGACCTTTCGCACGAGATCGAGTTCATCTGGGATGAGCTAAATGCAGCCATCCAACGGGTTCTCCGCTCCGGCCAATTTATCCTTGGCCCCGAGGTGGAGGCATTTGAACAGGAAGTGGCGCAGTATCTAGGGGTCAAGCACGCCATCGGGCTCAACTCGGGTACGGATGCGCTGTTTATCGGATTGAGAGCCTTGGGTATTGGTCCTGGAGATGAGGTTATTACTACCCCGTTCACCTTCTTTGCCACCGCCGAGGCCATCAGCCTGGTGGGGGCCACGCCCGTCTTCGTGGACATCGATCCTGCTACTTTCAACCTCAACCCCGACCTGATTAAAGAAAGGATTACCCCCCGCACCAAGGCCATCTTGCCCGTACACCTTTATGGGCGCCCCGCTGAGATGGAACCTATCCTGGCCTTGGCCGGGCAGCACGGTCTGAAAATACTAGAGGATTGTGCTCAAGCCTTCGGGGCTACTTACCGGGGCAAAAAGGTGGGTACATTGGGGCAAGCGGGAGCCTTTTCCTTCTTCCCCAGCAAGAACCTGGGGGCCTACGGAGATGGCGGGTTGCTCGTCACAAATGACGACCAGGTGGCTGAAACCGCCCGCATGCTCCGGGCTCACGGCTCCAGGAAGAAGTATTTCAACGAATCTATCGGCTACAACTCCCGCTTAGATGCCCTTCAAGCAGCTATCCTCCGGGTCAAGCTACCCTACGTAGATGCCTGGAATCAGGCTCGCAGGGAAGCCGCTCAGCGGTATAACCAGCTCTTGGCTGATGTAACCGGCCTGCTCTTACCCGAGGTTTCTGAAGGCCATGTGTTCCACCAGTACACGGTGCGCGTGCTAAAGGGCAGGCGGAACCAGCTACAGAAGGCCCTCGCGGGGGAGGGCATTGGAACCATGGTCTATTACCCGGTGCCGGTTCACCTTCTCCCAGTCTACGGACTACCGAGAGGTGCGTTCCCTGAAGCCGAGTTGGCCTGCCTCGAGGTGCTCTCCCTCCCCTTGTGGCCCCAGATGAGCCCCGAGGTCCAAGTAAGAATTACTCGCGCGCTGCAAAGGGCCATAACAGCATGAGGGGTATCTTGGCCTGGATGAGGCACAGTCTCTCTCAGAGTGCTTTTCTCCGAAGCATTTTGATCTTGGCGGGAGGTACGGCGCTTGGTCAGGGGGTTGTCGTCCTCTTCGCCCCCATTCTAACCCGCATTTATACACCGGCTGACTTTGGCGTTCTCGCCACTTTTGCTTCGATCATTTCTGTGGTCGTGGTCATGCTTAGCCTGCGATACGAACAGGCTGTTGTTCTCCCTGAACAGCGCCAGGTGGCGATAGCCTTATTGGGCTTGTCTTTGAGCTTGGTTTTCGCGCTGTCTTTTACGATGGCGATCGCGCTTTGGATCAAAAGAGACGCACTATTGCGCCTAGGAGGGTTTCATGCTGATTTTTTCTGGCTTCTTCCACTTGGCTTCGTAGGTGCCGGCCTATATCAGGTCATGAACTTCTGGGCCCTGCGCGAATTGGCCTTTGAGCACATAGCCCGTACCCGCCTGGCCCAGAGCCTTGGCATGGTCTTGACTCAGCTTGGCTTAGGGGTTGCGGGATTGGGATCTGTTGGCTTGTTGGTTGGTGAGGTGGTAGGGCGAGTTGGGGGAAGTTGGAGCTTGCTAGTCCTTTTGCGAGGAGTGACCTTACAAGAGTTGTTTGATGTTCAGAAAATACTGTATGCGGCCAAGCGGTATCTAAGGTTTCCTCTTTACAATGCGTGGGCTGCTTTGCTTAATACCCTTAGTTTGCAACTTCCCTTTCTAATGCTCCCGAGCTTATTTAATAACGAAGTTGCAGGATTCTTCGCCTTAGCCTACCGTGTTCTGGGCCTCCCTTCCTTTTTGGTAGGCCAAGCGGTGGGGCAGGCGTTCCTTTCTAAGGCGGCTGCACTGCAGAGTGCTCCTGAAGAGCTAGCTGGGCTTACAACCCGAACAGCCTTGGGCCTTCTGGCGCTAGGGGTAGCGGTGTTCGGTATAGTCGCCATAGGAGGTGCGGGGCTTTTTGGGGTCTTTTTTGGAGAAAGCTGGCGACAGGCCGGAGTTTACGCGCAGATCATGGCCCCCTGGTATATGCTGTGGCTTGTTTCAAGCCCACTTAGCGGGCTTCTAGCTATCCGGGAATGGCAAGGCGCGGGGCTTGCATTCACTGTCGTGGAGTTACTCACTAGAGGTCTAGCGCTTTGGGTCGGAGCAGGGCTGCGCTCAGATGTCCTCACTGTGGTGTTGGTGGCGCTGGCGGGGGTTGCGATCTCGCTCACGGCCCTGATCTGGTTCCTTAGAGCAGGGTACGTCGATCTGGGGTATATAGGTCCCAGAGCACTATCTCTCCTTGGTATTGGTTTAGTCTATACTTTTTTCCTCTGGGCTCTCACAGAGATGCTAGGTCTTTGGGGCCTACTGGGGGCTATCCCTATGGCGGGTCTGGGATCTTATTTGTGGGTGAAACGGGGAGAGATGTGGGGTGCAAAGGGAGTTAGCCTATGAGTGGTCCTGGAGATCCTTTGCTCTTGCTTAGCATCCTGGTCTTTTCCGGGCTTACACTATTGGTTTTGACGTTCGAGCTGGCCCTAAGGCGAGAAGACCTTTTTGATCCCGTGGTTCTTTTCACAGCCCTTTACGCCCTTTTTGCCCTTCCTTTGCCGATCCGTGCCTATATGACTGACCGGGTAGAGGGGAACATTACACCTTATCTAAGTGACCTTTACCCTTACTTACCTTTTGCTGTTTTGCTTTCGGCGCTAGGGCTACTGATTTTGGTGGTGGTTTATCATTCCCCTATCGTACCAGCGCTTGCGGGCCGAATACCCCTACCACCTCCCGCGAGCCTTCGAGGGTCAAGCCGTGCCTTTTGGTTCCTGATCCTTTTCTCAGGTTTTCTCATCACCTTGCTTTCCCACAGCGTTGGCGGGTTGGATGCCCTTCTTTTCAAAGGGTACGGGGCCAGTGCCGAGCTTTTTGGACGTGGTTATTTGGCAATCGGCTTTCCTTGGGGATTTGTTGCCAGCCTTTTCCTCCTGCATCGCTATGCGCTCAAGCCCAGGTTGCGCTACCTATTGGGATTCGGCATGCTGTTCGCTCTTATGGTTTTTGTTCAACTCATTATGGGCAATCGTAGCCTGATCCTCACTGCGACCCTGGCAACTTTGATGTTTGTGCACTATGCCATTAGGAAATTCCGCAGGTGGGAATTGTTGTCTTTAGCTGCCCTGACCTTTATAGGCCTAAACCTCTATGGTTTTCTGCGTTCTTCGGATTACGAAGGCATAGGGGGCTTTCTGACAAAAACCCGCGAGCAATTTGTGCAACTTTCGGGGTCGAGCGAGTTGAATAAGAGCCTTTTTTATACGGTTACAATCGGCGAATTTGTTGTTCCTTTTGAGACACTCCCACAGATGATCCGAACCGTGGGAAATGAAATAAACCCCCTCTGGGGACTCAGTTTCGTGCGAGCCCCCCTTTACTACGTTCCCAGCGCGATATTTTCGGAACGCCCATTGCCTTTAGCCAATTGGTATATACAGGAATTTTATGGGACTGAATTCGGGTTGAATGAAGGGAGGCAATTCTTCATCTTGGCCGAGGGGTATCTGAACTTTGGGGTTGCTGGCGCATTTATCGTGATGGTCATCTGGGGGATTTTCTTGGGTTTATTGCGAGAATTCAAGGCGCGTGCTCGAGGCGAACCCGGTGCTCTTTTACTTTATTCGGTGGCGCTAGCTTTTATTTTTAGGGCAATTGCGGGGGATTTCACTTCCTTAGTCGTGGGGTTACCAGCGCAAAACCTTATACCAGCTCTACTTGGAGTTTTGGTTTCCACAGCTTTTCGCCCCTGGCGAATTCTTCACATGGAGAAGCTTCTCAAAGGGAGAGGCCTATCATGAGGTTAGTGTACGTCACTTCGAGCTTACCCTTTGGTCCTGGGGAAGCTTTTATCATTCCTGAGATACAGCAATTGCAGAAGCAAGGCCATACAGTAAAGGTCATTCCCCTTTATCCCCGAGGTCAGCTGATTCATGAGGCAGCCAAGGGACTAATCGACTCCGCAGCTATTCAGCCACCTATTTCCTTTGAGGTGTTAAGCGCAGCGGGGAAGGAGTTCTTACGCGCGCCTTGGAAAGCCTTGCAGGCGTTGCGGCTGCTGATCACTTTTTGCCCTCGTCACCTCCTGAAGAACTTGAGCATATATCCTAAGGGTCTCTGGCTTGCAGGAATTGCCAGGCGATGGGAAGCTGAACATATACATGCCCATTGGGCGGCCACTACTGCCAGTATGGCTATGGTAGCTAGCGAAACATCGGGAATACCCTGGAGTTTTACGGCCCACCGCTGGGACATCGTGGAGGGGAATCTTCTTGCCCGGAAATCCGCACATGCGAAATTTGCCCGCTTTATTTCTCGCAGCGGCCTAGAGATGGCCCTTGCGAAAGGGGTTGTCAAAGAGAAGACCCGTGTACTCTATCTGGGCGTGCAACTGCGGCAGAGCGGTAGTAGAGCAGAACTTGACCATAGCACTTCACGGCCTTTTCGCCTGCTCTGTCCGGCAAGTTTGCTCCCTGTGAAGGGTCATAAGTATCTAATTCAGGCAATCAGTTTGCTACCTGAGGGTGTGGAGCTATGGCTGGCTGGAGATGGGAAACTGAGGGCCGAGATTGAGACTCAAGTAAGGGAGCTTGGTCTGTCAGAGCAGGTTCGCCTCCTTGGGCAACTGTCCCATGAAGCGCTGACTCGTCTTTATGCTGAAAACCAAGTGGATGCCGTGGTGCTCCCGAGCATAGATCTGGGTGGTGGCCTACACGAGGGAATTCCCGTGTCCCTAATTGAAGCAATGAGCTTTGGTATACCCGTTATTTCTACGAGAACAGGAGGTATCCCTGAACTCTTGGAAGGGGGTGCAGGCCTTCTTGTCCCACCCCGAGACCCAAAGGCGCTGGCGGATGCAATACAGAAGCTGATGGAGAACCCCCAGCTGCATCAAGCAATTGGTGTTGCTGGAAGAACACGAGTGCAGGAGGAGTTTGCATCCGAGCATGTAGCAACTCGGTTAGAAGCATTGTTTATAGAGTGAAAGGTATGCGCTTTCTTTTCTTGACCCAGTATTTCCCACCGGAGATAGGCGCTCCGCAGGTACGCTTGGCTGCCTTAGTGCGAGAGCTGATCCGTCTAGGTCATGAGGTTGAGGTAGTAACTGCCTTGCCCAACCATCCTACGGGCCGGATTTTCCCAGAGTATCGGGGGAAATGGTATGCCCGTGAAACCTGGGAGGGAGTACCAGTACACCGGATCTGGTTATATGCCTCTATTGGAGCTGGGACTAGGCGGGTGTTTAACTATATGAGTTACACGTTTACCTCACTGATAGGTCTTATGTGCGCCAAACACCCAGACTATATTTTTGTTGAATCCCCGCCGCTTTTTTTAAGTATCCCCGGTTGGGTAGCCTCAAGGATTTGGCAAGTCCCTATGATCTTCAATGTTGCCGATCTCTGGCCTGATTCAGTACGTGATCTGGGTTTGATGACGAACGGTGCTCTCCTAAAGCTTGCATACTGGTTGGAAGCGTGGTCCTATCGGAAAGCCGCCTTCGTCAATGCGGTTACTGAGGGCATTCGAACAACTCTTGTTAACCATAAAGGGCTACCTATTGATAAAGTTCTTTTCTTGCCGAATGGGGTGGACACAGAGCTTTTTAGATCCCGTGAACCGGATTTAGACCTACAGGAATCGCTGGGGCTTTTGGGTAAGAAGGTGATCTTATACGCTGGCACCCACGGTTTTGCCCATGGGCTCGAGGTAGCCATTAAGGCAGCAAAAATCTTAGAGAGCCAATGCTCAAACATCCAATTTGTTTTTATTGGAGATGGATCGGAAAAGGCAAGGGTCGTCAATATGGCGCAAACCATGGATTGCAACAATGTACGATTTTTGGATCCCTCACCTCCTAGCTATATTGCGCGACTCTACTCTTTTTCCATTGCTGGACTTTCTACCTTGCAAAACAACCCGCTGTTTGAAGGTACGCGCCCCGTAAAGATTTTCTCTGCTATGGCATCAGGCAAGCCGGTTATCTATAGCGGAGCAGGCGAGGGAGCTCGCCTGATAGAATCGGCAAAGGCGGGCTTGGTGGTACCACCGGGAGATCCCGAGGCATTAGCGGAAGCTGTGCGCAACCTGGTAAATAACCTCAGCCTAGCTGAGGAGCTTGGTCGTAATGGGAGAAGGTATGTAGAGGAAAACCTCAGCTGGTCTGCGCTGGTAAGCGATTGGCTCGAGCAACTCGGGGAGAGGAGGGGCGGTGGTGCCGCATAGCGAAGACGAGGTTCGTCGAATCCGCAAAGCATATACTGAATATGCCGGAAACCCCGAGGTTGCTGTAAAGTGGGATCCCAGAAACCCCGGCAACCGGGCCATTGTGCGGGAGCGGGAAGAGCGGATTCAGGAACTGTTGCGGGTGCATGGCTTCTGGCCCCTCGAGCCTCTCCACATCCTGGATGTGGGCTGTGGCACCGGGGGGATGCTGGCTCAACTCGAGTCCTGGGGAGCCAAACCCGAGAACCTGGCGGGCATAGACCTGATACCAGAGCGAGTGGCCAGAGCCCAGGAGTTGTACCCCCACCTGCACTTTATCTGTGGCAACGCAGAAGAAATGGACTTCCCCCAAGCAACTTTTGATCTGGTTGCAGCCTTCACCGTGTTCAGCTCCATCTTGGATGGTCAGATGGCCCAAGCGGTTGCAAGGCGAATCTGGTGGGTGATGCGGCCAGGTGGAGCGGTGCTTTGGTACGACTTCCGCTATGACAACCCCAATAACCCTAATGTGCGGGGCGTGAAGCTGCTCAAGATCAGACACCTGTTTCCAGGGGCTTTGCCTCACCTCGAACTCGTGACCCTACTGCCCCCCTTGGCTCGCCGTTTGGGATCGCTGACGCCTGTGCTCTACCCCCTGCTGGCACGGATTCCCCTTTTGTGCACCCACTACCTGGGTTTACTACTGAAACCCAGGGTTCAGGAGTAACCATGAGAGAAACATTCCTGCCCTTCTCCCCCCCACTGATCGGTGAAGAAGAAATTGGCGAGGTGATAGACACTCTGCGCTCAGACTGGATTACTACCGGTCCCAAGACCAAGCGCTTCGAATCGGAGTTCGCCCGATTTTTGAAGGCGCCAGGGGCATTGGCCCTAAACTCCTGCACGGCTGGTCTGCATACTGCGCTCGTAACCCTGGGAGTGGGGCCGGGAGACGAGGTGATCACCACTCCCATGACCTTCGCCGCCTCAGTCAACGTGATCGAGCACGTGGGAGCTCGCCCGGTGCTGGTAGATGTGGAGCCAGACACCCTTAACATCGATCCGGTCAAAGTGGAGGCCGCCATTACTCCCAAGACCAAAGCTATCATCCCCGTGCACTATGGGGGGCATCCGGTCGATCTCGACCTCCTCTATGCTCTGGCCGAAGCTAATGGATTGGCAATACTCGAGGATGCGGCTCACGCCTTGCCAGCTAAGTATAAGGGGCGATGGATCGGCTCGGGGAAAAACCCCGTAGCCTTCAGCTTCTATGCTACCAAGAACCTCACTACTGCCGAGGGTGGCATGCTTACCGGCGACCCAGAATTCCTGGGCCGTTCCCGCATCATTGCTCTGCATGGCATGAGCCGGGACGCCTGGAAGCGCTACGATAAGGGTGGGAGCTGGTTCTACGAGGTGGTACTGCCGGGATTCAAGTACAACATGACCGATATTCAGGCCGCTTTGGGCTTGTGGCAACTTAAGAAGCTCGAGGCCTTCCAGCGACGCCGCCGTCAGGTGGTAGAGGCTTACAACCGGGCTTTTGGTCAAGAGGAGGCACTGGAGATCCCCGTCGAGCGAGTTGAAGTTGAGCATGCCTGGCATTTGTATGTACTGCGCTTGCGCCCGGGGGCTCTCTCTATTGGGCGTGATCAGTTTATCGAGGAGCTAAAGCACCGAAACCTTGGCACTTCCGTGCACTTTATCCCGATCCACCTACACCCTTATTATCGGGAAAAGTACGGCTACAAGCCAGAGGATTTTCCTGTAGCCTACAGCAACTATACCCGCATGCTCAGCTTGCCACTCAACCCCAAGCTCTCCGATCAGGATGTGGCTGACGTGATCGAGGCCGTGCTGGACGTAGTTGAGAAGTTTCGCAGATGAAGCCTGCTAAGCGCTTGTTTGATCTGGCTGCCGCAACACTTGGGATCATCCTCCTATTGCCGCTTTTTTTGCTGTTGGCCCTGCTGATCAAGCTGGATGACTGGGGGCCGGTGTTTTTCCGCCAGGAGCGGGTGGGTTACCGAGGTAAACCTTTTCGTATATGGAAATTCCGTAGCATGGTGGTCAACGCTCCAAAGCTGGGGGGAGTGCTTACGGTGGGCCGCGATCCCAGGATTACGCGGGTGGGCTACTGGCTGCGCAAATTCAAGCTGGATGAACTGCCACAGCTGTTCAACGTATTTCTGGGGGAGATGAGCTTCGTAGGCCCCCGCCCTGAGGTGGCGAAATATGTCGCTTTGTATACCCCAGATCAGCGGAGGGTACTCGAGTTGGTGCCAGGTATCACTGACCTGGCTTCTATTAAGTATCGCAATGAGAGCGAGGTGTTGGCCAAGTCACCCGATCCTGAGCGCACCTATATCGAGGAAGTGATGCCGGAGAAAATCCGGATCAATTTAGAGTATGCCTGCCAAGCCAGTATAGGCTCTGATCTCATGGTAATCTTGCAAACACTAGTCAGGCTGTGGAGGTAGGGCTATGAGCAGGATTCCCCTGAAATTTGCCATTGACTTGCTGCTGTGGGCTTCTGCTGCACCCATCGCTTTCTGGCTGCGTTTGGATAACCCCTGGCCTCAATATTCCCACATGGTGCTCCTATACACCGCTCTGGGTTTTCCGCTAAAGGCTCTACTTATCTATGGTTTCGGGCTTCATCGGCAGTCATGGCATAAGGTAGGGGTACGGGATCTCGAAGCCCTAGCCAAAGCCATTGGCTTAGGGGTGATAGTTCTAGCGGCAGTAGCGTTCCTGTCCCCACCGGAGTTGCGGGTGCCGCGCAGCGTGCCCCTTATCGCTGGGGGTATTGCTTTTCTGCTAATGGGGGGTGCGCGTCTGCTGGATCGACTCCTGCATGAGCGCGTGCGGGGGGCGGCTCCAGGAGAGGCCCGAAGGATCCTGGTGGTGGGTGCGGGGGAGGCGGGCACCATGATCGTCCGGGAGATGCTGCGTCACCCCGAGGCCAAGTTGTTGCCAGTGGGGTTCCTAGACGACGAGCCCAGCAAACGTCGCCAGAAGTTCCTGGGTTTACCAGTGCTGGGTAGTCTGGATGATTTACCCCAGGCTGTAGAGGCTACTGAAGCCGATGAGGTGCTGATTGCCATTCCCTCAGCACCGGGTCGGGTGGTGCGTCGGGTTGTGGAGCTGGCCCGACAGGCCAAGCTTAGTTATAGGATTATCCCCGGGGTTTATGAGATTTTATCGGGGCGGGTCTCCATTTCCCAGATTCGCGAGGTGGATCTGGAAGACTTGTTGCGGCGCGAGCCGGTGCGGCTTGACCTAGCTGAGATTGCTGGCTATTTAGAAAACCGGGTGGTTCTAGTCACTGGGGCTGGGGGATCAATTGGCTCTGAAATCGTACGTCAGGTAGCTCGTTTTCGTCCCCAGCAGGTGATCTTGCTGGGGCGGGGGGAGAACAGCCTATATCAGATCGAACGCGAACTCGAGCGCACCTGGCCCGAGCTCGACTATTGCACTGTGATAGCTGACGTGCGCCAGCGTGAGAAGATGGAGCGCGTATTCGAGATCTATCAACCCCAGGTGGTTTTCCATGCGGCAGCTCACAAACACGTTCCCTTGATGGAACGCAATCCCGACGAGGCCATCTTCAATAATGTGGGTGGGACCCGTAATTTGGTGGAGCTCTCTCTCAAGCACGGGGTGGATCGCTTCGTCAATATCTCCACTGACAAGGCGGTCAATCCCACCTCGGTGATGGGAGCCTCTAAACGGGTGGCGGAGTATTTAGTGGAAGGGGCAGCCCGGAAGGCCGGGCCCGGCCAGGTCTTCGTTTCAGTGCGTTTTGGGAATGTCCTGGGTAGTCGGGGCAGCGTGATCCCGCTCTTCCGAGAACAGATCCGCATGGGGGGTCCGGTTACCGTGACCCATCCCGAAATGACTCGCTATTTTATGACCATCCCAGAGGCGGCGCAGCTGGTTCTTCAAGCTGGGGGGTTGGGTCAGAATGGGGCGGTATACGTGCTGGATATGGGCGAGCCAGTGCGCATTTTGGATCTGGCTCATGACCTAATCCGGCTTTCGGGGCTCGAGCCTGGGGTAGATATCGAGCTTGTGTTCACCGGAACTCGCCCAGGGGAAAAGCTCTTTGAGGAGTTACTTACCGCTGAGGAGGGTACCGAGGCATCCAAGCACGAGAAGATTTATGTGGCCCGCAAAACCGGATTGCCGGAGAGCCAACTTGCGAATCTATTGGAACGGCTGTTTGCCGCAGCTAAGCTGGGAGATGAGCAGCAGATCCGGTTGGCTTTAAAATCCCTGATCCCCACCTATGTTACGACGGCCACTCCAGCAGATGGAGGCTAGGCAGCACATACACAGGCCAACGCCCCCATGGCTGCGCTGGACCTGGGCTATGCCGCTCGTCCTGGTTCCTATCCGCCCCGACTGGTTCGCTATCCTGGTCGCCCCGCTCGGTCTATATCTCCTACTGTGGCGGCGGGAGCCCCCCTTATTTGGTGTGGGTTTTCTCCTATTCACTCTGTTTGGAGCAGCTTCCCAGTTAATTGAACCACCCAGGGCTGAACTTCAACTACCTTGGATTCCCCCAGGGATTGTGTCAGAGCAGGCAAAGGATCCGACGAGGAATCTGATTCCTTGGTATGGCCTCAAGGGTTTATACGGCTGGGTTCCAGGGGTTGGTATTGGAACCTATGCTGAGCGCCAACCCGAGGGATTTTGGCGTATTTGGAGGATAGATCCCACAGAAAAAGCGCCAATTTCGGAGATTCTCGTGGAGCACTACTATCCCGTGCATACAGGTGACCTGTATACCGAAAGTTTCTATTTCCGTCATGATGGGA
Source organism: Calidithermus roseus (assembly GCF_003574095.1). Classification (GTDB taxonomy): domain Bacteria; phylum Deinococcota; class Deinococci; order Deinococcales; family Thermaceae; genus Calidithermus; species Calidithermus roseus. Next base: position 14,280 of record NZ_QWLA01000057.1, read on the forward strand.
CAGTATCCTTTGACATCAACTTTTATACTCAAACGGGTAACCACTTTGTCCCGGCTCAGATTGTATCTCTTGGGGATGGCTTGTTTCGGGCCTATGCCAGCTATCAGTTTGGCTCGGAAGACCAATGGGTTCGAGTGGTTAGCCTCGCGCGCTTGCAGGGCGATTGGAGTTATTTGGAAATCGCGGCTCCTCAGCTCGAGCTGGGACCGACACCAACAACATATCAATATTCTCCTTCTCCAATACCCAGCCACCTCGAAAGGATGGGTTGGTGGGTAAGCATTGCTCTCTTAGGACTTACCGTACTTCATGGAAGTCGCTTTTTGTTGCGCCATACAGGAGGTCTTTATGCGGGATTGGCCGTGTTGGCGGGCTTATTCATTCAGATCGGGGTCGCGACATTTCAGCGCGTCCATGCTTCAATGTATTCAGGGGGGCGGGTTGCTGGATTGATCCCGGAGGCTAATCCCAATTTTCTGGGGCATTTGGGGTTGATGGATGGGGGATTGGTTTGGGTGCTTGCGGGGACCCTGTTGGGTGGTATAGCACTCGGGGCTGCACTGGGCCTGACTTGGTTGTCAGAGACCCGAGCAACACTTCCGGCCCTAGCTCCACTGATGGGGGCTTGGTGGGCTGGGTTATCGGGATGGGCTCGCGGTGGTATCTTGGCTGCTCTGGTCATAGCTGGGGGGCTGGCTGTGCTGACAGGGGTCCGGCCGGAACTGGGCCGCCTGGGTACGATTCTCGATCCTGGTTATTCGACCAACCTAGCTCGAGTAGAGATATGGAAGGTAGCCTTGCAGGCTTTTAAAGAGCACCCCTTGGTTGGTGTAGGGTATCAGGGCTTTTCTGTCTACTACCTTGACCACACTCCCAGCAATGCGTATCCCCTCTATGTTGGGCATGCTCACAACGTCTTGCTGCACCTTGCGGCAGAGTCGGGCTTACTGGGCTTGGTTGGATTTTTAGCGCTTTGGGGAACAGTTGTGCTCTGGTTGTTCCGTTTGCGTCAATGGTCTGTGCTGGTTTTGTTGGTCTCTGCATTAGTGCTCAACTTCTTCGACTACACCTGGTTTTACGCAGCGGTTCACTACCCCCTCTGGGTCGCTGTGGCCTGGGCGCTCCGATCAGCCCCTGATACAATGCGCGGGTGAGTATGGAGCCCTACACCCAAAGCGACGAGCTATCGCTGCGCGATCTATATTTGGTGCTGAAGCGCCGCCGGAACCTGATCCTTGGCCTTACCTTAGGTGCGGCCATCGTGGTTTTTGTGGCAAGCTTGGTGTGGCCTAAAACTTATAGCTCGAAGGTGACAGTTAGCCTCAGCCTTTCCACCCAGCAGCTCTCGAGCCAACCCCTCACCTCGCAGCTCCTGGCCAACCTGCCCTCCATTACTGGCCTGGCCGGCGGCTTTGGCGACTTGCTCGAGACCAGCAGCCTCACCCAGACCCTGGGTGTGACCCAGCCCACGAGGGTGTACCGCGCCAGGTTCGACGAGAAGAAGGGGCTGTGGAACCTGATGGCCAAAGGTAGAACGCCTGCCGAGGCCAAACAGAACGCGCAGAAGCTGCTGCGGGTGGCGCAGGACTACGTTCGCAGCCGCATCGTGGAAACGGTGGGACAGAACCTCGAGGCCGTGCTGGCCCAGGCCCGGCAGGATCAGCGCGTGGCCCAGGAGAGCCTGCGGCGGTTGCAGGAGGAACTCAAGAAGACACCCCGCAACGGAGCCTCGGACGCGGCGGCCCTCGAGGCCCAGGGGACGAGCCCGCTGGTGGCCCGCTCCACCAGCCCGGCCTACACCCTGCTGAGCATGGAGGAAAGTCGCACGCGCGCCGCGCTGGCCCAGGCCCAGGCCCGGATTGAAGCACTGACGGCGATCCAAGCCAACGAGGAGGAGCTTTCCAAGCTGGTAGGGCAGGCCCTGCAAGCGCAGGTGCTGGTGCCCCCTGCCGAGCCCTTGCGCCCGGTCTCGCCGCGCCCGTTGCTCTACACGGCCATCGCCGGCGTGTTGGGCTTGCTCGTGGGTGTGTTCTGGGCCTTCCTGGCCGAGGCGCTGGCCCCGCCCCAGGTCGAGGCGGTGAGGCAGCGGGACACCCAGGTGGTGGTAGGGTCTAAATGAGGCGGTGGGTTTTGGCGGCCCTGCTGGGCCTCTTCGGACTCGGGTTGGCCCAGGTGGTGCAGACGGCGAATTTCTTCGGCATCACGGCCTCCCAGTCCAGGGCAGCGGCCACGGCGGGAGCCTGGCGCTACACGGTGAGCCCGCGCACGGCGGAGGCCCGGAGCTTCTGGACGGGGGCCGTGGCGCAGTGGCAGGCCGTCCTCAAGCGGGGTGGACGGGTCGAGCTAGGGGCCTACGCGCTGCGCCTCGAGGGCAACCAACTCCGCCTCGAGCCCCACTGCGCCACTCCCAACCCTTCCTGCTTCACCCGGGTGGTGGTCTCGAGCCCCCTCCCCGCCTGGCAGCAAGACGCCCTGCTGCTGGACTTCTCCAACGCCTTGGTGCAGGCCCTGGCCGAGGCCGGCAAGCGGGCCAAGCCCTACCCGGCGACCGTGACCGTTTCCAAGCTGGTGCGGGTGCAGGTCAACTCGGACGGGACCCGCTCGGCAGAGCCCAGCGGGTGGAAGCCGCCCAATTGAGGGCTCAGGTGAACAGCGAGGAGACCGACTCGCCCCGGTGGGTGCGCCAGATGGCTTCGGCGAAGAGCGGGCCCACCGAGAGGGTTTGCAGCTTGGGGCTGGGCTGGCCCTTGTAGAGGCAGGTGTTGGTGGCGGCGACCTCGAGGATGGGGCTCTTCTCGATGCGCTCGATGGCCGGGCCCACGTAGACCCCGTGGGTGAAGGCGGCGTAGACGGCCTCAGCCCCGTTCTGCTTGAGCACGTCCACGGCCTGCACCAGCGTGCCGGCGGTGGAGACCTCGTCGTCGATGATGAGGGCGGTCCTGCCCTTGACGTTGCCCACGAGGCCCCTCGAGGTCACCTCGGTGTCGGAGAGGCGCTGTTTGTCGATGAAGGCCAGGGGCAGGGCCAGGCGGCGGGCTAGGGCGCTGGCGCGCTTGAGGTCGCCAGCGTCGGGGGCGACGATCACGGCGTTCTCAAGGTTTTCCACGCGGGTGGCGAAGTAGTTGGCGATGACCGGCTCAGCCGAGAGGTGGTCGACGGGGATTTTGAAGAAGCCGTGGACCTGGGCGGAGTGCAGGGTCATGGTGAGCACCCGGTCGGCCCCGGCGGTCTGGATCAGGTCGGCGACCAGGCGCGCGGTGATGGAGATGCGGGGGGCGTCCTTCTTGTCCGAGCGGGCGTAGGCGTAGTAGGGGATGACGGCGGTGACCCGGGCCGCGCTGGAGCTCTTGGCCGCGTCGATCATCATCAAGAGTTCGACCAGGTGGTCCTGCACCGGAGGGGTGAGGGATTGGATGATGAACACGTCGCCCTCGCGCAGGCTCTGCTCGTAGCGCACGAAAAGGCAGTCGTTGGCAAAGCGCTCGGTGGTGCTTTTGCCCAAAGGAACGCCCAGGTTATCGGCGATTTCCTGGGCCAGCGGGACGTTGGATTGTCCGCTAAAGATCATCAGGGGGCGGTCCATAGCCGCCCAAAAGCATAACCTGCGGGAGGTCGAACGCCAAACGCCCTTTGGGATATCCACGAGCCACCGGTCCCCGACGCCCCCTGGCCATCGACTACCAACCATCACCCGCGGTGCATCCCGTCACGTTTGCGGGGTTTTCATATGCTAACCTCTTCTCAAGGAGCAGTTGCCGCCCCGCGTCGTGGTGTTATGGCGGGGAGGGGCAATGGAGGTGCTTGGGATGGTTCAAGAACAGGCTGTGCTTTCGATCACCCCCCTGGCCGCCGAGCGGGCCAAGGAGATCCTGGCTCGTTACAACAAACCCCACGCGGCGATCCGGGTGTTCATCAAGTCGGGCGGTTGCAGCGGCTACCAGTACGGCATGGCAGTGGACGAGCGCGAACTCGAGGGCGACACCGTCACCGAGATGCACGGCGTGCGCCTCGTCGTAGACCGTATGTCGCTGCCGCTGCTGGTGGGCTCGCAGGTGGACTGGGTGGAAAACCTGATGGGCGGCGGGTTCAGCGTCAACAACCCCAACGCCACCTCCTCCTGCGGCTGCGGCCACTCCTTCCGCACCGACGGCGCCAAGGCCCCCGAAGGGCAGGGCAGCGGCGGGTGCTGTAGCTCCTAGGACCTACCGAGCCTCTCAGGCCGACCCTGGAGGGTCGGTCTTTTGTTGCGAGGTGCACCCTGGGGGTCGGGTATCGTGGTCCCAATGCAAAGCCGCCTCTACTCCTGGATCAGCCTTCCCCTGCTCTGGGGCTTGATCAGCCTGAACCTGTTGCCGAGCGGCTTTTGGCGCTTTCAGGGTGGGAGCGCGGGGCAGCAGGCACTCTTTGGGGTATGCCTCGAGGCCAACCTCCTGGCTGGATGGTACGAACTCAAAACCAACGGCTATGTCGCCTTTGGCAGCGGGGTGCAGGGTGGGGTGACGGAGGTCTATGCGCTCATCCCCATCGACGAACTCCGGCTGAGCCTGGGCAAGCGGGCGGTGTACACTACCCCCTTCAACCGTACCCCATGGGGGGAAGAGGGGCAGTGGGGGGTCTACGGCCAGTACCGGCTGGGCGAGGGGATGGGCCTCGAGGCAGCCTATGTCGAGGGTCAGGGCTACGTGGGTGGGCGCTTCGGCGGGCTCGAGGCGGGCACCTGGGTCTCGCCCGCGGGCCTCACGCCACGCCTGGGCTTGAGGGGAGAACTGGGGGAGCTTTACTACCAGTGGAACACCGGCCTGTGGGGCCGCCTGCGCTGGCCGCTGGACGGGGTGAGCGGGCTGGAGGGCTGGGGTTGGTGGAACCCGCAGGCCCTGGGGGGCAAACTCCTCTTTGGCCTCGCCTACGACCTCGAGCAGCAGGTGCGGCTGGGGGCGGACGTATCCCTGCGGCCTATCGAGGCCTGGCGGGTGTGGCTGGAGTTCACGGTGCGGTGAGCGAGGCCAGGGTGCGCATCAGCCGTTCCAGGGCGTGTAACCCGCCTGTACGAAGTAGAGCCCCTGGGGCGGGGCGGTTGGCCCGGCGTCCTTGCGTGTGCCGCGCTCGAGTAGGCGCGGGATATCGCTGGAGTCGCGCTTGCCCAGCCCCACCTCGACCAAGGTGCCCACCATGCTGCGCACCTGCCCCCGCACGAAGCCACTGCCCACGAACTCGAGCCAGATCTCCTGGGCCCTTCGACCCTCCAGCGGGGTGACCACGGTGAGGTGGGCGCGGTAGAGCTGCCGCACGGTGCTGCGCTCGGCCTTGATGGCGAAGGCTCGGAAGTCGTGCTCACCCTCGAGAAACTCCAGGGCGTGGCGCATGGCCACCAGGTTGAGGGCCTGGGGGATCCACCACACCCGGTGGCGCTCGAGGCTCGGTGCCATGGGGCGTTGCAGGATGCGGTAGCGGTAGTGGCGCCAGCGGCAACTCTTGCGGGCGTGGAAAGCAGGCCCCACCTCCTCGGCACTCAAAGCCCTGAGGTCGGGCGGCAGCAGGCTGTTGAGGGCGTAGGGAATTTTGGCCGCGGGGATGGTGTCGGTGGTGTCGTAGTGAAAAGGCATGGCCAGCGCGTGCACCCCGGCGTCGGTGCGCCCGGCGGGCACCGCTTTGGGGATCGCTCCGGGAATGCAGGAGAGGGCAGCTTGAAGTACGGACTGCACGGTGCGCTCCCCTCTGGCCTGGGTCTGTAGCCCCGCGAAGCGGGTGCCGTCGTACTCGACGGTGAGCAGGATGCGACGCGCCCGCTGGGGCGCGATAGCGTCGGCCTCGAGCTGTTCTTGTGGCTCCAGCACGGTGATCAAAGCTAGCTCATTGTATAGCCTTGCGTTGGCGCGAAAGGTCAAACGCTGAGCGCAAGGCGCCGTGGGGTCGCAATTGGGGCTTTGGCTATCGGCCCTAGACCTCCCCACCGCGGCGGCCCACGACTACCGCCGGGTCGCGGACCTCGAGGCGCACCCGGTCACCGGGGCGGCAGGGGCAGTGGGGGTCGGCCTGCACCACGTAGTCCCGCCCGTCCAGGCGCACGCGGTAGGTGAGGTCGTGTCCCTTGAACTCGCGGCTGAGCACTACAGCCTCGCCGCCGGGCTCCAGGACGAACCCCTCGGGGCGCAAAGAGAGCAGCACCGGTCCCACCGCCCCCTCGGCCAGCCGCAGCAGGCCCAGCGGGGTTTCGGCCTCGATGCCCCTAGCCTCGCCGGGGATCAGGTTGGTGCGCCCGAGGAACTGGGCTACGAAGGGGGTGAGGGGGCGGGTGTAGACCTCTTCGGGGGTGCCGATCTGCTCGAGGCTCCCCGCCCGCATCACCGCCAGGCGCTCGGCGAAGGAGAGCGCTTCTTCCTGGTCGTGGGTCACTAGCACCGCGCCGATGCCCGAGCGCTTGAGCAACTCGCGCACCTCGTCGCGGGTCACCTGGCGCAGGCCCGCGTCCAGGCTGCTGAAAGGCTCGTCGAGCAGGACCACCTTGGGGCCAGGAGCGATGGCCCGTGCCAGCGCTACCCGCTGCTGCTGTCCACCGGAGAGCTCGTGAGGCCGCCGGTCCTTGAAGACCGTGAGCCCCACCAGGCCCAGCACCTCCTCGACCCGCTGCCTGCGGGCGGAAGGGCTCAGGCTGCGCAACCCGAAGGCCACGTTGTCGAAGACGCTGAGATGGGGGAAGAGGGCGTAGTCCTGGAAGACGAAGCCGATGCCGCGTTTTTCGGGGGGGCGATGGGTCAGGTTTTCCTGCCCCAGCCAGACCTGCCCCCTATCGGGGCGCTCGAACCCGGCGATGAGCCGCAAGGCCGTGGTCTTGCCACAGCCTGAAGGCCCCAGCAAGGCGAAGATCTCGCCGGGGGCGACGGCGAAGCTCAGGTTGTCCACGACCGGGGGCATCGAGGGGTGGAAGCGCTTGGTGAGCCCCTCGACGCGCAGGGCGGGCTCGGCGGGTATCTCCGAGGTGTTGGGCGAGGGGTATTCGACATTGAGCGGGTTCATTTTCGGCGTTCCTGGGAGATCAAAAGGCCGACGAAGCAGGCCGAGAAGAGCACGATCAGCAGGGCGTAGGGGGCGGCCTCAGCATACATGGCCTCGGAGGTGTAGGCCCAGATCTGGGTGGCGAGCGTGCTGTAGCCCACCGGGGCCAGCAGGAAGGTCAGCGGCAGTTCCTTGACCGAGGAGAGGAAGACCAGGGCTAAGCTGGCGAGCACCCCCCGCCACAGCAGCGGGAAGGTGGCCTTGAGGAAAGCCTGGAGGGGGCCATAGCCCAGGTTGCGGGCGGCCTCCTCCAGCCGCGGTGGGGCCTGGTAGAGCGCGCTGCGCATGGGCCCGATGGCCTCGGCCATGAAGTGCAGGGCGTAGGCCAGCACCAGCAGGGTGAGGGTCTGGTAGAGGAAGGGCGCCCCACGCAGGCTGAAGAAGATCAGGGCTAGGGCGAAGGCTAGGGGCGGGGTGGCGTAGCCCAGGTAGGCGGTGCGCTCCAAGAGCCGGGAGAAGGGCGAGGGGAAGCGCACCCCCAGGTAGGCCAGGGGGAGGGCCAGCAGCACCGCTACCAGCGCGGCGGGCGCGGCAGCCTGGGCCGAGTTGGCCAGGGCCTCGCTCACTGACACCCGGTTCTCGTGGGGGAAGCGCAGCGCCCAGTAGAGCATGGTGGCAAGCGGGATGAGCAGCGCGCCCACCACCGGGGCCAGCAGCAGCGGGTAGCTCAGCCAGCGCCAGGAACCCAGCGGCACCGGGCGGGCCAGCCGGGCGCTGCCCAGGCCTACCCGCGAAAAGCTGAGCCCGGCCAGCAGGCGCGATTCGAGCCACAGCAGCCCCCCGGTGAGAGCGATGAGCATCAGCGAGAGCCAGGCGGCGTAGATGCGGTCGAAGGAGGCGGAGTACTGCAGGTAGATGGCGTAGCTGAAGGTCTCGTAGCGCATCAGGCTGACCACACCGAAGTCGCCCAGCACGTGCAGCCCCACCAAGAGCCCCCCGGCGTAGAAGGCGGGCCTGAGCTGCGGCAGCACCACCTTGAAGAAGACCTCTATCCGGCGGTAGCCCAGGCTCTGGGCGGCTTCCTCGAGGCTGGGGTCCAAGCCCAGAAGCCCGGCCCGCAGGTTGAGGAAGAGGTAGGGGTAGGTGAAGAGCACCAGCACGCCCCAGGCTCCCCAGTACCCCCAGGGCCGGGGCCAGTTGATTCCCAGGAGGGCCTCGAGCATCCCACCGGGCCCGGTGGCGCCCAGCAGGGCATAAGCCCCCACGAAGCCCGGCACCGCCAGCGGCAGGGTCAACAGCATCGTCCACAAGCGCTTGCCGCGCAGATCGCTGCGGGTGGTGAGCCAGGCCAGGGGCAGGGCCAGCAAGGCAGTGCCCGACAATACCCCCACCAGCAGGATCACGGTGTTGAGCAGCAGCCGCAGATTGCGCTCGCGCAGCACCAGCTCGGCCAGGGTCTGGGGCTCGGCCTCGAAAGCCCGCAGCACCAGGTAGGCTAGCGGCAGCAGAACACCAGCTCCCGCGATCAGCGCGGGGATGAGGAAGTGCCAGGGGATGGGTCGGCGGCTGGCGCGCACCACAGCCTGATGAGTTTATCCCAGTTTTCCGCTAGGGTTTCGCGATAAAAAGCACACTGCGAATCGTTCGCAATAAGTCAGCCCCAGCGCCAGGCTACCTTCTCCTGCCAGTCGCCCCGCAGGCCCTGGGGCCAGGGGATGGCTGGGTAGCCCACGTAGAGGAAGCCCAGCAGGCGGGCGGGGGCCTTTAGCCCCACGAAATTCGCGGTGTTCTCGTGTAGCACCGGCATCCCCGAGGTCCAGAAAGCCCCCAGCCCCAGGCTCGCAGCAACGAGTTGCGCGGCGTGCACCGCCGCCCCCACCGCCGCCACCTCTTCCCACTCGGGGTGATGCCCGCCGGGCTGCATCCCGATGGAGATCCACACCGGGGCCAGCCAGACCCGCTCGAGCTGGGCCTTCTCGGCTTGGGGGTTGTACTTCTGGGGATCGATGCCCAGCCGGTAGGAGCGGGCGAAGCTTTCCCCCAGCGCCCGCCGGGCTTCTCCCGCGAAGACCGTGAAACGCCAGGGCTCGGAGGCCCCGTGGTTAGGAGCCCAGTTGGCGGCCTCGAGCATCCACTCGACGTACTCCCGCGGGATGGGGTCGGGGCGAAGCTGGGCTTGCTTGATGCTGCGGCGGCGACGGATGAGTTCGAGCAAGGCTGAGGTCGGCAAGGGGGAGAGGGTGGGTGCGGTATCCGGTTCCACAAGCCTCCACGATAACGAATCGCCTGAAAAGTTGCAGGCGGAGGGCTGGCATATCCTCCGCCTGCTTGGGGTACCCAATCGGGACGATTGGCCAACTCAGAGCAGCCCGGCCTCGCGCAATACCTTCAGCGCGTTGTCGAGCTGGAGCTTCTCGAAGTCGATCTTGGGGCCGCGGGCGAGGATGTCCTCGAGGGGGTTGAGGGTGGTGGGCAGGATGGCCCCTTTGACCACGGGGTACTCGAAAAGCTCACCGGGGAAGAACTGCTGGGCTTTGGGCGAGAGCAGCCAGGTCAGGAAACGCGTGGCGCTGGAGACGTTCTTGCTGCTCTTGAGGACGCCTGCGCCGGTCACCAAAGCCAGGCTGCCCACGTCGCCTTTGGCGAAGTAATAAGTGCCGATGGGGTACCCGGCCTTGAGGAAGCGCTGGATGTAGTAGTGGTTGGTCAGGGCCACGTCGATCTCACCGGCGCGGATGGCCTCCATCATGGGCGGGTTGGAGGGGTAGACCTTGGGCTCCAGCCGCTTCATGCCCTCGAGCCATTCCTTGGTCTTGGTCTCGCCGTGGACCAGGATCATGGCGGCGATGAAGTCCTGGAAGCTGGAGTAGGTGGGGGTCCAGCCGATGCGCCCTTTGAGCTGGGTCTGCTGGGGCAGCTCCATCACCGACTGGGGGAACTGCTCGGGCTTGAACTTTTGGGTGTTGTACGCCAGCACGCGGAAGCGGATCGAAAGTGGCGTCCAGGTGCCCGATCCCGGCACGAAGCCGCTGGGCTTGCTGGTGATCGAGGCGGGCAGCTTGATCATCAACTGCTGCGCGGCCCCCAGGGCTCCGGAGGTGTTGGCCCAGAAGATGTCGGCGGGGCTGCGGGAGCCTTCCTCCTGCAAGGCCGCCAGCAACTCGGCGTCGCGCCCGTACTTCACGTTGACCCGTATGCCGGTCTCGGCCTGAAACTGCTTGACCAGGGGATCTACGAGCCCCTGGCTGCGCCCGGAGTAGATGGTCAGGGTTCCCTGGGCCTGCGCGAGGGCTCCCAGGGCCAGCGCGGTGACGATAGCAATCCGAACGTTTCTCATTGGGCTTCCTTTCGAGCTTGGGGTGATGAGATGCCACCCGGCAGCTCAACAAGGGGCAGTCTAGGGGGGGGCAGGTTTTAATGTCAAGTAATCCAGTCGGATTTATAGGTTTTGAGAACGAGAATCGTTACTGATACTCCGCAGGAATGGGTGTGCCTGGGGGGCTAGGGTGGCTTCGAGAAACGATGGAATTCCCCATGGTTATCGGCCAAGATTGGTGCTTGGTCGTGGGCTCGAGCGGGAGGCTTGACAAGGCGAGAGGCGGGGGGTAATCTACTCGTTGCGCTGTCTTGAGGACGGTGCGAGGACCTTGAAAGCGAGGGAGTCGAGAGAGTGCGATGAGCGCTGGTGCTTATCGACGGAAGCCGAGTTCTCAAGGCT
>NZ_QWLA01000058.1 GCF_003574095.1 Calidithermus roseus
GCCCCTCTCCTTCCTGGCCCTCCACCTCCTTGCCTCCCTGCCCCCCCTGGATGGGGCGGGCCTTCCGGGTGCGGGGGGCGCCGATGCCGCCTTCGGCACCACCTGCTTCCTCCAAGGGCTCAGGAGGCTGGGGTTTGAGGCCGTGGTGGGCATGCGGCGGGACTGGCAGCTTTGGGGAGAGGGCACCCTGGAAGGACTCAGGCGCCAGGGGAACCGGGTCTACCTGCGGGGGTTTCCCCTCCCCCTCTGGGCCATTCCAAAAATTACTCACGGGAGGGAGCCAGGACCCCTCACCGCAGGCAGGTCCCGGGCGCTTAGGGATTGGACGTGGGCGGGTTGCCAAAACGGCGCTGCACCACTTGCCCTACGGCACCCATGAGCCCCCGGTCCTGGCCCTGCACGATCACCCGCACTCCCCCAGCGTTGCCGGTGCGCACGTCGACCGGCAGCGGGTAGGTGAGCTGGGCACCTGCGGGGGCGATGCCCTCGTAGAGTTGGCGCCCGTCGAGCGAGGTGACGCGAATCCAGGAGGGCTGCTCGACCCGGAGGACCAGCGTGTTGGTGTTGGGCTGGGAGGTGGTGTTCTGAGGGGGTGACGGGGGCTTGGCGACCTCGAGCCGCACCGTGAGGCTTTGGTCGGTGAGGAGGTTGAGGGTTTGCTGCTTAGGAACATAGCCCGGGGCCTCGACCCGCAGTACCCGCTCGCCCACTTCGACCGGGGCCTGGATGGGAGCGTTACCCAGCAGGAAGCCGTCGAGGTAGACCCGCGCGCCGGCAGGCTCGGTGCTCACCCGCAGCACCACCTGCTTGACCTCCGGGGCAACCGCGACCGTGGGCGGGGTTTCGCTGGAGCGTCCCTGGCGAGCGGAATACCACCAGAAAGCCCCGGCTCCCAGGAGCGCCAGGACCGGGAGCACCCACAGCCAGGGACTGCGCGGAGTGCGGGTGGGAATTCGGCTGGGGGGGGGCCGTTCGTCGGTGGGGATGGGGCCTGGGCTGGCTGGATAGAGCATCAGCAAGGGCTTGGGATCGAGCCCCAGGGCCTGGGCGTAGCGTTTGAGGTAACCCCGCGCCAGCGGAGCCTCCGGGAGTTCGTCGTAGCGGCACTCTTCCAGCGCTTCGAGGATGGCCCGCCGCACCTTGAGCCGCTCGGCAAGCTGGGCGAGCTCGAGGCCCTGTTCCTCACGGGCCTGGCGCAGGCGGTCTCCGAGTTCACACATCCCGGAATATTCTAAGCCCCTAGACCCTGAGCTGGGACAAAGCCGCGGCGATGCGGGCCGCGAGGCGGGAATTTTCCTCCAGCAGCCGCAAATTCACCTCCACCGTGACCCCACCCGAAAGCTCGGCCAGCCTCGAGAGCAGAAAGGGGGTCAGGGCCTTGCCGTGGATGCCGCTGCGGGCGGCTTCCTGGTTGGCCTGCTCGACCCAGCTTTGCACCTGCGCCCACTCCAGCCCTCGCGAAACTGGGTTCATCACCAGCGTGGCGCCGGGCAGCAGGCGGCGGGCCTGGGCGAAGACGGCGGCGGCCTCGGCGGGGGTTTCCACCCTGGCGGGCAGGTCGAAGGGCGACTCGCGGGTGTGGAAGGCCGGGAGTTTGTTGGTCTGGTAGCCCAGCAGGCTCACGCCGTAGCTCTCCAGGCGCTCGAGGGTCGCTGCCAGGTCAAGGATGCTCTTGGGTCCTGCCGAGACCACCGCGATGGGGGTGCGCGAGAGCTCGAAGAGGTCGGCGGATTCGTCGTAGGAGGCCTGCCCGCTGCCGGCGGGGTGCACGCCTCCGATGCCCCCCGTCGCGAAGACCGAAATCCCCGCCTTGTGGGCCAGGAAGGCCGTGGTGGCCACCGTGGTGCCGGCGTGCTTGCCCTGGGTCAGGATGGCTGCCAGGTTCCACAGGCTGGCTTTCTCCACGTGGGCGGCAAAGGCGATGGCCTCGAGTTGAAAGTCGGTGAGCCCCACCCAGATTTCGCCCTCCAGAATGGCGATGGTAGCAGGCACGGCTCCCTCCTCGCGCACGGCCTGCTCCAGCTTGCGGGCGAGTTCGAGGTTGGTGGGGCGGGGCAGGCCGTGGGTGATGACGGTGGACTCGAGGGCCACCACCGGCTGGTTGTTGGCCAGGGCTTCCTCAACTTCGGGGTGTAGGCGCATGTCTCTAAGAATACCGTTCACGGGCGGGGCCAGGCTATCGAGCCACGCTTGGCATCGCCCTTCCTTTTGCTCAGTCGAGCAGAGTGTATGCTTGGAGTCAGTGACTTATGAGCACCGTGAAGAACCCGCCTGAGCCCCGTCGCCGCATGGTCAGCCCCAACTTCATCACCGAGATCATCGACGCTGACCTCGAGGCGGGCCGCTATGAAAAGGTGGTGACCCGCTTTCCGCCCGAGCCCAACGGCTACGCCCACCTGGGGCACGCAATTGCCAGCTACATCGACTTCGGCATCGCCCACGACTACGGCGGGGTGTGCCGACTGCGCTTCGACGACACCAACCCCGAGACCGAGAAACAGGAATACGTCGACTCCATCACCCAGGACATGCGTTGGCTGGGCTGGGAGTGGGATGAGACCAGCTTCGCCTCCAACTACTTCGAGCAGCTCTACGAGATGGCCGTTCGGCTCATCAAGATGGGCAAGGCCTACGTGGACAGCGTCTCGCCCGAGGAGATGGCCCGGCTGCGCGGCAGCGTGGACAAGCCCGGCACGCCCAGCCCCTACCGCGAGCGCAGCGTTGAGGAGAACCTCGAGCTCTTCGAGCGCATGCGCGCAGGGGAGTTCCCCAATGGAGCCCACGTGCTCAGGGCCAAGATCGACCTGGCCAGCCCCAACATGAAGCTGCGCGACCCGGTGCTCTACCGCATCGTCCACGCCGAGCACTACCGCACCGGCAGGAAGTGGTGCATCTACCCCTCCTACGACTTCGCCCAGGCCACCTCCGACGCCCTCGACGGCGTGACCCACAGCCTGTGCTCCTTGGAGTTCGTGGACAACCGGGCCATCTACGACTGGCTGATGGACCACCTCTGGGGTCACCCCCCGCTGGACAGAACCCCCCGCCCCCACCAGTACGAGTTCGGGCGGCGCAGCCTCGAGTACACCGTGGTCTCCAAGCGCAAGCTGCGCAAGCTGGTCGCGGGCGGCTACGTGCGCGGCTGGGACGACCCGCGCATGCCGACCCTGGCCGGGCAGCGGCGCCGGGGCGTGACCCCCGAGGCCATCCGGGCTTTCGCCTCGCAGGTGGGCATCTCGCGCACCAACCGCACGGTGGACATCGGGCTGCTCGAGCACGCCATCCGCGACGACCTCAACCACCGCGCCCCGCGGGTGATGGCCGTGACCCGCCCCCTGAAGGTGGTGCTGGAGAACCTGCCCGAGGGCCACGAGCAGACCCTGCACCTGGCCTACTGGCCCCACGACGTGGTGCAGGAATCGCCCGACGGCTTGGTGGCCCTGCCCGGTGGGCGGCGGGTCAGGCCCGAGGAAGCCACCCGGCCCGTGCCCTTCACCCGCGAGCTTTACATCGAGCAAGACGATTTCGCCATAGACCCACCTCCCGGCTTCAAGCGGCTCACTCCGGGCGGGACGGTGCGGCTGCGCGGGGCGGGGGTCATTCGCTGCGAGCGCTTCATCACCGGCGAAGCCGGAGAGGTCGTCGAGCTGCGCTGCACCCTGCTGGGCGAGAACGCCAGCGCCAAAGGCGTGATCCACTGGGTCAGCGCCTCGCGCGCACTCGCGGCTGAGTTCCGCCTCTACGACCGGCTTTTTACCGTGCCCCACCCCGAGGCCAAGGAACACGAGGACGAGGAGACGGAGGACGAGGGTGGCCCCGCGCACGAAGACCGGGATTTCCTCAGCTTCCTCAACCCCAAGAGCCTCGAGGTCACCCACGGCTACGTCGAGCCCAGCGTGGCGGACGACCCTGCCGACACCCGCTACCAGTTCGAGCGCAGTGGCTACTTCTGGCGCGACCCCATTGACTCGAGGCCCGAGGCGCTGGTGTTCAACCGCATCGTGACCTTGAAGGACACCTGGGGCAAAGAGGCCGAACGCAAAACGCCAACCGCCAAGCGCAAAACGCCAACCGCCGAGCGCCAGAGGGAGGTGCCAGACCTCACCGCCGAGCAGAGGGAGGTGCTCGAGCGCCTCAAGTCCCAAGGTGTAGGGGAGGCCGAGGCCCTGGTCCTGGCGCGGGAGCCCCGGTTGGAAGCCTACCTCAGCGAAGCCGCGAAGCACGCTGAGATGGGTGCGTTGGCCGGTTGGGTGGTCAATGACCTGGGCCCGGCCATCCGTGAGGAGCAGGTCAGGGTCACTCCCGCTCAGCTTGCAGCGCTGGTTCGGCTGCTGCAGGGGGGTAGCATCAACACCCGTATCGCCAAGGACGTGCTGGCCGAGGCCCAGCAGAGCGGGGAGGACCCCGTGACAATCGTCGAACGCAGGGGCTTGCGCCAGCTCAGCGACGCGGGGACGCTCGAGCCCCTCATCGAGCGGGTCCTGGCCGCCAACCCCGACAAGGTCGCGGCCTACCGCAGCGGCAAAACCGGCCTGATGGGCTTCTTCGTGGGCCAGGTGATGCGCGAGACCCAGGGCCAGGCCAATCCCCAGCTTCTGCAAGAGTTGCTAAACCGCAAGCTGGCGGGGTGAGGGAAAAGCGAGCGCTCAGCTATTAGACCACCCCCACCGAGACGTACTTCACATACAGGTACTCCTCGAGCCCCCAGTGTCCGCCCTCGCGGCCAAAGCCGCTCTGCTTGACTCCGCCGAAGGGGGCCTGGGCGGTGGAAGGAACTGCGTCGTTGAGGCCGATGATGCCATACTCCAGCCGCTCGGCTACCCGGATGGCCCGGCTCAGATCCCTCGTCCAGAGGTAGGCCGCCAGGCCGTAAGGGGTGTTGTTGGCGGCCCGGATGGCTTCCTCCTCGGTCTTGAAGGTGATCACCGGGGCTACGGGGCCAAAGGTTTCCTCGCTCATGATGCGCATGTCCTCCCGCACGCCCGTCAGCACGGTAGGGGCGTAGAACAGCCCACCTGTGGCTTCCCCTCCCGTCAGCACGGCAGCGCCCTTGGCCCTGGCGTCCTCGACGTGAGCCTTGACCTTCTCGAGGCCCTGTGCATCCACCAGCGGCCCGATCTGGGTGCTGGGGTCGAGGGGGTCACCCACCTTGAGCCCGGCGGCAGCCTGGGCCAGCTTCTGGCTGAAGGCTTCGGCGATGCTCTGCTGCACGTAGACGCGGTTGGTGCACACACAGGTCTGGCCCGCGTTGCGGAACTTGCACGCCACCACGTCCTTGACGGCTTGCTCGAGGTCGGCGTCCTCGAAGACCAGGTAGGGGGCGTGCCCGCCGAGTTCCATGGAGACGCGCTTGAGGGTGTCGGCGCTCTGGCGGGTGAGGATCTTGCCCACCTCGGTCGAGCCGGTGAAGGTGATCTTGCGGATGCGCTCGTCGGCCATCATCACCCGCGTGAGGGCCACCGGGTCGGAGGTAGTGAGCACCTGCAAGACTCCGGGCGGCCCTCCGGCCTCCAGCCACAGCTCGGCCAGCTTGATGGCGGTGAGGGGGGACTGCTCGGCGGGCTTGAGGATGAAGGTGCAGCCCGCGGCCAGGGCTGGGCCGATCTTGCGGGTGACCATGGCGGCGGGGAAGTTCCAGGGGGTCACGCCGTACACCGGCCCCACCGGCTGCTTGATGGCGAACAGCCGCTTGTGAGCGAACTGGCTGGGCACCGTCTCGCCGTAGATGCGCTTGGCTTCCTCGGCGTACCACTCGACGAAGCTGGCCGCGTAGCGCACCTCGCCCAGCGCCTCGCTGACCGGCTTGCCCATCTCCATGGCGATGGTTTGGGCCAGGGTCTGCTCGTCACGCAGGATCAGGGCATGCCACTTTTTCATCAATGCGGCGCGCTCGTAGGCGGTGGTATCGCGCCAGGTCTCGAAGGCCGTGACCGCAGCCTCGATGGCCCGCCGAGCCTCGGCCTCGCCGCAGTCGGCCACCTGGGCGATGGCCTCGCCCGAGTAGGGGCTATACACCGCAAAGGACCGGGCGGTGCCGACCCACTCGCCGCCGACGAGGGCCTTGGTGTTGAAGGTGATCTCCTTGATGCTCATGGCAACCCCATTCTGATCCTCGAGCGGGCGGCGGGGGGTGTATCAACCTGCAATCTGGGTCGATGGTCAGTGGCCAGGGGTCGTACGCAAGACGCGAATGGCTCTTGGCCATCGGCGCCCCTTCACCTTTCGAACCCGAGGCCATGCGGGTCTCGTGATACTTTGTTGCCGTGCATCGCTACGCCGTGGCTATGGGTTCCAACCTGGGGGATCGCCTGGGGCATCTGCGGCGCGGGGCGGAGCAGCTGAAGCAGGAGGCGAAGGCGCTCGATGTGCTCCTGAGCCGGGTGTACGACACCGATCCGGTAGGCGGTCCCGCCGGTCAGGGGGCCTACCTCAACGCGGCGGTGGTCTTCAGGAGCGAACTCGAGCCCACGGAACTGCTCGAGCGCCTGCTGGACATCGAGCGCCGGGAGGGGCGGGTGCGGCTGAACCCCAACGACCCGCGCACCCTCGACCTCGACTTGCTGTTGTGCGACAACTTGCGTCTGGAGCGACCCGGACTGGTGATCCCTCATCCCCGCATGCACCTGCGGGCTTTCGTGCTGGCTCCGCTGGCCGACATCGCGCCGGATTGGGTGGTTCCGGGTCTGGGTCAGACCGTAGAGGCGTTGCTGGCGAAGTTGGACACCGCGGGAATCCGCCCCACCGATTTGCGGCTGTAGGTTGGGGTCAGGGGGTGAGGGCCTGGGGCGTGCGGCTATCGGCGGCTTCCGTGGAAGCCTATCCCCTCAGCGCCAGGCTGCGGTAGGGCTCGGGCAACTCGCCCACCGTGAGCAAGGAGCCGGTGAGGACCACGGGCTGGTCGGGGGTGGCGTGCTCGAGGGCTTGCTCCAGCGCCTCCGGAATGCTGGGCATGGCCTGTACCCTCAGGCTCAGGCGGTGGGCTACCTCGAGCAGCTCTTCCACCGGGCGGGGGCTGGTGCGCGGCTGGCTGACCCACAGGCGCTCGACGTGCTCCTTGAGGGGCGGCAGGAACTCGGCGGGGTCATGGTTGGCCTTCATGCCCACCACGAAGAGCCCCTTCTGGCCGGGGAAAGCGTGTTGCAGGGCCTCGGCCAGCACGCGAGCGCCGTCTTGGTTGTGGGCCACGTCGAGCACCAGGGTGCGGGGAGGGTGCTCGATTCGCAGGACCTGGAAACGGCCCGGAAGACGGGCCTGCTCGAGGCCCCGGCGCAGGGCTTCTTCGGGAATCGCCAGCCCCTGCTTTCGCAGCAGGTTGAGGGCAGCGGCGGCCACGGCGGCGTTGGCGTGTTGGAAATGGCCCTGCAGGGCCAGGCGCAGCCCGATCAAGGGCACCTCGGGCAGCCAGATCGAAAGCCCGCGGGCATCGGAAGCGTAGTAGGCGTAGCCGTCGGCGCGACGCTCCGCAGCGGGCTCGACTTTGTACAGCGGACACCCCTGCTGGCGGGCCACCTCCTCGATGGCCTCGAGGGCTTCGGGTTGGGTTACGCCCGTCACTACGGGAACGCCCGGCTTGAGGATTCCGGCCTTCTCGAGCGCGATCTGGCGCAGGCTATGGCCCAGCACCTCCTGGTGGTCGAGGCCGATGCTGGTGACGACGGCGACCAGCGGGGGTGGGATGACGTTGGTGGCGTCGAGCCGCCCCCCCAGGCCCACCTCGAGCACCGCCACCTCCACCCCCTCCTCGGCGAAGTGACCGAAGGCCGCGGCGGTGATCAGTTCGAACTCGGTGGTCTGGCCGTAGCGCTCGTCCTGGGCCAGCTCCTCGACCACGGGCTTGAGGCGCTCGACCTGCCGGGCGAAGGCCTCGGGGGGGATCAGAGCCCCGTTCACCTGGATGCGCTCGCGGAAGTCGAAGAGGTGGGGGGAGAGGTAGCAGCCGGTGCGGTAGCCCGCTTCGCGCAGCGCCGAGGCGATGAAGACGGTGGTCGAACCCTTGCCGTTGGTCCCGGCCACGTGGACCGCGCGGAAGGCCGTGTGGGGGTCGCCCACCCTCCGCAACAGCTCACGAAAGCGCTCCAGGCCGAGCCGAATACCGAACTTGAGCAGGGAAGCGCTGTAATCCAGGGCCTCGCCGTAGTTCATCGCCGCCTCGAGGTCTCCGCGAACACGTCCCGCACCACGCCGGGCAGGGGGGCGTGGGGCTTGTGCACTCGCACCACCAATTTTTGCACATCGGCAAAGCGCTTCATGATCTCCTCGGCCAGGTGGTCGGCCAGAGCTTCGATGAGGTAGAAGCGCTGCTCGGTCGCGATCTTCTGCACGAAGCGAAAGACCGATCCGTAGTCCACGGTGGAGGTGATGACGTCGGGCTTTCCTTCGAAGGCCACCTCCATCTCCACGTCCACCACGAACCGCGCCCCCAGCTTTTCCTCCTCGGCGTGCACGCCGTGGCGGGCGTATAGCTCGATGCCTGCGAGCACGACCCTACCCATGCGCGACCTCCTGAGCCCCCAGGGCGTTCCACACCGCCAGCGCTTCCCGGTGGGCCCTCACGTCGTGAACCCGCAGGATGTGCGCTCCCCGGCTCACGCCGAAGAGGTGGGCTGCCACCGTGCCCATCACCCGCTCCTCGGCCACTTCCACCCCGGTCAGGGTGCCGATGAAGCGCTTGCGGCTGGCCCCCAGCAGCACCGGGTGGCCCAGCGCGGCGAGTTCGTCCAGGCGGCGGATGAGCTCGAGGTTGTGCTCCGGCGTTTTGCCAAAGCCGATGCCGGGGTCGAGGACCACCTGCGGCACCCCGGCCTCCAGGGCCTTGCGGGCCTGGGTTTGCAGAAATTCCCTGACCTCGGCTACCACGTCGGCATAGTGGGCGTGCTGCTGCATGGTGGCGGGGTCGGGGACGGGCATGTGCATGATCACGGCGGGAGCTTCGTAACGGGCGGCCAGCGCGCTCATGCGCTCGTCGCGCAGCCCGGTCACGTCGTTGAGCAGATGAGCCCCCAGGGCCAGGGCCTCGGCGGCCACCTCCGGCTTGCGGGTGTCGATGCTGATGGGCACTCCCAGCTCCAGGAGGGCCTCGAGCGTTGGCAGCACCCGACGCTTCTCCTCCTCCGCGCTCACCGGCTGGGCTCCGGGGCGGGTGGATTCGCCCCCTATGTCGATCAGGTCGGCTCCTTCGGCCACCATCTGCCGCGCCCGCTCCAGCGCCGCTTCGAGTCGGTGGTACTTGCCTCCGTCGGAGAAGGAATCTGGGGTCAGGTTGAGCACCCCCATCAGCCGGGGCCTCGAGAGGTCGAGGGTGTGCTCGCGCAGGTGTAAAAGCACGCGCTTATGCTACAGACGCCAAACGCGAAACGCTACAGGGTCGTACGCAAAGCGCCCAATGCTGTAGGGGGCGTACATGGCCGCCTATCCCTTCTCATCCGTGATCCACAGCCGGGCATAGGGCTCCAGCCGCACCAGGTGGTGCTCGATGGGCACGAGCTGGCCACTGATGCGGTCTAAAGGCAGGCTCAGGCCCTGCTGCCAGAGCACCTCGGCGGGGTAGTACTGGACCTCCTCGCTGAAGTTGTACAGCGCCACCAGATTGCCCAGCGGATGACGGCGCACGTAGCCGAAGACGTGCGGGTTGCGCGGCTCGAGGATCTGCGCCTCGAGGGCGGCGTGGAAGTGGGGGGTGGAGCGGCGCACGCGGATGAGGTGCAGCAGGCCGTGGTACATGCGGCCTTCCGGCGAGGCGGGGTCGGCTTTGGCGCGGGCGGCTTTGGCCCAGTCCATGTGCGGGCGGTGGACCCAGCGGTTATCCTCGGCGTGCTCGGGCTCCTCGAGGTAGGAGTAGTCGTTGAGCAGGGCCAACTCGTCGCCCATGTACAACAGGGGAATTCCGCCAAAGCCCAGCACCACCGCGTGGCCCAGCAGCAAGCGCTCGAGGCTGAGGTGAACCTGCCGGGGGTCGTTCTGTTCGAGGGCCTGCTCGAGGCCCGCCAGGCTGGCCCCCGATCCCGAGATGCGCCGGTCGCCGGTGCGGGGGTTTTCCTGGAAGACCAGGCCCCGGCTGGGGGAGGTGGGGAAGCGTCCGGAGTAATAGTCCGACAGGAAGCGGCGGTGGGCCTCGCCCGAAAGCCCCACCCGCGCCGCGTCGTCGTCGGCGATGGCCCAGCCGATGTCGTCGTGGCAGCGCAAATAGGTGCACCAGGCGGTGTTGGTGGGCTTGACGGGGAAGCGGCGCAGGGCCTCGCTCATCAGCCGCACGTCGCGCGAGGCCAGGCTCGACCAGATCTGCACCATCAGGCTGTTGTGGTAGGCGGTGTCGGAGACTAAGCCGAAGTGTTCGCCCTGGCCCAGGTAGTGGATCAGGTCGTCGGGGGCCACGATGGCCTCGGCCTTGAACAGCACCGCCGGGGCCACGATGCGGGCCACGGCGCGCAGGGCTTGGGTGATAGCGTGCACCTCGGGCTGGTTCTGGCAGTTGGTGCCCAGGCGCTTCCAGATGAAGGCGATGGCGTCGAGGCGGAAGACCTCCACGCCCCGGTTGGCCAGCCAGAGGATGAGGTCGGCGAACTCGAGGAAGACCTCGGGGTTGGCCCAGTTGAGGTCCCACTGCCAGCGGTTGAAGGTGGTCCACACCCACTTGCCGCTCGCCTCGTCGAAGGTGAAGTTGCCCGGGGCGAAGTCGGGGAAGACCTCGGGCAGGGTCTTCTCGTACTCGTCGGGGAGGGTGCGGTCGGAGAACATGTGGAAGTAGTGCTGGTACTTCGCCTCGCCCGCCCGAGCCCGCACCGCCCACTCGTGCTCCTGGGCCACGTGGTTCAGAACCAGATCACAGCACAGCGCGATGCCCCGCGCGCGCAGCTTTGCGGTGAGGGCCTCGAGGTCGTCCATGGTGCCCAGGTCTTCGCGCACCGCGCGGTAGTCCATCACCGCGTAGCCGCCGTCGTGGGGGGCCGGGCGCGGCTTGAGGAAGGGCATGAGGTGCAGGTAGCGCACGCCGAGTTCCTCGAGGTAGTCGAGCCGCTCCTCGATGCCCTTGAGCGTTCCGGCGAAGCGCTCGGTGTAGGCCACGTAGGCGATCATCTCCGGGCGCTGGAACCAGTCGGGGGCCAGCAGGCGCTTGGCGTCGAGGCGCTTGAGGTCGGCGGGGCGGGCGCGGTAGGCGGTGACCAGGATGGGCAGCAGTCGTTCCAGCAACCCTTCCGCATCGGCGTAGACCGGCTTCAGGCCGGTGTATAGCTCGGGCAGGTAGCGCTCCAGGCGCAGGCTGAAGGTCTCGAGGTCGCTGCCCGAGAGGTCGGCTTGGGCCTGGACCAGCAGGCGCTCGAGCAGGGAGCGCAGTTCGGCGGGGAGCGGGGTAGAGAACATCGGTCACTCAGGCTACCGCAAAGGCTACGCTCCCCGAAAGCACCCCGAAAAACCACTCCTTACGTTAAGGGAAAATACAGAATAAATCCTGCTAAACTGGATGGCATGGGTCGCCAGTACGACCACAGCCGTTCGTACGACGGCCACCGACACATTTCAAGCTACCGCCCTCACCGGGAGGAGCTCAGCCCTGAGCAGCAGCACGCCCTGGAGCAGCACCGGGAAGAGTACCGCCAGCGCCAGGCGGCCCAGGCGGCCGAGCAGACCCGCCGGCAAGCTTTCCGCGAGAAACACCCTCAGCGCTGGACTTACGTGTGCCAGGCCTCCATCGCCGGGCAGCCCTGCACCCTGACCCTACAAAGCCGCGACGGTGAACTGGAGGGCCGCGCCGCCTATCCGGCCCACGGCTACACCACGCGGTTGGTGGGCCAGGCGGGAGAGGGGCAGGCCAGGTTCACCGAGTACAACGCCCAGGGGCGGCGGCTGGGGGAACTGCGCTTGGAGGCCCGTGACCTACGCCAGTTCGCCGCCCGCGGACACCTCCACGCCCAGTGGCGGCCTGCCGGGGGCGGCCGGGTAGAAGAGGTTTACCTGCGCCTGGAGCACGAGCACCTGCCGCTGGACGGCGGCTTCCCCGCCCTGCCGGAGGTGGTCGCGGCCCCGGCTAAGCCTCCCAAAGCTCACCCTCCCCGTTCCCAAGGCCGGCCAATGGGCGAGAGCCTCGAGCGCAAGGCCCAGCGCCTCGCCGAAAACCTCGCCTCGGTAGGGGGAGGCCGCGCCGCTGCCGCCGCCGAACTGGCCTCCTCGACGGACCTCGAGCGCGAGAGGGTGTTGCGCTACCTCCAGGAGAAAGCCCCCAGGGCCTTCGCCGAAGCCCTCCGCCTGGGCTATTCCCTGCTGCCTGTCGCCGGGCTGCAAGCCCAGGGCGCCCCCCCGCCCGCCCGCACCTGGCGGGAGACGGGCCGCCTCAAGGGCAACCCTCCGGTACGCAGCGAAACCGAACCCCCCAACAAGAACATCGTCGAGGACGAGCGGGAGTACAAAGCCATGCTCGCCAGCGCCCAGACCCTGCTGCAAGAGCAGCGCGCCCGCGCCCGCCGGATGCTCTCCCCAAACGACAAGGAAGTCCTGGACTACCGCTACTGGTTCGCCCAGGTCTACAGCCACGTCACCGAGAACGAAATCCTCTTCGCCCAGGAGCGCACCTACTACTACCCCACCTACGTGCTGTGGTGCGTGCTCTACTTCGACAAGCTCTACGAGGACAACCTGGGAGCCGTCGCCAGCAAGCAGGAGCCCCACTGGCGCGAAGCCTTCAAGACCGCCACCGCCCAGAAGCAGATGGAGAACATCCCCGGCCAGGTCGGCAAGATCGTCTTCTCGCTGGTGGCCTCTATGCTGGCCCACATCCGCTTCGACCTCCCCCGCGCCGAGGCCTGGGTTTTCGAGCGCTACCGGGACGCCTACGGGGCCCGCCTCGAGGACTTCCGCCCCGACTTCTTCGCCATGGGCGGCGTCTTCGACAACGCGACCCGCCAGATGTTCGCCGACATCGAGCGCCTGCTGCGCCTCATGGGGACTTCCTTCGACGTAGAGCTTGCCAAGTTGTTCAAGCAGGGCGGTCTCTCCGAACACGCCATGCGCGACCTGCTGGGGGCCAGCATGAACCGCGAACGCCTGGCGACCTGGCACCGCGCCGAGCGGATGGTGGCCGAGGGCAAGGCGGGCGAGGACCCCTACCGGCTGCAAAACGAGCGCCTGGTGGGCGATGTCACCCGCAAGGACCACCTCTCGGGAACCGTCGGGGCCATCGGCGTCAACCGGCCCGGCCTCGAGGGCATCACCAACAGCAACGCTGTTGACCACGTTCTCGGCTACCTCAAGGAGGGCAACAATGCCATCGGTAGCCTCCTCCTTGACGGGCTGGACGACCTCATCGGCGGGCTGGTCGGCCAGGCTTCGGTCTCGGACGAGGCCATCCGCTCCTGGGACTTCTACAAGCGCTCCTCGATCCTCATGGAGTTCCAGAAGGGCGAGATTGCCCAAGCCGCCCTTCTCGGCAGCCCCGGCTCCCCAGGCCTGGCCCAGGACTTCATGCTGCGGATCGTGGAGGCCTCGAGGCAGATTGGCGACCTGGCGCTCCTGATCGATAGCGTGGACGCTTACTCGCTGGTGCGGCTGTTCGACGGGGAGCGGAGAGAGCGGCTGGAACGCCTGTTGGCTCGGGAATACTACCCCAAGCTCACCCTGATGAACGCGGCTAACCAGATTGCCAAGTGGATGGAGGCGGGCACAGAAGAGATAAATAAACAATCTGCACGCATAGTTTATCTCTATAGCGCCCAAAGCCCAGAGAAGAAAACGCGCTTGGATGAGGTGTTGACTCAGCGCTACAACATCCAGCCAAAGCAATTCTTGAGGTAAGCCATGCAGCGATCCTTGCTAACGGCCTTGGCCATGGTGGCCGTGCTTGGCATGGCCGGGGGGGTGCTCATGCTCTCGCGAAGCGGTTCCCACGTCTACACCGACGACCTCAGCGACCCCGTGGAGGTCGCCGACAGCTACGTCAAGGCCTCGATCCTCAACGACCTCGAGCGGGCGGTGTTCTACTGGACGGGCGACCGGGAGGCCTACCGCAAGTCGGGCTTCGGCCGGGTGTTCCCCTCCCTCCCGGCCATCGCCCGCAGGAATGGCCTGCCGCTGGAGGACTACCGCTGGAGGCTGGGCCCGGCGCGCGTGGAGGGGGGCGTGGCCCTGGTGAGGGTGGAGCTCGAGATCATCGACACCACCGCGATCGCGGCCAGATTCGAGGAGCTCTGGGGGCTTCGGCCCGACAAGGACGGCAGGATGCCGGACGGGCCCCCGGACCCCAACCTCACGGAAGAGGAAGCCTGGAGGCTCGCCCGCAACGACCCCAGCGTGGGCTGGGACCGCTTCGAGCACGACCTGAAGCTCAACCGCACCGAGAAGGGCTGGACCGTCGACAGCGAGAACGCCAAGCGGCTGGACGACATCATCTGGTACGGGTACGAGCGCCCCGACTGAGCCATGCAGCGATCCGTGCTAACGACCTTGGCCATGGTGGCCGTGCTCGGCATGGCCGGGGGGGTGCTCATGCTCTCGCGAGGCGATTCCCACGTCTACACCGACGACCTCAGCGACCCGGTGAGGGTCGCCGACAGCTACATCCACGCCCTGCTGCGGAAGGACCTGGTGCGCATCGCCTACTACTGGACGGGGGACCCCAAGGCCTACGAGAACTCCTTCTTCGGCCGCTTCACCCCCTCGGTGCTGCGCGCGGCCCGGCGGGAGGCCCTGCCGCTGGAGAACTACCGCTGGAGGCTGGGCCCGGCGCGCGTGGAGGGGGGCGTGGCCCTGGTGAGGGTGGAGCTCGAGATCATCGACACCACCGCGATCGCGGCGAGGTATGAGGAATTAAGGGGGCTTCGCCCCGACAAGGACGGCAGGATGCCGGACGGGCCCCCGGACCCCAACCTCACCGTCGAAGAGGCCTGGAGGCTCGCCCGCAACGACCCCAGCGTGGGGTGGGACCGCTTCGAGCACGACCTGAGGCTCAACCGCACCGGGAAGGGCTGGCTCATCGACATGGAGGCCGACGACCGCCTCATCACCATCCTCTACCGAGGGTACGACCCCGATGCCGACCCGGACCGCTAAGCCTTCCTCGGATCATAGTTGAGGCTACGTATTCCGCTCGCGGCTTTATGATAGCCCTATGGTGGATTACGACCTTTCCGACAACGCCTTGGTGGGGCTGGTGACCCTGGCCCTCGAGGGCGCCCAGGGACTGCGCCTGGCCCAGTCCGGGGCCCGCAGCGTGGGGGAGATGATCTCCGGGCGGCGCGGCAAGCCGGTGCGGGTCGAGCGCGAGGGGGATTCCCTAAGCGTCGATCTCAATGTGTGCGTGGACTACGGCCAGCCCATCCCCGAGCTCGCCAGGAACGCCCAGCGCACCGTGGCCGAGGCCCTGAGCGCTTCGACCGGGCTCAAGGTGCGGGCCGTGAACCTCACGGTGGTGGCGGTGGAATACCGGGAGGGCGGCAGTGCGGCGTAAGGCGCGCGAACTGGCCTTCAAGGTGCTCTTCGAGTACACCAACGGCGGGGGCGACCTCGAGGCCGCCTGGAAGCACGCCACCCAGGACCTCGAGGGCGACGACGAGACCTACGGCGACCGACTGGACCAGGAGAGCTTGGATTTTGCCCGCAAGCTGATCGAAGGCTATGGCCGTGAGGCCGCCGCCGTCGATGCGGTGCTCAAGGCCACCATCGAGGGCTGGAGCTTCGGCCAGATGGCCAAGACCGACCTGGCCATCCTGCGGCTGGCTGCCTACGAGATGCTCTACGAACAGACCCCCCACCCCCCCCTCATCGAGGTCGCGGTCAAGATCGCCAAGCGCTACGGCGGCGAGGACTCAGGCCGCTTCGTCAACGGGGTGCTGGCCCGATTGCTCAAGCGCATCGAGGCGGGGGAAATCCAGACTTCCTCCAGGTCCTGAAGCAAGGGTGAGCGGTAGGGGGCAGGGGGCGGATGCGCCTCCACCGCCACCTCCTCCGAACGCTAAACTTTCAACGAGGGGTGTTTGCATGCTCGAACTCGCCGGCCCTCCCGTGGCCGAAGCCGTTTACGAAGAACTCAAGGCTAAGCTGACCCACCTGCCCTACGTGCCTCACCTGCGGGTAGTGCGGGTAGGGGAGGACCCGGCTTCGGTGTCCTACGTACGACTCAAGGACCGCCAGGCCCGAAAGATCGGCCTCAGCAGCCAGGTAGACGTGTTCCCCGAAGACACCAGCGAAGCGACACTGCTCGAGCACATCGCTCGCCTCAACGCCGACGACGGGGTCGACGGCATCCTGGTGCAGTTCCCCACGCCCAAGCAGATCCGGCAGCAGGCGGTGCTCGAGGCCATCGACCCCGCCAAGGACGTCGACGGCCTCACCCCCGTGAGCGCGGGGCGGCTGTGGAGTGGGCAGGAGGCGCTGGAGTCGTGCACCCCGGCGGGCATTATGCGCCTGCTCAGGCACTACAGCATCACCGTGGCGGGCAAGGAGGTGGTCATCGTCAACCGCTCCAACCTGGTGGGCAAACCCCTCGCCGCCATGATGCTGCGCGAGAACGCCACCGTGACCATCGCCCACTCCCGCACCCGGAACATGGCCGAGGTCACCCGTCGGGCCGAGATCCTGGTGACGGCGGTGGGGAGGGCCGGTTTCATCACCCCCGAGATGGTGCGCCCTGGCGCGGTGGTGATCGACGTGAGCGTGAACCGGGTGGGCCGCAACGAGCAGGGCCGCGACATCCTGGTGGGCGATTGCGCCCCGGAAGTGGCGCGCGTGGCCTCGGCACTCACCCCGGTGCCCGGCGGAGTGGGCCCCATGACGGTGGCCATGCTCCTTTTCAACACCGTGAAGGCCGCCATGCGCCGCCGGGGCGAGTCTGGGACGGTCCCCATCACGACGGGCAGCCCTGTAGAATAGCCCGAGTCAATCCGCTATGGCTGAACTCCTCTCCAACCAGGTGCTCTGGACGGCCTTGCTGGCTACCGCCTTGGCTCAGATCCTCAAGCTGTTCGTCTATTACTACGTCGAGCGTCGCTGGGAGTGGGAGCGGTTGATGGAAACCGGTGGGATGCCCTCCTCGCACTCGGCTACGGTGGTGGCCCTGGCGGTGGGCATCGGCATGGCTGAGGGTTGGGGCAGCACTTTCTTCGCCATCGCAGTGGTGCTGGCCACCATCGTGATGTACGACGCCACCGGCATCCGCCGTGCTGCTGGGTTGCACGCCGCCCGCCTCAACGACCTCTTCGAGGAGCTGCGTACCGTCATCCAGCGCGGTCCCGAGCAGGAACCCCTTAAAGAACTGCTGGGCCACACCTACCTCGAGGTCGCGGTCGGGGCGATCTTGGGCGGGCTCTTTGCCTGGCTGAGCTTTAGCCTTTTTTGAGCCAGAGCCGAAGCTCCGACTCCAACCTTCCCGTTTCCCGCCCCTGGAGTTTATACTCGGCGGGTAATCCGAGGAGCATGGCAATGGGGCGTTGGGTCGTGCTGGGAGTGCTGCTGCTGAGCGGATTTTCTTTGGCTGCTTCGCTCGAGGCTCAAGTGCTGGGCCTGATCAACCAAGCCCGGGCGCAGGGGGTGCGCTGTCCGGGGGGTGGGGGCGGCTTGAAGCTCCCGGCCCTGAAGTACGACGCGGTGCTGGCCAAAACGGCTTTGGGTCATGCCATTAACATGGGTCAGAAGGGTTTTCTCTCCCATTACTACGGCGGGGTTGGCCCCAGGGTGCGCCTCAGTCGCGCCGGGTATCGCTACACGCGCATGTCGGAGATCATCTTCAAGGGAGGAAGCCCCAGCCCCGCCAGGGCGATTCGTTGGTGGCTGCGCTCGGGCGTACACTGCCGGGCCATCATGAACCCCTACTACAAGGAGTTCGGCGCGGGTTTCTCCCCCGTGGGCAACGCCTGGGCGGTGGTGCTGGCTCAGCCCCGTTAAGGCGTCTTGCGGTTGACAATCGTGATCAGCACGTAAAAAGCGATGCTCTGGAGCACCGGGAAGGACAGCAGGGTCAGTCCGCCGGGCCTCCAGGCGAAGAGCAGGATGGGGATTACCGTGCCCACCAGGGGAATCCACATCAAGTTAGTGAGCTTGCGGGCTTTGAGCAGGCGATAGGCGGCGTAGAGGTTGAAGGCCGAAAAGGCCAGCAGCAAGAACCAGGCGACGGCGATGGTGCTCATCGCCGCCCATTATTCCCCATCATTCACGTCGGGGAGTATCCTCGGTATGCATCCCGTTGGTCCGCTCCGGCAAGACCGAGGAGGTTGTCATGGTTGTGGTTCGGGACGTGTTCCAGCTTCACTTCGGCAAGACCCGCGATGCCCTGGCCTTGATGAAAGAGGGTCTGGCGATCGAGCAGCGCATGGGCTACCCCCTCTCGAGGGTCATGGTGGACGTGGCCGGTCCCTACTACACCCTGGTCAACGAAAGCCACTTCGAGAGCTTGGCCGATTTCGAGGCCTCCCTCGCCCGAATGGGCCAGGATGGCGACTGGAGGGCCTGGTACGCCCGCTTCGTGCCGCTGGTGCGCGAGGGAAGGCGCGAGATTTACCGGGTGGTCGAAGTCTGACGGGCTCAGCCCTCAGCGAAGGGCGGGCACGGGGGCCTGCCCCTACGGCGTTGGACGTTCGGCGTTTAGCATTTTGCTATAGGCTCTCGACCATCGACGTAAGACGCTAGACTATAGCGGAGTCCGAGCTATAATCTTATACCAAGTATAAGTTTGGAGGCTTGATGCTGAGCGTACCCGAGAAAATCCTCTTCCTGCTCCTGGCTGCTGCTGCCGCTTACTTCGGCGGCGTGGCGTTTTACCGCGTGTACAGGGCCATCGCGCGGGGTAAGCCCGAAAACCGCTTCGACCGGCTGCCTGCGCGGCTGGGCAGGGCCCTGTGGTTGGTGCTGACCCAGCAGACGGTGTTCAAGAAGCGTCCGTGGGTTTCGCTGCTGCACGCCTTCGTGTTTTTCGGTTTCGTGTTTTATCTGCTGGTCAACTTCGTGGACGTGCTCGAGGGCTATTTCCCCCTCCAGACGCGGGGTGGCTGGTTCTGGAACGGCTTCAACCTGGTAGCCGACGTCCTGACCGCGCTGATCCTGGTGGGCATCGCGGGGCTCATGCTGCGCCGCTACGTGACCCGGCCAAAAGACTTCTCCTGGCGCGAGAACGTTCCCCTGCACGAGCAGGTGCGCTCGGGGATTCCCCGCGACTCGGGGATCGTGGGGGCCTTCATCACCTTCCACGTGGGCTCGAGGCTGCTCTCCAAGTCGTCTCAGGCCGCCGACGTGGGGCCAGACCCCTACCAGCCGGTGGCTTCGGCTATCGGAAGCCTGCTGGGCAACCTCGAGGGGCGCGAGATCGTCTTCCTCGAGCACCTCTTTTGGTGGTTCGCCCTGGGCTCGATCCTGCTGTTTTTGCCCTACTTTGCCCGCTCCAAGCACATTCACCTGTTCCTGGCTCCGCTCAACATCGCCTTCAAGAAGGAAAAACCCGGAGCGCTGCTGAGAGTGGACTTTGAGGAGGCCGAGGAGAGCGGGCTGGGCGTGGCCCGGCTCGAGGACTTCGCCTGGCCCCGGCTGCTCGATGCCTATAGCTGCATCATGTGCAACCGCTGCCAGGAGGTCTGCCCGGCTTACGCTACCGGCAAGGCCCTGAGCCCCGCCGCCATCCTGATCAGCGAGCGCTACGAGCTCAACCAGATCCTCCCCGGTTTCGCCAAAGGGGAGCCCAGCCCCAGGGCGCTGATGGACTTTGCCCTCAACGACGAGGCGGTGTGGGCCTGCACTACCTGCAACGCCTGCGTCGAGGTTTGCCCGGTGGGCAATGAGCAGATGCTGCACATCGTGGACGTGCGCCGCGAGCGGGTGATGATGCAGGGTGAGTTCCCCGCCCAGCTCTCTCAGGCTTTCAGGGGCATGGAGCGCAACGGCAACCCCTGGAACATGAGCCCGGACAAGCGCATGGCCTGGGCCGAGGGCTTGCCCTTCGAGGTGTCTACCGTGGAGCAGAACCCCGAGGCCGAGGTGCTCTACTGGGTGGGCTGCGCCCCCAGCTACGACCCCAGGGCCCAGAAGACCGCCAGGGCCTTCGCCGAGATCCTGCACGAGTCGGGGGTCAGCTGGGCCGTCCTGGGCAAGCGCGAGAAGTGCACCGGCGACGCCGCCCGCCGTGCGGGCAACGAGTACCTCTTCACCCAACTGGCCGAGGAAAACGTGGCCACGCTCAATGCCGCGATGGAGGCCAAACCCAAGACCATCGTCACCACCTGCCCCCACTGCTTCCACACCATCGCCAACGAGTACAAAGACTTCGGCGGGGTCTATACGGTCAAGCACCACAGCGAGTACATCGCCGAGCTCATCGACGCCGGGCGTTTGCAGCCTCTTCCGGTGAACGGTGAGGTGACCTACCACGACCCTTGCTACTTAGGCCGCCACAACGGGGTCTTCGCCCAGCCCCGCGAGGTGCTCAAGGACGTGGGCCTCGAGCTCACCGAGCCTCCGCGCCACGGCAAGGACTCCTTCTGCTGCGGAGCCGGAGGGGCCCAGTTCTGGAAGGAAGAGGAGCCGGGCACCGAGCGGGTGAGCGCCAACCGCTACCGCGAGCTCAAGGCCACGGGGGCCGGTACCATCGCCGTGGGCTGCCCCTTCTGCATGCAGATGATGAACGTGGAAACCGCCCAGGAGCCCGAGGGCCAGGCCCCGCAGGTGCTCGACCTCTCCGAACTGGTGCTGCAGGGCATCCGCAAGGGCAAGGAGGCCGCTGGGTAGGTCACAGACTAGATCGGCAGTGTTATATTTTATTCAGAACCTATGGCTCTGGATTTGCTGCCACCATACGTACATGAGCACTACGAAGTTCACGAATGGAAACATGCGTCTGCAATCTTGAAGACAGATTTCCCAAGCGAATGGAATGACATTGTGGAACTGCTGCTTCAGTTCAAGCTTTGCAAGAGCTGGATTACCGATGCTGGAGGGAATAGGTCAAAGGTTTCACGAGCTATAGATGGGTTTCTATATTCGCGGGGTTGGGTTGAGAAGCAATTCAACACCTCGGTGATCGTTGATGAGGTAGAGCTATCTTCTCCTACCCATCAAGTTGACTGCTACAAAAATCGCGTAGCTCTCGAGCATAGAGTGGAACAATAAGGATCCGTTCTTTGATCGGGATCTCAATAACTTTCGCCTGCTCTTTGAGCTGCGTGCCATAAGTGTCGGGGTCATCATCACTCGCTGTGATGAACTCCAGGATATTTTTGATGGGTTGGAGCGTGGTAGTTCTTATGGGGCTTCCACTACTCATATGAGCAAGCTCCTTCCACGTATAGCCGGTGGTGGTGGGGGCGGTTGTCCTTTGCTCGTGTTCGGCATAAAAGCGTCATTGTTCGACGAGGGGTGTTGATTATGGGAAAGATAAGCGCTGCACAGGACTTCGCAAACATCGTTCCTCAGCGTGGCTATGGCGCGATACTGGCTGATCCTCCCTGGCAGTTTGTCAACCGAACTGGAAAGGTTGCCCCTGAACATAAACGCCTGAGTCGCTACCCCACCCTGACACTAGATGAAATCAAGGAAATCCCTGTGTCACTCGTGGCGGCGGAAAACAGCCACCTCTATCTCTGGGTTCCAAACGCCCTACTCAAGGAAGGTTTGGAGGTTATGGAGGCATGGGGATTCAGGTATAAGACAAATCTGATTTGGCATAAGATTCGTAAGGACGGAGGCCCTGACGGCAGAGGGGTTGGATTTTACTTTCGCAACACTACCGAAATGGTGCTGTTTGGTGTCAGGGGCTATCTACGAACCCTGAAAAGGGGTAGAACCCAGGTTAACATCATCAAAACGCAAAAGCGTGAACATTCACGTAAGCCGGATGAGCTTTACGAGATCATTGAGAGTTGTAGCCCAGGTCCTTACCTTGAGTTATTTGCAAGAGGGCAGCGACCCAATTGGGATCAATGGGGTAATCAAGTCGAGGATTACACACCGACCTGGCCGACGTATGCCAATCACAGTCAATCAAAAAAACTCGATCCTGATGAAGTGCGGCCCTACTTGCTCCTGAACTGACTATTGATGGCGGTCCGAGAGTCCTATCTTTCACCACACACGCCTGCCTCGCTTCGCAAGCGTGTTCCGGCCCACCATCGTGCCTTCACCAAAACTACAAACTCGAGCGGTACCCTCGAGGGTAACCATGGCTTTTCAGGCGCCGCAGTTGCTGCTGTTGTTATTGCTTTTGCCCTTCCTGGTGTGGGAGTACCGCCGCAGGATCGGCAGGACGGCCTCGAGCGCCTACGTGCTTTTCCCCAACCCCGCTCAGTTTGCTCCCATTCCCCAGTCCCCTTGGAAACGGCACCTGGGGGCGGGGCTGTACTTCGCGGCCCTGGCTCTGGGCATCGTGGCGCTGGCTCGTCCCCAGGCCACCCTTCTGATGCCCGACAACCTGGCCGGGGTCGTGCTGACGATTGACATCAGCCTCTCCATGCGGGCCACCGACATCGATCCCAGCCGCCTCGAGGCGGCCAAGGCCGCAGCCCAAAGCTTCGTGAAGGCCCTGCCGCCCGGTGCCAAGGTGGGGCTGGTGAGCTTTGCGGGGTACGCCACTACCGAAGTCCCCCTCACCACCGATCATCAGCGGGTCCTCGAGCAGATCGAAAACCTCGAGCTCGCGCGCAGGACGGCGATCGGCGAGGGTCTGCGCGAGAGCCTGGCGGCGTTCCCCGTGGACGCAACGGGCAAGCCGCTGGGCCCTTCGAGCGTGGTGTTGCTGTCGGACGGGCGCAACAACTGGGGGGTGGAGCCGCTCGAGGTCGCCGAACAGGCCAAGGAGATGGGGGTGGTGGTCCACACCATCGGCCTGGGCAGGCGCCAGAGTGAGGATGATTTTTACTTCAACAATTGGATGGCCTTTGACGAGCATACCCTGCGCGCCATAGCCGAGGCCACGGGTGGGGAATACTACGCTGCCGAGTCGGCCCAGGCGCTCCAGGAGGCTTACCGCAGGCTGGGCAAGGTGGTGGGGTGGAAGCCCACCCGCACCGAGGTGAGCGGCGCGGCCAGCCTGCTGGCCGGTTTGATGCTGGCCTCGAGTCTGCTGGTGTCGAATTGGCGGCGCAGGGTGGTATGAGGCGCACTTCCCCCGCACGCGCGGCTGAGAGGCAGCTTAAGGCCAGATAAAAAACCCAATTCACCCCAAGGGGGCTGCCCGGCGCGTACACTGGCCCCTAAGGGCCATGTTCAGAACCGCGTTGATCTGCCTTGCCTTGCTGACTCCCCCGACCTGGGCGGCAGAACTCGATCCTCCGCGTATTGGGGACCAGCCTGGTTACACACGGGTGGTGCTGGAGATCCCGCCAGGGGCTCCGTTCCGGCTCGAGCCCCTAGGACCGGCGCTGCGGGTGATACTGCCCCGTCAAAGCGTCAAGCCCGAGGTCAGGCGGGTGGGCACGCCCGAGCTGAGTGGCTATGTCCTGGAGCAGAAGGAGGACGGCGCGGTCGTCACCCTGCTCACGCCGCAGGGGGTGGGAAAGAGCTGGGGCTTCCGCAAGATCGGGCTGGCCGCGGCTGCGGGAGCGAAGAGGGAGCGGTTGGTGCTGGACGTTTCGGGGGCTTTCGTGGACCCCGCGCCCTTGCCGCAGTTACCTCCCTTCAGCTTCGTCAAGGCTTCGGGCAGGCTTTTCTCAGTGGTGCTGGACGCTGGGCACGGGGGCCCCGATCCTGGGGCGATGGGCCTGGTGATCGAAAAGGAGGTCAACCTCGAGGTCGCCCGTCGGGTGGGCAGCTTGCTCGAGGCCGCCGGGGTCGAGGTGACCTACACCCGCCAGGGCGACTTCGCCTTCTCCTCGGACAAGCGCACCGACCTCTCGCGGCGGGTGGCCCTGGCCCAGGGCAAGAACCTCTTCGTCTCCATCCACGCCAACGCCGCGCCCAGAGGCAAGGAGGATGCGTGGTGCGGCCTGGAGGTCTACTATTTCGGCCCCTCGAGCAAGCCCGTGTACCCGGCAGCCCTGCCACTGGAGGTGCTACCCCAACCGGTGCTGGCCCAGACTCCTCCGGCCCCGCCTGCCGAAGCTGCGTCCCCATCCCCTTCCGCCGACCCCTCATTCCCTGAACCTGCACCCACCGAGACCACGTCCACCTCTGCCGATGCCGTGCCCCCCGAGCCCCCGCCCCTGCCCGTGATCCCTGAGGTGGCCATGGG
>NZ_QWLA01000059.1 GCF_003574095.1 Calidithermus roseus
GAGCCCCACCTCTGGCTACAGCGGCGGCTGGGGCTCCCCACGCCCCCCTCCCCCGCACGGGCCCGGCGGGCCCTGCAGGAGGGGATCGAGGCGCTGGCGGGGGAGCTGGGCCCGCGGGCAGCCCGCCTGGCCGAGGAGTGGCCCCGCCTACAGCGCGAGCACGCGCTCGTCGCCCTGGGCCTCCCCCCCGAGCGCGCCCGCGAGCTCGACCTGGACCCCGAGGCCGTCCGGGCCAACCCCTACCTGGGCCTGCTCGAGGGGCTCTCCCTGGGCGAGGCCCACACCCTCGCCGCACGGCTGGGGCTGCAGGCGCTCTACCCCCAGGGGGCGCTGCTGGCCCACCTGCTGGAGCAGGGCCGGCTGGGCCACACCTTCGTCCCCGCGCCCGGGCCGCTGGGCGCGGTGGAGCAGGGGCTGTGGCGCCCCGAAGGACCCGTCGTTCGCCTGGAGGGCGGCTGGGCGGGGCTGGAGCGCTGGGTGCGCGCCGAGGAGGAGATTCTGCAGGCCTTCCGGCGCCCGGTCCCGGGCACCCTCCGGCTCGCCCCGCCCCCTGGCTACCCCCTCACCGCCGAGCAGCGCCAGGTGCTCGCGCTGCTCGAGCGCGGCAGCGGGCTGCTGACCGGGGGGCCGGGCACCGGCAAGAGCCACACCTGCGCGGCGGTGGTGGCGGCCTGCGAGCAGGCCCGGCTGGAGGTGCTGCTGCTGGCGCCCACCGGCAAGGCGGCGGTGCGCCTGGCCGAGCTGACCGGTCGCCAGGCCCACACCATCCACGCCCGGCTCGGCTGGGACGGGCGCGGCTTCCGCCACGGCCCCCTCGACCCCCTGCCGGCCGACGTAGTGCTCGTCGACGAGGCGGCGATGGCCGACGTGGAGCTGCTGCGGGCCCTGCTGGCGGCGCTGGCCCCGCGCACCCGGGTGCTGCTGGTCGGCGACGCCGACCAGTTGCCGCCGGTGGGGCCCGGGGCGCCGTTCCAGGACCTGCTGCGGCTGGGGCTGCCCCAGGTGCGCCTGACCCGGCTGCAGCGCCGGGCCCAGGACCACCCCGTCACGCTGGCCTCCTACGCGGTCCGCGAGGGCCGGCTGCCGCCGCCGCTCGAGCAGCCGGGGCTGCACTGGCGGCTGGACCTGGGGGAGGAGGCCACCCTGGGGGCGATCGTGGCCGAGGTCGAGCGGGTCTGGCGCCGCACCGGTCGGCGGCCGCAGGTGCTCGTCCCGCTCTACCGCGGCGTGCTGGGGATCGACAACCTCAACCGCGCGCTCAAGGAGCGCCTCAACCCCGCCCCTGACCCCGCCGCCAGGGGCACGCTGCGGTTGCAGGGGCTGTGCGTGAGCCCGGGCGACCCGCTGGTGCAGACCCGCAACGACTACGCGCTGGGCCTGGCCAACGGTCAGCTGATGGAGGTCGAGCACCTCGACGAGCGCGGCCTGCTGGTGCGCCTCGACGACGGCCACCGCCTGCGCGTCCCCCGCCGCGCCGCGCGCTGGCTGCGCCACGCCTACGCCCTCAGCGTCCACCGGGCCCAGGGCAGCCAGTGGCCCTGCGTGATGCTGGCGCTGGCCGCCGGGCACGGGGAGTTCCCCAACCGCGAGCTGCTCTACACCGCGCTCACCCGCGCCCAGGACTCGGCCTGGCTCTTCGGCGACTTTGGGGCCTACCGCGCGGCCCTGGAGCGCCGCGCTGGCCTGCGCCAGACCTGGTTATCCCGGCTTAGGCAGGAAGGCTGAGAGGCCGCATCACCCAGGAGGAGCTGGGGCTCGAGGAGGCCGTCGAGACGGTCGAGGAGGAGAAATAGAATGCACGCCGTGACCACCGATCTGCTGTACACGCTCTCGCAGCAGGGCCTATGGGCGGGCGACTCGCGCGCCCGCCTCGAGGAGGCCATCCTGCTGGCGCTCGCCGCGCGCGACTACGGGAGCGCCCGCACCCTGCTGCTGGCCCTCGAGCACCTCAAGCCCCGCCGCCGCTTCGGGGTGGCGGCCGCGCTGGAGGCCGTGGGGATGGGCCTGCCCTTCCAGGAGGCGCTGGAGGTGGCGCTGCAGGAGGCGCGGCGCTACCTCGGCGGCCGCAGCTACCGCCGCTTCGCCTCCCGCCGCTTCCGCAAACCCCTGGAGGCCTACCTGCAGGGCCTGGAGGGCCGCGTCGCCGCCGAGCAGCTGGCCAAGAGCCGCAAGGCCCTGAGCAAACTCACCACCGCCGAGATCCACATGGCCGAGCGGGTGCTGCTGCGCGCCAAGCGCCGCTGGAAGAGCCCCGAGACCGTCTACCAGGCCTTCGACGCCTTCCTGGTCGCCGTGCAGCTGGCCCACCGCCCCGCCAAGGCCTAGAGCCGTTCCCAGAGCCGTTCGTCCGACGCGGGGTCGGGGTCGGGGCGACCGGGCAGTGTGGCCGCTCTGCCGAGAGTGAGGTACACTATCTCTTGATAGGAGGTGTCGGGATGCCGATCGTCGGACTGTCGGAACGCAACAGGCTGGCCCGCACGGGCCAATTCAAGATCGGGGAGCGCACCGAGCGGGGCCTCCCCCGGGCGCTGGACCACTTCCGCATCGTGGGCGGCGCGGAGGCGGTGGAGGCGGTGTACGGGCCCAAGCCCAAGGCGGTCACGGTGTACCTGCCCCTCGACCTCGGGGCCGAGGTCTGGGACCCCTACTACAAGCGCTACGGCGCTTCGGGCCTGCAGTGCAA
The DNA here is from genome assembly GCF_003574095.1 of Calidithermus roseus. Classification (GTDB taxonomy): domain Bacteria; phylum Deinococcota; class Deinococci; order Deinococcales; family Thermaceae; genus Calidithermus; species Calidithermus roseus. The sequence goes on from NZ_QWLA01000059.1 coordinate 2,684, forward strand.
GGGCGACGGGATCGTAGGGCAGGAGGTGCAGGCCGACGGCAGCCTCAAGGAGCGCGACTGCGCCCAGCGGGGCTGCCCCTTCTCCCAGGCCACCGTCAAGAACGGCAAGGAGCAGCCCCCGCTGTGCAAGCCGGTGGGGATCCTCGCCTTCCAGGTCGTCGGGGTGCCGGGAGCGGGGGTCTACCAGATCGCGGTCAAGGGCCTTTCGGCCATCGCGCGGGTCGACTCCTACCTGCGGGCGCTGGAGGCGGCGGCTGGCGGCAGCCTGAAGGGGGTGCCCTTCGTGCTCAAGGTCGAGCAGACCAAGGGCAAGGACGGCTTCCCCACCAGCCGCATATTGGTGGCCGACGCCCCCGAGACCGCCGCGGTGCTGCAGGGCGCACCCCGCTACCCCCGCACCGCGCCCATCGAGCGGGTGCGCGGCTACGCGGTGCTCAGCGAGCGGGGGGAGCTCATCGCCACCCCCGAGGTGCGCGTGGGGGAGGACCTGAAGGCGCGCGCGGCGCTGGCCGAGCGGCTGCACGGGGCGCTCGAGGAGGGGCTCATCCCCGCCGAGCACGTCCAGCGCTACCGCGAGATGGTGGCGGCGGTGGGCAACATGAGCGAGGCGGAGGCCGCCGAGAAGCTGGAGCGGCTCGAGGCCTGGCTGCAGAACCAGGGAAAGGCGGCATAGACCGTGCCGCACGGGGGGGCTAAGCCCCCCCTCTTCTTTTGATCCCATATCCCATGCACGAGACCGAAGACCTCTCCCCTTCCGTGGCGGTCGACGCCCCCCTCCCCCTGGTGCAGGGCCGCAGGCCCTCCCGACAGGGGATCGTCCCCGGCCCGCCCGTGCCGGGCCTGTGGCTGCAGTTCCAGCCGGTGGTCTGGCTCGAGAGCCAGGAGCAGGAGCCGTACTTCCTCGAGGCCCTGCTGCGCCTGGGCGCCCACGCCCCCGCCCAGGCGCTGGCGAGGTACCGCGAGCGCGGCGAGCTGCACCGCCCAGCTCAGCCACCCCAGGCTGCGGGCCGACCTGCGGGCGCTGCTGCGGGCAGCCGGGGCCGGCGAGGGGGCGCTGGTGGTCGAGGTCACCGAGGAGGCCCTGGCGCCCGGCGAGCGGCCCCTCGAGAGGACGTTGGCCGGGCTGCGCGAGCTGGGCGTGCGGGTCTACCTCGACGACTTCGGCAGCGGCTACTCCAGCCTCGAGCGCCTGGCCTGGCTGCCCCTCGATGGGGTCAAGCTGCCCCGGGGCTTCCTGAGGCCGCCCGCGGCGGCGCAGCACCGGGTGGCGGCGGTGCTGCGGGGCCTGGTGCGGATGATGGAGGAGCTGGGCCTGCCGCTGGTGGCCGAGGGGATCGAGCGCCCCGAGCAGGCCGCCTTCGTGCGCGAGCTGGGCGTGCGGCTGGGCCAGGGCTTCCTCTTCGGCGCGAGCCCCGAGGCTCCGGGCACGGCGCCATGAGGTCGTCCGACACGGCGGGGGCGGGAATCCTACCCGCCCCCGCGCCACGCCGTGCTGTGCCTCAGGCGGCCGCCCCCGCGCCGCGCGCGGCCAGCCGGCCGGCCAGCAGCGCCACCCCCAGCGCGTCGAGCACGTGGGGGTTGTCCAGCCATCGCCTCGAGCCCCGCACCCACTGTCCGACCTCCCGCCGCACGTCGCGGCGCGTGGCGTAGCACAGCCCGGTGAGCCGGACGGGCCAGGGGCCCTCGCTGAACAGGCGCTCGCGGGCGCAGGTGCGCACCCCGGGGAAGGCGAAGGCCGCCCTGGCGTGCCGCAGGGCCAGCTCCAGCAGGGCCTCACCCTGCGCGCGGGTAGCCCGCAGCCGCCCGCGCTCCGCCGGGGACGCCCGCACCAGCTCCTCGATGACCTCCACCCCGACCACGCCGCCGGCGACGAGGCGGGGCAGCTCCTCGAGGCCGATCTGGTAGGCGTGCTGGCGCGGAGCCCCCGGCGGGCGCACCAGGCCCCACGAGCGCAGGCGGAAGGACTCGCCCTCGGACTCGAGGACCACCAGCGTGGCGCCCAGGGGGTCGGGGTCGAGGCCGACGACGCTCACAGCCACGCCACCCACCCCCCCTCCTTCGTGCACAACGCCGGGACCAGCACCTCGACCCGCCCCGGCCCCTCGAGCGAGAAGCCGCCGGGCCCCTCGTCGCACTCGTAGCGCAGCACCGCGCCGGGCCGGAGGAAGTGGCTGAGGAAGCGGGCGAAGGCCCCGGGGTTAAGGTTGCGCCCCAGGGCGTCCTCGAGGAAGTTCACCCCGGTGTACGGCGGTACGCCGTCCCGAGAGGGGATCGTCCGCGCCCCGTCCTCCCCCACCCCCAGCACCCCCAGCGGCTCGTCTGGCAGGAACGCGGTATCGCCCGCCTCGGGGGCCGCCAGCAGCAGCAGGGCCTCCCCCAGCGTGCCCTTGCGGGCGGCCTCGATCAGCAGGGCGAGCGTGCCGCGGCGCTCGGGGATCGCCCGGGCGTGGATGAGGTGGTACTGGTAGTCCATTCCCATCGGTTACCTCCTATCAATAGAAATCCTACCATTACTGAGCGGGCGGGGAGACAGTCCCCGCCCGCTCCTTTCGGGCTGTGGCTGGCGCGGCGCTAGGTCGCCAGGGCGTCGGCAAGGGCCTGGCCGTAGGCTTCTTCGAAGCTCATCCAGAAATCGTCGGCAAGCATGTCTTGCGTGATGACCCCCTCGCGCCCCGGTCTGGAGGCCGGGGGGTAGTAGCGCAGCCGCCGCTTCGGCGTGGCCAGGCGGCGGGGGCACACGGAGAAGGCCCCGCGCGGGGGCAGTGCCAGCAGGCGCTCGAGCTCCTGCGGCTCCAGCGCCTGGAAGACCAGCCGGTCGACCCACCAGCGACCCAGCGCCATGTACCAGCGGCCGTCCCCGGCCGAGCGGTACCAGCGCCTGAGGCCCGACTGGTCCGCCTCGTCCTCGAGCTCGCACAGCGGGCGGGGGCGGTTGCGCCACAACTCCTCCGTGAAGTCCCCGCGGTGCAGCCAGGTCTCGGCTGGATCGATGAGCGCGTGCTCCACGGAATACGGCCCCCAGTACAGGCTCAAGCGCACCCGCAGGTCCGCTCGGTTTTCGGCCCCCGTCGGCGACCACCGCCACGCGAAGAGGAACGCGGCGTGCTCATCTTCCGCACTCCCCAGGCCCAGCCAGCCCCAGGGGAAGTGCCTCCCCCGGAACTGCTCCACCTGCCAGAAGCCTCTCACGCAGCCATAGAAGCGCATGTGCGCCAGGTCTTCCTCCGACACCGCCAGCGAGAGCCCCCGATGCCGCTGCTGCGCGAGGAAGTCGTTGGCCACCTCCACCACCTGCAGCGGCAAGAGCGCGAGCTTCGGCGAGAAATCGTACTCCTGTACGATCTGCGGCATTTCGTTTAACCTCCCATCAGTCTCCAATATAACGAAGAATGGAGCCCCGGGGGGGCTCCGCCGCGTCTGTGCCTCGACTGCCCGGTCAGTCCTCAGACGGCCTGCCGAGCGGGCGCTTGCGGGCGCACGAACTCGAGCATCTCCCGGGTCATCTTCCCTCCCCCGCCCCCTCCCAGCACCGCGTCTGCAGCGGGCACCAGGCGCAGGCCAGGCTCTGCCTAGCATACTCGCGCTCGGGCAGAGCCTGCGGGGTGGACTGCGCTACCTTGAGGAAGCGCTGGCGCACCTGCTCGACCACTGCCGGGTCGCGGCGCACGGGGAGTTCAAACATCTCGCTGGTGTCCTTGACGTACACCAGCAACGCCCCGCGCTCGAGCCCGCTCGCCTCGAGGTAGGCGTTGAGCTGCGCTCGGTACTCGTAGGGCACCCCCTGCTCGTGCATGCGCTGGGCGCTGCGGGCGGAGGCGGTCTTGATGTCCAACAACAGCGGGCCCTCGCCGGTCTCGAGGATCCCATCGGTGTGGCCCCGCACGCGGAGCCCGGGGGCCACTTCCAGCTCGACCTCCCGCTCGACGGAGTGGAACCGCCCGCCGAAGGCCGCCGCCAGGTAGCCGCGCACCCAGTCGTGCACGGCCTGGCCCAGCTCGAAGATCGCCAGGCCTCGCGGCGTGGGAGGGGGGATGAGCTCGGGGAAGTGGAGCCAGTAAGCGAGGTAGCGGGCGCACTTGCCGCTAGCGGACAGCCGCAAGGGGCTGCCCGGCTCCCGCGCGGCAGCCTTGGCGGCCAGCGCGGTCTCGAGGGCTTGGGTCACGGTCATTACGTACCTCCTATCACTGATAAGTATACTTTATTATTGATAGGAGATACATCATGGAGACGCTTTACGAGGTGGTTCCCCTGCCGAAGAAGCGGGTCTGGCACGGCACGATCCTGGGTGAAAGCCGGGTAGCGCCGTTCGACAGCGGCCTGCCCCACCGCGAGTGGTTCGCCGAGTTCCGCCGGGCGCTGGGGGTGGGGGAGATGCCGGTCTACGACGAGGCCAGGCTGGCGGTGCACCAGCCCAGCGGGGCGCTGCGGGTCACGCTGCAGGGCCACGAGAGGGACGGCCGCTGGTACTGGCTGCCGCGCGCGCGCTGCTGGCTGTTCCTCGACGCCCCGGAGCAGGACCTGCTGCCCCTGCAGTGGGACCTGGCCCTCGAGGGCCTGCAGGAGGGCGGGTTCCGCCTGACCGCCCCGCCGCTGGCGGGTTTGGGTGTGGGCTTCGAGATCCTGGCCGGGGGCGACAGCCGGGCGGTGGTGCTCGGCCGCTGTCCCTGCCCGCCCCACGACGGCCTGCGCGAGCAGCTCCAGGAGTTCTTGCTCGTCGAGCGTCTGCGGACGCTCTGACCAGGCACAGCCGCACGAAGGCAGGGGGGCTCTAGCCCCCCTGCCGCTCCTTTGCGGGGTCAATCCTCCTCGAGGGCCGCCAGGAGCCGCTCGAGCAGCGCATCCACCTCCCGCTGCTTCTGGGGGCTCAGGGTGACCTTCCGCAGGCGGCGGCCGGCCAGCGCCAGCCGCGCCGCCAGGTCGGCCTTGGGCCCGGGGGCGGGCAGCGAGGTGAGCTGGCGGGCGCGTTCCTTGATCTGCGCCAGCGTGAGGCCCTGCTCCAGCGCCTCCCGCAGCAACCGCGCGCGCGCCTCGGGGTCCTTCACCCGGGCGATGGCGGTGGCCTTGGTGTACTCCAGCCTCCCCTGCTCGAGCACCTCCAGAATCTCCGGCGGCAGGGCCAGCAGCGGCAGCCGGTGCGACACGAATGAGGCGAGGGAGATTCGTCCCAGCGAGGAAAAAACCTCAAAAATTATACTCGATTCATTTTCTCCCACAACGTTGTGGGAAACCTTGCCGCGCTCGGCCTCGCGCAGCGTGCCGAGCAACGCCACCACCTCCGACTCCGCCAGCCCCAGCCGCAGGCCGAGCAGCCGCAGCACCCCGCGGGTCTCCTCCACCGGGTTGAGGTCCTCGCGCTGCAGGTTCTCCACCAGGTTGATCTCCGCCGCCTGCTGGTCGCTCAGCTCGCGCACGATCACCGGGACCTCCGCCAGCCCCGCCAGCCGCGCCGCGCGCAGCCGCCGCTCCCCGTGCACGAGCTCGAAGCCCCCCTCCACCGGGCGCACCAGCAGGGGCTGGACCATCCCGTGCAGGCGCAGCGACTGGGCCAGTTCCTCCAGCGCGGTGGGGTCGAAGAAGCGGCGGGCCTGGAAGGGCGACAGGCGGACGGCCTCGAGCGGCAGCGAACGGTCGGCGGGGGCAGCTGGCTCGAGGGCGGCCTTGCGCTGGGCCAGCTTCATGGCCTCCCGCAGGCTGGAGGTGTCGGGGTTGGGCTTGGCGCTCACGCGAGTACCTCGCGGATTTCCTGGGCGAGCGCTTCGACCTCCCGGGCCGCCGCCCGCCAGTTCCAGCCCCGGTAAAACTGCACCGGGACGCCCAGCTCGGCCGCCCCCACGAACGCGGTGGAGCTGGTCCACTCGGTGGCAAAGACCGGGATCTGCTCCTGGGTCATGGCCTCGCGCACCTTCAGCGGCATGGTGGTGCCGGTGACCACCCGGTTGATCAGCACCGCGTAGAGCAGGCTGGGGTTGCGGCGCATGGCCCGGCGCACGCTCACCGCGGTAGCCTCGACCATGCTCATGAGGTCGATAGCCGAGGGGGTCACCGGGATGATGGCCAGGTCGGCGGCTACCAGCGCCGCCTCCATCAGCGGCGAACCCAGCGCGGGCGGCCCGTCGATCACCACCCAGCGGTAGCCGTCGAGCTCCCGCAGGCGCTCGAGTTGCCCCGGGTCGGTGACCGCCCGGAACTCCGCCGGGTAGGGCTTGTTCTCCGGGGCCCGCATGACCCAGCCCACCGCCGAGGCCTGCGGGTCGGCGTCGACCAGCAGCGTGGGACCGTCCTGGGCGAGCTCCGCCGCCAGGTTGACCGCGGCCGTGGTCTTGCCCACCCCGCCCTTTTGGTTGACGATCGAGATGACGCTCAAGCTATACCCCCTATCATCACGCCTATCATAGGGGGCACACCCCGCGGGGGGACAACCCTCCGGCTACGCCGCGCGCCCCGCGACCCCCTCCCAGGCCTGCAGGGCCCGCTCCAGCGCCTCCAGCGCGTCCGGCTCCCCCAGCGCCCAGCGCGCCGCGTGCTGGAGCACGAAGAACTCCAGCACCATCCCCTCCACCAGCACGCCGGGCAGTTCCCCGTCGCGCGCGGCCTGCACCAGGCGGCGGTAGCGCTCGAAGTCCCGGGGTGGGGCCGGGGCCGCCCCAGCCCCCAGCAGCACCGGCTCGGGCTGCTCGCCACGCAGCATCGCGTCCACCGCCGCCGCCAGGTCCGGGTAGACCGCGAAGCGCCCCTTGCCCCGCACTTCCAGGGCCATCCCGAACACCGGCCGCCCCCGCCGGCGGCGGCTGTCGGGGTCCGGGCGGCCGATCAGGGGCCACAGCACCGGGTTCTCCAGCACGTCGCGCAGCACCCGGCCGTGCACCGTGACGATGCCCTTGATCCCCCGCTTGCCGATGGTCTCCACCACCGCCACGTCCTCGGGGAAGCCCACCTCGTCGCCCACGATGACCTGCGGGCCGTGGTTGGCCAGGGCCTCGAGGTAGGTGCGCGCCAGCATGGCCGGGAAGGTCTCCCCCGCCGCGTAGTCGGGCATGGGCACCTGCAGCCGCCGCGCCGAGCCCAGCACCGGGTGGGGTACCAGCCCTTCCCCGCCGATCTCGTTGGAGGTGTCGACCACCACCACCTTGGGGCCGAGGTCCGCGGCCAGCTGGCGCACCACGTCGCGCAGGAAGGTGGTCTTGCCCACCCCCGGCGGGCCGATCACCAGCACCCCGTCGGCCCGGCGCATGAAGGGCATCACCGCGTCGGCTACCCCCTCGACCACCCGCGCCAGGCGGATGGTCAGCCCGGCCAGGGTGCGGTAGCGGTCGCGGATGGCGCTGATGCGGTGCAGAGTGCCGCCGATACCCGCGCGGCCGTCCTCGCGGAACTCCACCCCGTAGCGGCTGGAGAGCTTGGCCTGGATGTTGGCGAGGTCGTCGGGGCCGAAGCGCTGCGAGCCGTAGCGCGGGGGCGGCGCGCCGCACCAGTAGCCGGGGAGCCGTCCCACGTCGAGGGCGATCTCCTCGAGGTCGTCCTTGTAGGCGCGGGCCTCGGCCGCGACCCACTCCGGCAGCACCTCGAGGATGCGCTCGAGCTGGTCGATGGGCACCATCAGGGCCGGGCGTCCTCCGGCACGGTGGCCTTGCGGAGCTTGATCAGCTCGCTGGCGATGATCGCCAGCAGGATGGTCGACAGGCCCTGCACCACCCGGTCGCTCACGATCCAGGCCAGGCCGAAGAACATCGCACTGTAGTAGGTCAGGGCGAACAGCTTGGATTGCACGCGGCGTAGAATCTCCATCTTCCCTCCTATATCCGGCAGCGCAGCACCAGCTCCCCGGCGGCCAGGTAGGCCGTCGGGCGGCAGCGCCCCGCCTTCTCCCAGGTGCGGTTGAAGCGGTCGACCTCCACCGCCAGCCTCACGTAGTCCCGGGTCAGCGCGGTGGGCCGGGTGTCGAAGGCGTCCCCCGCCACCAACGGCCCCTCCACCAGAACCCGCGAGTCCAGCAGCAGTCGGGGCGCGGTGCGCACCGCCTGCACCACCCGCACGAACAGCGGGCGCTCGGGGGCTAAGAAGGCCAACGCCGCCCCGTAGCTGGAGGGCTCGTTGACCTGGGACGCCTCCAGGAGCACCAGCACCTGCACCCCCCGCTGCACCGCGGCGCGGTGCAGGGCCTGGGCGACGGGCGGGCTGTAGAGCCCCGGCGCCACGTACACCACCTGGCGCTGGGCCTGGTCGATGAGCGCGGCCACCTGCTCCACGCTGGCCACCGCCTCCGTGCCCGGCTGCTGGGCCAGCGCCACGCCCAGCAGCAGCGCCAGCAGCGCCTGCGGGCGGCCCCTCACGCGCCTTCCCCCTCCTCCTGGGCCCACCCCCCGGCGGGGGCCTCGGCCGTGGAGCGGTAGCTGACGTATGCCTCCGCCTCCCACAGGGCGAGGTTGTGCCGCCCCCAGGGGCACTTGGCGGGCACCAGGTAGTGCAGGCCGCGGCGGTAGCGCACGAAGCCGTAACGCTGCAGCGCGGCGAGCTGCTCCGCGGGCAGCGGCACCAGGGTCAGCGCCTGGCTGAGGATGAAGCGGTTCACCCGGCCGGGGCGGCCCTCGGCCTGCACCGGGATCTTCTCCTGGGCCACCCGCCGCATCCAGTCCTCGAAGACCTGCTGCGCCTCGGCGGGGGAGAGGTCATGGGGACGATCCCCTTCGGGACGGGCTGACGCCCGTACACCGGGCAAACGATCCCCCTCGGGACCGGCTGACGCCGGTACACCGGGAGGCGGCGGCGAGTCCTCTGTCGGGAGGGCCTGCGGCTGTGCACCAAGGGGACGCTCCTCTCCGGCGGCGGCAGGAGTTTGCGGCAGGGGCTCTGCCGCCGCGCCCTCGAGGAAGCGCCGCGCCTCGCGGATCCAGCGCTCGCCGATGCCCCGCTGCAGGTGGGCGTTCCTCCAGGCCAGCATCGCCCGGTGCACCCAGGCGACGGGGTTACCCTCGGACTCCGGGCGCTCGATGGGGTAGCTGCGCAGCCGGATGGGCGGGAAGCCGCGCACCACGGCGATCAGCTCGCCCAGCTCCATGCGCTGCAGCTCGTCGATGTTGATGAGGGCGGTGGTCTTCTCCTCCGCGCTCACCGAGCGCACGACCTTCTTGCGGAACTCGTCGGGCACCTGGCTCTCGCCCACCCGGTACTGCTCGATGGACACCTCGCCGAGCACCTCCGACCAGTACTTGGCGTCGTTCTGGGTGAAGGAGCCGGGCAGGATGAGGGTGGTGCCGATGTTGTTGTCCACCGTGGCGGCCCAGCCGATCTCGCCGTAGATGTTCATGGCCTGGCTGCGGTTCTGCAGCGCCATGTGCAGGCTGATGTTGCGGCTGCGCAGGGTGGCCAGGTCATCGTTGAGGTTGGGCAGGAAGCCGAAGAGGGCGAACTCGTCGTAGTAGTAGTTGATGTGGATGGGCAGCGGCTTGCCCAGCCGCTCGGCCAGGGAAAGCATGCGGCCGTCGAGGTAGCGCTTGAAGAAGCGCAGGATGGCCCGCCCCGACGACCCCCGGATGTACGACTCCGGCAGCACCAGGTGGATCATGCCTGGGGTGAGGAGCACCTGGTCCAAGTCCACCTCCCGCTCCCCCGGGGAGAAGGTCTCCACGGCCGAGTCCAGGCGGAAGATTGTGAGGTCCTCCACCAGGCGGTTGATCGCCCCGCTGAAGACCTTCTTGTCGGTCTCGAGGGTGGAGCGGATCTCGTCGGCGGCGGCCCGGCGCCCGGCAAACCACTGGCGCAGCGACTCCATCCCCAGGTTGGCCACGTTGTAGACCTCGCGGAAGTTCCGCAGCTCGCGCGGGCCCAGCGCCAGGCCGTGGATGATGCCCGCCAGCAGCAGGCGGGCGTTGGCGGTGTAGACCTTGGCCCCGGGGTCCTCGCCGGCCTCGAGGTCGGGGGGGTAGATCAGCCGGGCGATGTCGAGGGCCTGGTCGTAGCCTTTCACCTCGGCCAGCACCGGGATCTGGATGCCGTCGCCCCGCTCAAAAGGGTTAATGATCACCACCTGGCGGCCGAAGGCCCGGAAGTAGTCGCGCATGTCCAGGTAGGAGTCGTTGGGGTTGGGGTACTTGGTGTCCAGCACCACCGCGATGTTGCCCTCGGCGGCGTCGAGGGCGATGCGCGGGCGGAAGCTGCCCACCGTCTTGCCGCCGCCGGTGCCGGCGTAGGTGATCGAGTGCACGTCGTTGAGGCGCTTGGTGGGGCGCAGGAAGTAGCGCTTCTTGGGGTTGTCGGGGTCGGTCCAGACCCCCAGGTAGCCGGTGAGGGTCGAGGGGGTCATGCCCTTGAGCGCTGCGTCGACGATCTGCTCGGGGCGGCGGCGCTCGACGAGGGGGGCGATGTCATGCTCGTTGGCCCAGCGCTGGGTGAGGGTCTTGCGCGGCTGGAGCTTGCGCCGCTTGAGAATGGGGGAGAGCCCCACCACCAGCGCCATGAAGGTCAGGGTGATCTCGGCGTTGCCCAGCGTGCCGCGCTGTAGTGCCTGAGCGCAGGTGGGCTGGTTGAGGCAGCGCCAGTAGAACGCCCCCGTGCTGTGCGCCTTGAGGTAGGCGCTCCAGCCGGCACGTTCCAGGAGCGCCCGGTTGGCCTCCATCTGCCGGAAGGTGAACCAGCCCAGCGCGCCCAGGCAGGCCAGGGCCCACGCTATCCCCAGCAGCAGCCGCTGGGGGCTCAGCCGCGAGAAGACCACCGCCCCGCTCACGCGCCCCCCCTGCGCTTGAGCCAGCCGTAGACGTAGAGCACGTCCCGCACGTAGCGGCGGGTCTCGGGGAAGGGAGGGATGCCCCCATACCTGCGCACCGCGGTGGGCCCGGCGTTGTAGGCCGCCAGGGCCCGCGGCCAGTCGCCGAAGGCCTCCCACAGCGAGCGCAGGTAGCGGGCCGCGCCCCACAGGTTCCAGTCGGGGTCGTGCAGCCGGTCCGGCGGGATGCCCAGCCCCCGCGCGGTGGCCGGCATCAGCTGCCCCAGCCCCCGCGCGCCCTCGGGCGAGACGGCCTGCACGCAGTAGCGGCTCTCCACCCACACCAGCGCCCCCAGCAGCTCGGGCTCGAGGCCCACCCTCCGGGCGTAGCGCTCGGTCTTGACCCACATCTCCTCCCGGATGGCCCCGCAGGCGGCCACCGGGGCAGACCCCAGTCCCAGGCACAGCAGGCACACCAGCGCGGCGTTCAGCACGAGCGATCGCATCGACGGCAGTCTACGCTATATCAAACCCAGATCGGATTTACTCATGAGAATCCAGGCTTTCGTCCTGCGGTCCAACGTCCTGCCTGACCAAAGTAGGCCGCCGCAAGCCCCTGGCTTTAGCCCTACCCTGTATGGTTCGAGACGATGGAACTGCATCCCGAGGATCCGGTTCAATGGGCCAGCCTGCATTTCGCGGAGGCCGAGCTGGGCGACACACGGCGGGTAAAACGGGCCGAGGGCATGGCCGCGGCCATGCTTCGGGCCCCGGGGGAGAGCCTATCCCAGCTGTTCGTGCACCCCCGTAGGGATGGCTCCTGGGCAAGCGCGGACGGCCCCGGTTCAAGGGGGGCCGCCAGCTGGACAGCCTGGAGGGCAAGTCGAACGAGAGCGGCCTCCGCTGGCGCGGGGTGGTTTACACAGCCGAGCGCTATGGGGTGCGAGCTTTAGACCTCGACCTGGACCGGGCGCGGGCCGGTGCCGGACCCACTTTGCGCAGAGGCAGGGTGAACGGTGGCCAGTCCATACGCGACATCGCGTTGTGTACGAATTCCCGCACGAAGGGCCACATGTTGATGGGCAAATTCACCTCCTTGAACACCTGGAAGTAGCCTTCGAAGCCGCCAGCGGCGGGGTTACGCTCACTTGCATACAGGAAGCCGAAGCTGACTTCCACCACGCCCTGTTCAGCTTGCGTCTCGCGGTTGGCGATTCTCAGGCGAAAGCTGCCCACAGCCTCGAAACCGCCGTCTACGGGATTGAAGGTGTAGCTTTCCTCGAGTTCAACCTCACTGGCTGTGGGATCGGGCATAGGCTCAAGCGCCCGAATGTGCGCCTCTATCAGGCGCACTCGCCGTAGCCCTAGCCCCTCCACGAACCGGTTGTATTCCTCAGGCGTAGGAAGCTGGATGTTGGGTTCAGCCTTGGACGACATAATCATCCACACGGGTGTAGCGGGCAAAAGCTTGCGCGGCCATAAAGCCTTCACCCGACGGTGTAGGTTGACGCGCGGCCATACGACTCAAAGCCTCCACCCAGGTGTTTCCGGCCGGATACTCGTCCATACGTTGACGCAAAGCCTTCACCTCGGCCCGTAGTGTCCCAAGTTCTCGCCGCACCACATTCACGGCGCTGGCTTCCGAGAGAAGCGAGACGATGTGCTGGTTCAGGCTTACCTCTTCGGCCTCGGCCCCCTCGAGCAAACGCCGGTGCAGGCTGGGCGGCATCCGCACCAGCACCTTGCCGCCGTACTCGCGCTCGCTGGAGGGCAGCGGGATGTCATCGCCGTGTTCGTAGGCCACCTCGAGCCACAGGCGGCGGGCGTCCTCGATCATCGCCATGGCCTCTTCCACGGTCTCCCCCACCGAGACGCAGCCCGGAAGGTCGTTGACCATAGCGGTGTAACCCCCTTCGGCCTCGGGAATCAGGGTGACGGGGTAACGCAAGCCTAGATAGTACTCCAGGGGCTTACGCTCAACGCGATTCTTCATGGCATTACTCCCCACTTATCAGCTTGAGCACCTGTTTGAGGTATGTGGTTTTTACGACTTTTCCGCCCACTTTAGGGATCGTGACCATGCGCCCATCGAGATGTCGGAACACGTGGTGGCTGCCTTTAGAGCGGACTTCGCACCAGCCGTGGGCGATGAGCACCTTTGCCACTTCCTCATAGGTCATCTCCGGTGGCAGACGGCGCATTTTTTCGATGAGCTTTTCAAGCTGCCCCATCTGCCACTCCCCGATATGATATTACTAGTGATATCATTCGTCCGTTCACGTGTCACAATTTAGCCTTGGCCCTGGCCGTCGCCCGGGTGAAGGAGCCTGACGCGCGCGCGCAGCTGCTGGAAGCGGCCGTGCGGGGGCTGAGCCTCAGCCAGATCCGCGAGCGGGTCCGCCGCCTGGAGCAGCGCCCCGCGGCCCTCGAGCTGCGCCAGACACTGGCGCGCCTCCAGCAGCGCGTGCGGGACGTGAGGCTGAGCCCCGAGCGCCTGCGGCGCGTCGAGGGGTTGCTGGCCGATGCGCTGCGGGAGCTGGAGGCCGGGGGTGGGGAGGACGCCTGAGCCCCTCCCACAGGCGCGGGGTAAGCCGGCGCAGGAGGGGGCGGGGCTAAAGCCCCGCCCCCTGTCCGTGGCTGTGGCTTTTTAGTTAGGCGCCAGGCGGGATCGTCACCGCCTTGATGAACTCCGGCACCGCGTAGGCCCCCGTGAAGGTTCCGGCATCGCCGAAGATCCCGGCCACGACCGGCACCCGCGGGGGCTCGGCGGGCCAGGGGGTGAAGCCGTCGGTGAGGACGACCACCAGGTCCACCTTCGGGCGCAGCTCGAGGGCCGCCTCGATGCCCACGCGCATGTCGGTGCCCCCGCCGCCCAGCAGCACGACCTCGCGGGCGCGGCGGACCTTCTGGGCCTGGGCCGCGGCGGCGTCCACCGCGATGGCCCACACCTCGGCGCCGACCCGGCTCAACAGCGCGTCTACCTCGGCGAGGGCCTGGGCCAGCATTCGGTCGCTGACCGAGCCCGAGGTGTCGATGACCACCGCCACCCGCGGGCGCACGTCGTAGCTCCCTGGCATCAGCACCCGCCCGAAAGCGGCCTGGCGACGGTGAGGCCGCTCGTAGGTCGCCCGGGTGCGCCCCTGCACCCGCCGCAACCCCTCGCGCACGCGGCTTTGCAGGATCCGCTGCCAGGGGACGACGGGGTTGACGATCCCCTCGGCCCAGCGCACCATCCCCGCGGGCAGAGTGCCGCGCGAGCGGTGGTGCTCGAGGACCCGCCGGGCTACCTCCTCGCGCAGCTGCGCGGCCTGCACCTCGCCCACCGCGGGGTGCTCGGCGTGGTCGCGGGGCAGTTCCCAGGGCCGCTCGAGGCCGTCCGCCCCCGAGCCGTGGTCCCAGGCGGCCGCGGAGGGCCGGCCCGGTTCGGCCGCGTCTGGGGGAGGGGAGGCGCCGTCGCCCTCAGCGCCCACCCCGCCCTCGAGGCCGTCCCCCTCCCCCTGGAAGGGGTCCTCCTCGGCCTGCTCGAGCAGGGCGCGGTAGTACGCCTCCTCCAGCCCGCCGGGCTCCAGGCCCAGGCGCTCGGGGTAGATAACCCCCTCGGGGAGGGTGAAGCCCAGCTCCTGCGCCCCGTCGTTGATGGCGGCGTCGGTGGCCAGGTTCCACAGCCGGTGGGTCCGGCGGTCCACCCCCATCTCCCGCGCGCGGGCGTGGTGGGCCCGCAGCAGGTGCTCGAGTTCGTGCCACAGCACCCCCACGAGCTCGCGCTCGCTGAGCTTGTCCGCGAAGGAGGGGTTGACGTACAAACGCCACCCCTCGTCGACCGCCATGGTGGGCACCGCCTCGGTCGAGACCAGCTTCAGGGCCCACAGCCCCGGCGTGAAGTAGGGGGCCTTGCTGCCCAGGGCTAGCCGCGCAACCTTGATCTTCTCCATACTTACCTCCTATCAGGAGAAATTGTACCACCAAAGCGCCAGGCCTCGAGGCCTGGCGCGCCGGATCGAGGAGCACGCCCCCCTGCAGCAGGGCTGAGCTGCTCGGGGCGCCGGGGTCAGCCCCCCAGTCCCTCCCGCAGCCGCGCTGCCAGCGCAGCTGCTTTGCGCGGCGCCGAGTGAGCCAGCAACTCGCGGTAGAAAGCGTCGGCCTCGAGGCGGCCCTCGTCAAGGGCCTCAAACAGCAGCTCGAAGTCGCGCGGGGCGAAGTGTCTCTTGAAGACCATCCCGCACACCGTCTTGAGGTGGTTCATGCGCTCCTCCGCAGCCATAGCCCTCCACACCGCCAGCGCGTCGGCCTCACCCTCCTCACCCCCACCCTGCGCCGCAGCGGCGGGCCTTGCCCGCCGCGCCGCGAAGTCGGCGGGGTTGGCGTACTTGCCCTGGGCGTCCTTGATCACATCCACCAGGAACCCGGCCCGGTTGCGCGGACGATAGCCCTGCTCGAGGATCGCGCTGTACAGCGCCACCCGCGCGCGCAGGTGCTCGAGGTCGTACTCGCGGGCGTAGCGCTGGGCCACTGGCAGCGACAGACCCTGCGCCAGCAGCAGCTCCACCCCGGCAGGGTCCGGCACCGGCTGCAGCGGGGCGAAGTGGTAGCGGATGCGCTGCTTCTTGCCCCGACCCACGTACTCCACACCCTCGAGGTAACCGCGCTGGATGAGCTCCTCGTGGGCGCCCTGCAGGGTGCGGCGGATCTTCTCGGGCCGCTTGTCGAGGATCTTGCAAGTGTCGGCCCACTCGAGAAGCCCCACCTCGAAGACGCGCACTGCCGCGCCCCCCGCCGCGAAGCGCCGCCCATCGAGCAGGCGGTAGAGGCCGCGGGTGGGCGGCCGCTTGAGGCTGGCCAAGAGTTCGAGGTCCAGCGGCTTGATGTAGCGCGCGCGCACGCTGGCGGCGATCTCCTTGCCCAGCTCGATCTTCAGCACGGTCTTGCCGTCGAGGCCGTCGCCCTCGCCCGTGCCGGTGGCGTGGACCTTCTCGAGATAGCGAAACTGCTTGCTCTCCCAGCGCCCACCCTCCCGCCAGGCCTCGCGGGCGGTGTAGGTGGTGTGGGTCAGCCGCCCCAGGCTGCGCTCGAGAGCCCTGTAGTAGTAGCCGCTGGTGTCGAGGCCGATCAGCTTGAGCAGCTGGTAGGCCGTGGTCACGATCACCCCGTCGGCCGGACAGCCGAAGCGCTGGTACAGCGCCAGCACCGCGAGGCTCACGTCGTTGTCCAGCCCGTGGGGCACCCCGCCGTAGTCGGGGTTGCCGCGGCAGGTGATCGAGGCCCGCCTGCCTTGGAACTCGAACTCGAGATCCCAGCGCGTGAAACCCTCTGGAATGCGCTCCTGCACGCTGATCAGACCGAGAAAGGCAATGTTGCCCTCGTCGATGTGGGAGGTGATCTCGCGCTCACGTCGCCGGGCGGGCCGTGAATCGTTCATCGTCAGTTGAAGTTTACCCCAACACCGACACCCCAACAGCACCGCAGCGCCGGCTCTGGCCCTGTTGTTGTTTTTGGTCTTTAAGGAAATTCAAAATTAATGAATGTCAACAACAGCGCGGGGGGTCACGTGCGTGCTGGAGGGCTGAATTCCAGCTTTTCACCCAAGTCTTCCGATAGTTTCACCCAAGTCTTCCGATACTTCCGCCCCCCCAATCACCCAAGTCTTCCGATAGCCCGAGGGGCAAATCACCCAAGTCTTCCGATAGTTTTCACCCAAGTCTTCCGATACTTCCGCCCCCCCAATCACCCAAGTCTTCCGATAGCCCGAGGGGCAAATCACCCAAGTCTTCCGATAGCCCTTTGCTGCCCACCCCGCCGCGCCGGAAAATTTGGGTTTATTCCCTTCAGAACGCCCTCGATGCCCTCCGCCCTATCGTGAATCACCCAACTCTTCCGATACTCCAGCCCCCCCAATCACCCAAGTCTTCCGATAGCCGCATAGCCCACTGCGAAGGGATGGCGTCCTGATCAGAGGGCACTGAGCCGCTCGAGCACCAGCGGGTCGTGGTAGCGCTCCAGCCCCAGCTCCGCTCGCACCTCCGCCAGCGTGGGCTGGCCCCGGATGGGACCGGGGTGCAGCCAGCCGTAGGGGGTGGCCACGAGGTAGTCCGCCCCACAGCGCAGCAGCGCGGCTCCTCCGTGGCCGTGGTCGACCTCCAGCACCTCCCAGTCGCCCCCGACGATCTCCTCCAGCGCGTGGGGCGGAGGGGGAAACTCGCCGACGTACTCCATCAGACTGCGCCCGGCGAAGGCCCGCCAGCGGCGCAGCGACAGGTGCCGCTGGGCGCGCAGGTCCTGGTTCCTTTCGCTCATCACCTGAGCCCCAGCCGCTCCTTAACCAGCCGCATCGGCAAAAAGTCGGCGTAACCGCCGCCCTGAGCCTCAACCTCAGCCCGCAGCAGGCGGGGGTCGGCGGCCAGGCCGCGCAAAAACAATGCCCGGCGGATAGCCTCGGGCGTCCAGTCGGGGTGCCGCTCGAGCAACTCTTCCACCAGCTGGCTCAGCTGGCGCTGGCTGGGGGCCAGGGCGGGGCTTCTTTCGGGGAGCGGCTGCAGGGGAATCGCACTGTGCCTCATGTCAGCTCCTTGGGGTTATACTCCTATAGTATTTATATATATCACAGAACTCCTTTCGTGGATGCCCCGGCTTGGCCACCGTTCTGAAGAACGGGGAGGATGTCAGTTAAATGAAACAAGCGACAGGCCGGGCTCTAGCCCGGCCTGTCAATCCCATGCGCCTGTCAATCCTCTGTCAATCCTCGCGCCGGGATAAAACCCCAGCAAAGCCCTGGTGCCCGGGCACCTTGACCCCACCACGTACCTCCTCTTTGACGGGCCGGGCCAGCCCTGGGAGGCTTGCGACGCGCCTCGGGACGGCAAGGCTCGAATGCGTGGGGGCGGGGCCTACCCGAGGAGTCGCCGCCGCCGCCTGTCGGGCAGTCGCCCCCGCACGCCCTGTACCGCTGGCCGCCGGCCGCCCAGGAAGGGGCGCGGTGCGGCTGGCCCTGGAGCGCGGGGTTAGCCGGGGAGCATGGGTTCCCCCGGCGGGCTGTGTGACCTCCGTTGCCCCCCTGGCTCCCGACAGCAAGCAGGGGACCTGGACACGGGGTTCCGTTGGCACATCCAGGCGGACCACAGCCCCATGCTAGCCCGAGCCGCCCGAGAGGTCAATATTTAATTCTCTGATAGGAGAATGCCAGGGGGCGGCGGGCCCCGATGTAGCGGCTCGCGTAGCGGCTCAGGGGCTCGACCACCACGCCCCCGCGGGCCTGGCTGGCGTGGGCCATCAGGCCGTCCCACAGGACCAGGCCCACGTGGTCCACCGGCCGACCCGACGCGCGGAAGAACACCAGATCCCCCGGCAGCAGGTAGGCGGTGGTGACGGGCGGGAGGCGGGAGTACTGCTCGAGGGCGGTGCGCGGCAGCCGCCAGCCCAGGTGGGCGTAGATGCGCTGGACGAAGGCCGAGCAGTCGAGCCCCACGCGCGGGTCGGTGCCGCCCCAGAGGTAGGGCGTGCCGTAGTAGGCCTGCACCAGGCGGTAGAGCTGCCGGGGGTCCACCGGTGGACGATCCCCTATCGGGAGGGCCTGCGGCCCTACACCTTCGTGGCCGGCTGACACGGGCGCGGTCCCTCCCGGCTGGGCGGCCGCGAACGCGACGGTCGCCAGCAGCAGCACAGCGGCGGCCCGGCCGTAGCCCGGGCTCACCGGCGCACCTCCCAGCCGAGGCCGTTGGCCCGCACCAGCCCGCGGGCCTCGAGCGCGCCCACGATGCCGCTGAGCTCGACGAGGCCGACCCCCAGCGCGCGCATGAGCTCGCCGCGGCTGCTCTGGCCCTCTTCGATGAGCTGGAGCGCCCGCCGGGCCTGGGGGGGCAGGCCCTCCAGCAGCGCCACGCCGTGCTCGATGGACTCGGCCACCTCGATGCGGGTGCGGGTGATCCGGCTGGCCTGCTGGAGGAAGGCCAGGTCCCCCTCCCTCGCGGGCTCGCCCCGGCGCTCGGGGCCGTCGTGGGCCGGCACGGCGTGCCGCACGGGCTCGCCCCCGTCTCCGACAGGAGTGGCCCTGAGCGCCGACGGGGCCGCCTCGCGGGGGGGTTCTGCGGCGGGGCGGCCGGGGGCCGTCCCCTGCAGCCGCAGCAGCTCGCCGATGACCTTGCCCACCACCAGCGTCGAGACGGGCACGAACAGGCTTTGCAGGAAGACCTCCCAGCCGGCCATGCCGGGCACCCGGGCCATCGCCAGCAGGTTCCCCCCCCACACCAGCCCCAGCGCGGCCAACGCCCCGCCCACCGCCCAGCGTGCGCGCGGCACCAGGTTGGAGATCAGCGACAACAGAAACGCGGTCAGCTCGAGGCTCACCGCCAGCCCCAGCGCGAACCACCCGGGCAAGCCCCCCGAGGTCAGGGCGTACCACTGCGCCAGGTGGCCCGCGCTCACCACCAGCGCGGCCACGTAGGCCAGGAGCAAGGGGTAGACCATCCGTCCGGCGTAGCGCTCCATAGGAATCTCCTATTGACATTTTAGATATCACCAAATCACTAAAATGAGCGTTTTATGAAAGGGGTAAGAAAGAGGGTTTTTGCTGTTCAGCACAGCAAAAACCCTCTATGGGCGACGTCGCCAGCAGGGGTGCTCAGGGCTGCTCGAGGAGGGCCTCGATGTCCTTGAGCTCCTGCTCGAGCAGCCGCAGACGCTCCCGCACCTCCTGGCGGCGGTCCTGCTCGAGGCGCGCCGTGCGGCGGTAGAGCCGCCGGATGGTGCGCTCGGCCTCCGACGCCTCGCGCCGCGGCGCCCCCAGCCGCGCCAGCTCCCGCTGCAGCGCCTCGCGCAGCTCCCGCAGGCTGAGCGCCTGCAGGCTCTGCGCCAGCGCCCACAGCGCCTCCTCGCCCAGGGCCGGGTGCTCGGGGAACAGCCGCCGGGCGCGCTTGACCCAGCCGTTGAAGCTGCGGGCGCCCTCCCAGCTCAGCCGCCCCTCGCGCAGCGCGCGCTGCACCACCGGCAGCATCGCCCGGTAGCGGATGAGCCGGTCGCGCAGCTGCGCGGCGGGCAGGCCGAAGGCCTTGAGGTCGGCGTCGAGGGACTCCATCACCTCACGGTAGCGCAGGCGCAGCCACTCCGGCTGCCCCTCCAGCGGCGCGGCGCCGGGGTCGAGCACGTAGCGCAGCAGGTCCATCCACTGCTCGAGGGAGAGCGCGGGGTCGTAGAGCTCGCGGTGGTACTCCCAGGTGACCCGCAGCACCGTCCAGAACAGCTCGAAGGGGTCGAGGGGCTGCTGCTGGTTGGCCGCCATCACCAGCTCGGCCTCGGCCGCCCCCCGGAAGGGCGTGCGGCTGAGCAGGCAGGGCACCTGCAGGCCCAGCTCGCGGGCCACCCGCAGGCGGCGGTGGCCCGAGATCACCCGCAGCCGCTGGCCCCCCTGGTCCTGCACCAGCAGCGGCACGATGACCCCGTAGCGGCGGACGCTGGCCTTGAGCGCCTCCAACTCCTGGGGGTCGTAGCGGCGGCGGGCCTGCTCGGGGCTCTCCTCGAGGTCGTCCGGCGCCATCATCAGCACCGGGTCGGAGTTCCTCAGCAGCAGGGGCGCCGCGGTCTCGGGTAAGGGGTGGGTTTCACTCTGCATCTCGCCTCCGAGCCCCCCGGCGCGGGCCGTGCCCGGGCGCCGGGGGGGACGCCCCCAGCCTAGCCTCCGCGTCCCCCGCTGCGCCGCGCCAAGATGAGAACCGGCGGGGGCGGCGCGCCGGCCTTCGCGGCAGAATGGTCCCATGAAACCCTCGCTACCGCACACGACCGCAGCCCCCACCGTCCCCCTCGGCGAGCTCTCCCGCCTCAGCGGCTACAGCGAGCGCAGCTTGCGCCGGGCCGTCGAGCGCATCCGGGCCGAGGGGGGTGACCTCGAGGCAAAAGACGGGCGGGTCGGCGGCGCGGACCTGCCGCTGCTGCTGGCCGCGCTGCACGAGCTGGCCACCGAGTACCGGTCGGGGCAGGGGGGTCAGGCCACCCCGCCCATCCACGAGCACTTCGACGCGCTGCGCCAGCGCCGCGAGCGGGGCGAGGCGCCGGTCTTGCCGGAGCCCTACGCCGCGCTGCTGCAGGCTCCGGCAAAGCGTGGGCCCGCCAGGGAGGAACCGCCCGCGCCCCGCCAGGCGGAGGGGCCGGATGCCGGGGCCCCCCGGGACCCCCAGGACGACGCCCTGGCGCGGGAGCTGGCCCGCCTGAACGAGCGGCTGGGCGAGTTCGGGGATCGGCTGGGGCGCCTCGAGCTGCGCCTGAGTCACCTGGAGGGGCGCTTCGCGGCGGCCGAGCGGGGGTTGCGCAGTGTGGAGCTGTTGCCGGACGACGAGGAGGCCGAGGGCAGCCTCTACGCCCTGGTCACCGGCCTGCTCGGGGCCTTCAACGACCGGCTGGGCGCGGTGGAGCGCCAGGTGGCCCAGGCGACCGGCGACATGGCCTCGATCGCCCTCAAGCTGGCCGACAACGACAAGGAGCTGCGCGACCTGCTGCGGGACCTGCTCGCCCAGCTCAGCCCCCGCTAGGCTCACAAAACCAACCCCGGCCGCAGGGCACCCATGGGACTCGTTGGCTGCGGCCGGGGGTTCCTCTCTGGAACCCGGCCAGTATAAGGAGGGCTTCCCGCTGTGCCAACCCCCAGTGGATGCCCGATATCCCCCGCCTCCCCCTCGCCCGCTCGAGGTGTCCGGCG